>NZ_JBHWGS010000004.1:282415-517538 GCF_042732975.1 Streptomyces sp. NPDC059743 | reverse complement strand
TGCCAAGGGCATGGCTGGTTGGCTACGTTCGGGAGGGATAACCGCTGAAAGCATCTAAGCGGGAAGCCTGCTTCGAGATGAGGGCTCCCACCCCCTGGAGGGGTTAAGGCTCCCAGTAGACGACTGGGTTGATAGGCCGGATATGGAAGCCAGGTGACTGGTGGAGTTGACCGGTACTAATAGGCCGAGGGCTTGTCCTCAGTTGCTCGCGTCCACTGTGTGGTTCCCGGGTTGCGAACAGTCGCACCGGTTGAACCAGTATGTACTCAATTGAAGAGTGTGCTTGTTCGCTAAGTGCCGATATTCCGCTCTGCGGGATGGCCCGATAGGGTTTCGGTGGTCATAGCGTGAGGGAAACGCCCGGTTACATTCCGAACCCGGAAGCTAAGCCTCACAGCGCCGATGGTACTGCAGGGGGGACCCTGTGGGAGAGTAGGACACCGCCGAACAATCTTTCAAGGACCCATGGTCCAGCGTTCATGCTGGATCATGGGTCCTTTTTGTTTTTCCCAGCTTTCCCTTCCATTCCCCATTTCACCCGAAGCGCATCGGAAGGCCGACTGCGCGAGAATGACTGCGGTACCCGAAGACAGGAGCCCAACCGATGTCCCCCAACTCCTCCGACGACCGTCCCGAGCGCGATCAGCGCCGTCGGGACAGCGGTGACCGGGGCGGCTTCCGCGGAGGCCGTGACGATCGCGATCGCGGTCCGCGACGTGATGATCGGGACCGTGGCGGTTTCCGTCGTGACGACAGCAGTCGCCGTGACGACCGCCCCAGCGCTCCGCGTCGGGACGACCGACGTGATGACAACCGAGGTGGCGGATATCGCGGCGGGCGCGACGACCGGCCCGCCGGACCGCGTCGCGAGGATGACCGCAGTGGTCGTCCCGGCTCCAGTTCCGGTTCCAGCGGCGGTGGTTACGGTCGTCGTGACGACCGTGGCGGTCGGCCGACCGGTGGCGGCGGTGGTGGTTATCAGCGGCGCGATGACCGTCCCAGCAGCGGTCCTCGCCGTGATGACCGCGCCGGTGCTCCGCGTCGGGACGACCGACGTGATGACCGACGCGATGACAGGCCTGACTTCCGTCGCGATGACCGGCGTGACGATCGTCGGGACGACCGGCCCGGTTTCCGTCGGGACGACCGTCCCAGTGGCCCGCGACGCGATGACCGTCCCAGTGGTCCCCGGCGTGACGACCGGCCGAGCGGTCCTCGTCGTGATGACCGTGACCGTGGTGCTCGGCCCAGTTTCGGTTCCGGTGGCGGCAGTGGCGGCGGTTACGGCCGTCGCGATGACCGTCCCAGCAGTGGTGGTCCTCGCCGTGACGACCACCGCCCGAGCGGCCCGCGTCGTGACGATCGTCGTGACGACAGCCGCCGCGATGACCGGCCCACGTTCCGTCGTGATGACAGCCGAGGCGGTGGCGGTGGCGGTAGCTACGGCCGTCGTGACGACCGGCCGAGCGGGCCTCGTCGGGATGACCGGCCCAGCGGTCCCAGGCGTGACGACCGTCGTGACGACAGGCCCGGTTTCCGTCGGGACGACCGTCCCAGCGGCCCGCGCCGTGACGACAGCCGTGGTGGAGCCGGGCGTCCCAGCGGGACCGGTGGCGGCGGTGGCTACGCTCGTCGTGACGACCGCGGTGGCCGGCCCACGAGCGGTGGTGGCACCGGCGGTGGTTACGGCCGGCGCGACGACCGGGACCGCGGTGACCGCGACCGTGGCGGATACCGCGGGCGCGACGACAACCGCCGCAGCGGCTACGAGCGCCGTGACGACCGTGACCGCGACCGTGACCGGGAGCCGATCAAGCGGCTGCCGATCCCGGACGACGTCACCGGCGAGGAGATCGACAAGAGCGTCCGTCAGGAGCTGATGAGCCTGCCCAAGACGCTTGCCGACGACGTCGCCAGAAACCTCGTCATGGTCGCCCAGCTCATCGACGAGGACCCGGAGCAGGCCTACGCGTACTCCCGTATCGCACTGCGGCTCGCCTCCCGGGTCGCCGCCGTACGTGAGGCGGCGGGCTTCGCCGCGTACGCCACGCAGAAGTACGCCGAGGCTCTGGCCGAGTTCAGGGCCGCGCGGCGGATGACCGGGAGTGTCGATCTGTGGCCCGTCATGGCGGACTGCGAGCGCGGACTCGGCCGTCCTGAACGGGCGATGGCGATGGCCGGCGAGCCCGAGGTGCAGAAGCTCGACAAGGCGGGCCAGGTCGAGATGCGGCTGGTCGCGGCCGGCGCGCGCAGGGACATGGGACAGATCGATGCCGCCATCGTGACGCTCCAGAGTCCTGAGCTGGCGTCCAACTCCGTTCAGCCGTGGACCGCTCGGCTGCGCTACGCGTACGCCGACGCCCTGCTGTCGGCCGGGCGCGAGGACGAAGCCCGTGAGTGGTTCGCCAAGACGATCGAGGCGGACAAGGACGGCGCGACGGACGCCTCGGACCGGCTCGCGGAGCTGGACGGCGTCGAGTTCGTGGACGCCATGGTCGAGGAGGACGAGAACGACGAAAGCGACGAGGTCGCCGAGGCCGACGGTGAAGACGAGGACCTCAACCTCGTTCTCGACGTCGAAGACGACGAGAACGACGAGGACGTCGCCGAAGACAGTGACGACGACCGGGTCGATGAGGACGACGAGCGCGACGAACCCGACGCCAAGCACTGAGCGTTGAGCTGAGCTGATACGTGTGGGCGGCACCCTGGCCTTGGGTGCCGCCCACACGTGTTTACGCCGTCAGCAGCCCGGAGCGAGACTCCGCAGCACCAGCCCCGTCGCCGGCTTGGGGCCGAAGGACGTGGACTTGCGCGGCATCATCACGCCCTGGCGCGCCAGTTCCCGTACGACCTCCTCGCGCACCGGATGCAGCAGGACCGCCGTACTGCCGTCCCGTTCCGCCTTGTCGACGGCCGCCGCCGTGTCGTGGATGTACGCGATGTGCTCGGGCGCGTCCGGGATCCGCCAGATGTGGTCCAGCAGCGTGGCGTGCAGGACCGTCGCGTCCAGTGCCCGCCAGGCCGCGGGCCGGTCGACGGGCACCGTACGCGCCAGCAGCTCCTGGTCCGGACGGTCGACCAGATGGAAGCGGCCGTTCCCGGCGAGCAGGAACGCGTTGCCCATGGTTGTGGCGTCGGCCAGGGCGTCGAGCGCGTCCGGGAGCGGGTCGTCGACCGTACGGACGCGGAAGAAGCCGGAGAGCGCCTCGACCGCGTGGTCGACGGGCAGTTGGTGCAGCACCCGGTGGATGGAGCGGACCTGGAGGGGATAGCGGGCCGTGTCGATCAGCAGGACCAGCCCGTATCCCCAGGGCCCGGCTTCCGCGTGCTCGTCGCGCAGCCTCAGATAGGTCGCCCAGCGGTGGTGGCCGTCGGCGATCAGGGCCTGGTGATGGCCCAGGTCGTCGGCGATCTCCGCGAGGTCGCCGGGATCCGTGACCGACCACAGCCGGTGGCTGAAGCCGTCCTCCGTGGTGGTGTCGAGGAGCGGCGAGCGGCGGACGGTGCGCTCGATGACGCCCGCCGTGCCCGCCACGCTCAGTACGTCCGGTGCGTCGGCCAGTACGTCCGGTGCGCCGGCGGTGACCTCGCCGCCGCTGCGGTAGGTCAGCAGCAGTGGTTCCAGATTCGCCGCGGTCGCCCGCATCAGGGCCGCGCGGTCCGCCACGACATCCGGCATGACGTCCTCATGCGGCAGCACGATGCCGTCGGACGGCGACGAGAGCGCCAGCGCCCCGATGACGCCTCTCTGCAACAGCTCGCCCTTGCGCTGCTCGTACACGTACAGCGCGGGCTCCGGATCCGGCGCGAGGACGCCCTCGGCGAGCCAGCGCGCCAGCGTCCGCGCCGCCTGGCGGTGGCGCTCGCCGGGCGTGGCGGCCTGCGGCAGGATCAGCCGGACGATGTTGTGCGGATCGGCCGACTCCAGGTGGTGCAGTCCGTCCGGCCGCACGACCACGTCGTACGGCGGAGAGGTCACGGCGGAGAGACTGCCGACCCGTTCGGGGACATAGCGGAGCCCATGGAACGGAATCAGCCGCAGCCCCTTGTCCGCAGGACCTGTTGTGTTCATCAGGGCATCGTATGTGGGGTGTGGGGAATGAGCGATGATCGGGAGAGAAGCGCCACGGAGCAGGTATGTCACGTGGATGTGGTGTGCAGATGTCACGAGTGAGGGACGGACGGCGGATGAGCGAGCAGAGCAGGACCAGGCCGAGCGGGAGTGCGACCGCGCTGCACAAGGCGTACGACACTGCTCTGCTCGATCTCGACGGTGTGGTGTACGCGGGCGGGGAAGCCATCGCGCACGCTGTCGAGTCGCTCCGTACGGCCCGTGACGCCGGGATGCATCTCGCGTATGTCACCAACAACGCGCTCCGCACGCCCGCCGCCGTCGCGGCGCATCTCACCGAACTCGGTGCGCCGGCCGAGCCGGCCGATGTGATCACCTCGGCGCAGGCGGTCTCCCGGCTGATCGCGGAGCAGTTCCCGGCGGGATCCAAGGTGCTGGTGATCGGCGGCGAGGGACTACGGGTCGCGCTGCGCGAGCGCGGACTTGTGCCGGTCGAGTCGGCCGATGACGATCCGGCCGCCGTGGTGCAGGGATACGGCGGTCCGGAGCTGGCCTGGGGACGGTTCGCCGAGGCCTGCTATGCGATCAACCGCGGTGTGCCGTGGTTCGCGTCCAATACGGATCTGACGATTCCGAGTGCGCGCGGGATCATGCCGGGCAACGGCGCGGCGGTGGAGGTCGTACGGATCGCCACGGGCGCCGTGCCGCAGGTCGCGGGCAAGCCGCTGCCGCCGATGCACCGCGAGACCATACTGCGGACCGGCGCGAAGCGGGCGCTGGTGGTCGGGGACCGGCTGGACACGGATATCGAGGGAGCGTTCAACGGAGGCGTGGACTCGTTGCTCGTACTGACCGGAGTGACGGACGCGGCGCGGCTCCTGGCCGCCGAGCCGAGGCACCGGCCGACGTATGTGGACGAGGATCTGCGCGGACTGCTGACCGGACAGCCCGAAGTGGCCGGGACGGAAGACGGGTTCGGCTGCGGTGGATGGACCGCTTCGGTCGCCGGGAACGGGCACGCGCTGGCGCTGGACGGGGACGGTACGGCGTTGGACGGGCTGCGTGCGCTGTGCGCGGCGGCCTGGACGGAGGCGGGCGACGGCTCCTCCACGCTGGACGTGGGCAAGGTGCTGGCGAGGCTGGGTCTGTAGGACGCGAGGCTGCGGCGGCGGTCGCGGAGAGCGGCGGAGGGCGGCGGGGACGGGGACGGCCCGGCGGGCCGTCCCCGGCAGGCAGGGAGAGGGCGCGGCGCGAGGGTAGGCTAACCTAACTTCATGTTGGTCGACGGTCCTCCAGAACAGTCGGACACCAGGAGTACGTCCATGCAGCGCCTCACCGCGGAATCGGTGACTCTCGGCTACGACCAGCGGATCGTCGCCCGCGATCTGTCGGTGGAGATCCCCGACCACTCGTTCACGGTGATCGTCGGCCCGAACGCCTGCGGCAAGTCGACATTGCTGCGTGCGCTCTCCCGGATGCTCAAGCCCTCCCAAGGACGTGTCCTGCTCGACGGCACGGCCATCCACACGATGCCCGCCAAGAAGGTCGCCAGGAGTCTCGGTCTGCTGCCTCAGTCGTCCGTCGCGCCCGACGGGATCACGGTCGCGGATCTGGTGGCGCGTGGCCGCTATCCGCACCAAGGGCTGCTGCGCCAGTGGTCGCCGGAGGACGAGCGGACAGTCGAGGAATCGATGGTGTCGACCGGTGTCGATGAACTGGCTGATCGTTATGTCGATGAATTGTCCGGTGGCCAGCGTCAGCGTGTCTGGATCGCGATGGCCCTCGCCCAGCAGACACCGCTGCTGCTGCTCGACGAGCCCACCACCTTCCTCGACATCCAGCACCAGATCGATGTGCTCGACCTCTGTGCCGAACTGCACGAGACCCAGGGCCGTACGCTCGTCGCCGTTTTGCACGACCTCAACCACGCGGCCCGTTACGCCACACATCTCATCGCGATGCGCGACGGCGCGATCGTGGCGGAGGGCGCGCCCTCGGAGGTCGTCACGGCCGAGCGCGTGGAAGAGGTCTTCGGTCTGCGCTGCCAGGTGATCGAGGACCCGGAGACCGGTACGCCGCTGGTGGTGCCGGCGGGACGGCGGGCCCGGCGGGCCGTGCCCGTACCGCAGGCGAAGTGAGAGGACGGTCCGTACAACCCCACCGCCGCTCACGAGGCGGCCCAGAGGCTCAGAGCAGTGTGCGCAGGCGCAGCAGGTCGCGGAAGCCCGCGTCCAGTCTGACCCGTCCCGAGCCCCACGCGCGGGCGAAGTTCAGCTCGCCGTCGACCAGCGCCACCAGATCGTCGCCCGCCATGGCCAGCCCGATCTCCGCCTTCTGCGGCGGCGGTCCCTGTACGGTGTCGGCGACCTCGATCCGGCCGTCCACGAGACGGCCGGTGAAGGTGAGGTCCAGATCCGTGATGTGGCAGCTCAGTGAACGGTCGAGCCCGGCCGCGGTGCGGACCTCCCCGTTCGCGCGTGCCAGATTGTCCGAGAGCTTTTCGAGTGCGCTGCGGCACTCCTCCGTCGTCGCCATCGTGATCGACGGTACCGCAGGGCTTCGCGGTAGCGTCTGGGCATGAGCGACTCCATGGCGGGCCCGGCCGCCGGACCGGCCGAGAACGGGCCGGGGACGGCGGGACCTCCCGCGGACGACCCGGCGGCGCCACGCCCGCTCGGCGTGGCCACCGTCCCGACCGGCGACACCGAGGTGGACGCGTGGCTGGCCCGTCTCGGCGACGCCGACCACCTGCCGACGGACGGACATGTCGAGGTGTACGAGGATGTACACCGTGGGCTGCGTGACGCGCTGACAGCGCTCGACGCACGTCCGGCGCCCCAGGGCCCGCAAGGACCTCGGCCGCAAGGCCCACAGGGACCGCAAGGCCCACAGGGACCGCAAGGCCGGCAGGGCGCTCCGGGCCCGGGCCCGGGCCCCCGGTGATCCCTCTCGCGTACGACCACAGGAGCTGAACCGAACGTGGCAGGACTGGCACGCCGCCGTCTCGATGCCGAACTGGTACGCCGTAACCTCGCGCGCTCACGTGAACACGCGAGCCAGCTCATCGCCGCGGGCCGGGTGACCGTCGGCGGCACCACCGCGACCAAGCCCGCCACCCAGGTGGAGACGAGCGCCGCCGTCGTCGTCACCGCGGACGACGGCGATCCCGACTATGTCTCGCGCGGCGGACACAAACTCGCGGGCGCGCTGGCGGCCTTCACTCCGCTCGGTCTGGAGGTCCACGGCAGGCGGGCGCTCGACGCGGGCGCCTCCACGGGCGGCTTCACGGATGTCCTGCTGCGGGCCGGCGCCGGCCAGGTGGTCGCGGTGGACGTCGGCTACGGACAACTCGCCTGGTCGCTGCGGAGCGATGAACGCGTCACCGTCAAGGACCGTACGAACGTACGCGAGTTGACGCTTGACGCGATCGAAGGGAAGCCTGTGGATCTGGTGGTCGGGGATCTTTCGTTCATTCCGCTGGGGCTGGTGCTGCCCGCGCTGGTGCGCTGCGCCGCGCCCGGCGCCGATCTCGTACTGATGGTGAAACCGCAGTTCGAGGTGGGCAAGGAGCGGCTGGGCAGCGGCGGAGTCGTACGCAGTCCCGAGCTGCGGGCCGAGGCCGTACGGGCGGTGGCGCGGCGGGCCGGTGAACTGGGTCTCGGAGTAAAGGGAGTCACCGCGAGTCCGTTGCCGGGGCCGTCCGGAAATGTCGAGTACTTTCTGTGGCTCCACGCCGGAGCGCCCGAGCTGGACCCGGCGGATGTCGACCGTGCAGTGGCGGAGGGACCCCGTTGACCACGCAGCCCACGCAGCCCGCGCAGAGCACCGAGCCCGCGCAGACCATCCAGACCACCCCGAACACCTCGACCACCTTGATCACCGAGAGCGCGCCGGTCACGCTGGGCGCTCAGCACATCCCGGCCGCCGAACCGGCCCTGAGCACCACGGCCACCGAGACCGCCGGGAGCCTGCGGTCCGCCAACGCGGACCGCACCGTGTTCCTGCTGGCCCACACCGGCAGGCCCGCCGCGATCCGCAGCGCCGAACTCGTCGTGAACGGACTGGTACGCAACGGTCTCGGCGTACGCGTACTGGCCACCGAGGCCAACGATCTGCCGCTGCCGCCGTCCGTCGAGACCGTCCCGGAGGCCACGCCCGACGTCCTGGACGGCTGTGAGCTGCTCATCGTGCTCGGCGGCGACGGGACGCTGCTGCGCGGTGCCGCCTTCGCACGGGCCTCCGGCGTTCCCATGCTCGGCGTCAATCTGGGCAGGGTCGGCTTTCTCGCCGAGGCGGAACGGGACGATCTGGACAAGGTCGTCAACCGCGTGGTCACCCGTGCGTATGAGGTCGAGGAGCGGATGACGATCGATGTCGTCGTGCACAGCAACGGCGATGTGGTCCACCGGGACTGGGCGCTCAACGAGGCGGCCGTGCAGAAGGTCTCGCCCGAGCGGATGCTCGAAGTCGTCCTGGAGATCGACGGACGGCCCGTGACCGCCTTCGGCTGCGACGGCATCGTGTGCGCCACGCCCACCGGTTCGACCGCGTACGCCTTCTCGGCCGGCGGTCCTGTCGTCTGGCCGGAGGTCGAGGCGCTGCTGATGGTGCCGATCAGCGCCCATGCCCTGTTCGCGAAGCCGCTGGTCACCTCGCCGACCACGGTGCTCGCGGTGGAGGTGCAGGCGCACACGCCCAACGGTGTGCTCTGGTGCGACGGGCGCAGAACGGTCGAGCTGCCGCCGGGAGCCCGGGTGGAGGTACGGCGCGGCGCCGTTCCCGTACGGCTGGCGCGGCTGCACCACGCGTCGTTCGCGGACCGGCTGGTGGCCAAGTTCGCGCTGCCGGTGTCGGGCTGGCGCGGGGCACCTCACTGAGCCGCGGGGCACCGCACTGAGCGCGGACGGACCTCGGCCGGGCGAACCGTGGGTGGGGTCCGTCGCGCGGCGGCGCCAGGACCTCGTATGGTCATGACCGTGTTGGAGGAGATGCGGATACGGTCGCTCGGGGTCATCGACGACGCGGTCGTCGAGCTGTCGCCAGGCTTTACCGCGGTGACCGGTGAGACCGGCGCGGGCAAGACCATGGTCGTCACCAGCCTGGCACTGCTGCTCGGCGGGCGCGCGGATCCGGCGCTGGTACGGATCGGCGCCAGGTCGGCGGTGGTGGAGGGCAGGCTCACGATGGCCGCGGGCACGCCCGCGGCCGTACGGGCCGAGGAGGCCGGGGCCGAGCTGGACGAAGGGACGCTGCTCGTCAGCAGAACCGTCTCCGCCGAGGGACGCTCACGGGCGCATCTGGGCGGGCGCTCGGTGCCCGTGGGCGTGCTGGCCGAGCTGGCGGACGATCTGGTCGCGGTGCACGGCCAGACCGACCAGCAGGGACTGCTGCGGCCCGCGCGGCAGCGGCAGGCGCTCGACCGGTACGCGGGCGAGGGCGTCGCCGGGCCCCAGGCCGCCTACACGGCGGCGTACCGCAGGCTGCGGGCCGTCGCCACGGAGCTGGAGGAGCTGACCACCCGGGCCCGTGAGCGGGCGCAGGAGGCCGATCTGCTGCGCTTCGGGCTGAACGAGGTCGCGGCCGTCGAGCCGAGGGCGGGAGAGGACACCGAGCTCGCCGCCGAGGCGGAGCGGCTCGGCCACGCGGAGGCGCTCGCGTCCGCCGCGGCCGTGGCGCACGCGGCGCTCGCGGGCAATCCCGAGGATCCGGAGGGCGTCGAGGCGACCACGCTCGTCGCGGGCGCGGGCCGGGCGCTGGAGGCCGTACGGTCCCATGATCCGGTGCTCGCCGCGCTCGCCGAACGGATGGGCGAGCTCTCCATCCTGCTGGCGGACGTCGCGGGCGAACTGGCCGGCTACGCGGAGGATCTGGACGCCGATCCGCTGCGGCTGGCCGCGGTGGAGGAGCGGCGGGCCGCGCTCACCGCGCTCACGCGCAAGTACGGCGAGGACATCTCCGCCGTACTGGCCTGGGCCGAGGAGAGCGCCGCGCGGCTGACCGAGCTGGAGAGCGACGACGACCGGATCGCCGGGCTGACGGCCGAGCGTGACGCTCTGCGCGCCGAACTGTCCGTACTCGCCCAGGCGTTGACCGACGCCCGCACGGAGGCCGCGGCGCGCTTCGCGGAGGCCGTCACGGCGGAGCTGGCCTCACTGGCCATGCCGCACGCGCGCGTCTCCTTCGACATCCGGCAGACCGGGACCGCGGACGAGATGTCCGGGATCGTGGTGGGCGGGCGTTCCGTGGTGTACGGCCCGCACGGCGCCGACGAGGTGGAACTGCTGCTGGCGCCTCATCCGGGCGCCCAGCCGCGGCCGATCGCCAAGGGCGCGTCCGGCGGTGAGCTGTCCCGGGTGATGCTCGCGGTGGAGGTGGTCTTCGCGGGCTCCGATCCCGTACCGACCTATCTCTTCGACGAGGTGGACGCGGGCGTCGGCGGCAAGGCGGCGGTCGAGGTCGGCCGCCGGCTGGCGAAGCTCGCCAGATCCGCGCAGGTGGTGGTGGTGACGCACCTTCCGCAGGTCGCGGCCTTCGCCGACCGTCAACTTCTGGTCGAGAAGACGAACGACGGCTCGGTGACACGGTCCGGAGTGACGGTCCTGGAGGGCGAGGACCGGGTACGGGAGCTGTCGCGGATGCTGGCGGGCCAGGAGGACTCGGAGACGGCGCGGGCGCATGCGGAGGAGCTGTTGGCCACGGCCCGAGCGGGTTCGTCTGCGGACTAAGCGGGTTCGTCTTCGGGCCAGGGGCCGTGGTCCGGAGGCTAGGGGCCGCGGTTCGGCAGTGCGGTGTGGCTCCCGGCGCGCGCCGTGGGTTCACCCGTGTGGGTGGTTGCGATTGTGTGCTTGCGGTGCCGGACACAAGAACGACCTCCCCGCGGTGCCTGAACGCGCGTCCGGACTGGCATCCTTGACGGTGTCCCCGATCCCGATCCAGGAGCCTTGACCACGTGACTCAACTGCGTACGGTCCAGGTGTTGGGCGGTGGCAGTGCGGGCAGCAGCGCGCACGTTCGATCGTTGGCGGCGGGGCTGGTCGCCCGGGGCGTGCGCGTCACGGTGTGCGCCCCGGCGGATGTCGAGCGTATCTATGACTTCAGCGGCTCGGGGGCGCACCACGTCGCCGTACCACGGCGCGGGGACCCGGCGTCCGTCGCGACCTTGCGCGCCGCGTGCGCCGGAGCGGACGTGGTGCACGCGCATGGAGTGCACGCCGCCGTACGGACGGCGATCGCGCTCGGCGGTCAGCGGATACCGCTGGTGGTCACCTGGCACAGCCGTGCGCAGACCGAAGGGCCGCGCGGCCATCTCATGCGGCTGCTGGAGCGAAGGGCCGTCAGGGCGGCGGCCATTGTGCTCGGTACGTCGTCGGAGCTGGTCGACCGGGCCCGTAGCAGAGGCGCGCGCGACGCCCGCCTCGCGCCGGTCGCGCTGCCCGCGTCGGACCGGCCGGTCGGCGGCCCGGAGAGCAAGGCCCGTGCCGAACTCGGCGCGGTCGAGCGACCGTTGCTGATGGCCGTGGGCAGTCTCAGGCCGGAACAGGGATACGACACGCTGCTCGACGCGGCCGAGGTGTGGCGGTGCCTCGATCCCGCGCCGCTGCTCGCCATCGCGGGCGAGGGCCGGGAGCGCGGGCGGCTCCAGCGGCGTATCGACGCGGCTGAACTGCCGGTGCAACTGATCGGCCGCCGTGACGATGTCGCCGAACTCCTCGCCTCCGCCGATATCGCCCTGCTGCCCAGCCGCTGGGAGGCCCGCTCGGTCCTCGCGCAGGAGGCGCTGCGGCTGGGCGTACCGCTGATCGCCACGGCGGTCGGCGGGATTCCCGAACTGGTCGGCGACGCGGCGGAACTCGTACCGTACGGAGACGCGAGAGCCCTCGGCGACGCGGTGGTACGGCTCCTCGGCGACCCGGACCGCCGGCAGTGGCTCGCCACGGCGGGCCGGGCCCAGGCGGAGACCTGGCCGACGGAGGACGAGACCATCGCCCAAGTCCTCTGTGTCTACGACGAACTGGCCCAGCCTGCACGCCGTCTCCGCTGAGGCCTCCGCCGTCGTCGCCGGTACCTGCCGTTACTTCGTGTGGCGTCTCGCCCGTAGCGCCAGGCTCAGGGCCAGGACCGTCTGCGGATCGTCCAGGTCCGTGCCCAGCAGTTCGGCGATACGGGCCAGGCGGTTGTAGAGCGTCTGGCGGTTCAGATGCAGTTCGCGGGCCGTCTCCGCCTTGCGGCCCGCGTGGGCCAGATAGACCTCCAGCGTGGGCAGCAGCGCCGGGCGGGACGTGCGGTCATGGGTACGCAGCGGGCCGATCGCGCGGTCCACGAAGGCCGCCAGGTCCTGGTGTTCCCGCAGGCGCCACAGCAGCAGGTCGATGTCCAGGCGGCGCGCGTCGTACCAAGGGCGCTCGGGCAGGCCCTGCGCCGCCGTCGCGGTCTCCGCCGCGTGCCGCAGCGCCGCGCCCGCCGCCGCCCAGCCACCCGCGACTCCGACGACCACCACCGGCGGCTGTGCGCCCGCGCGTTCCAGACCGGCCCGCGCGACGCCCGTACGCAGCGCCGTCGCGACCCGGTCGGCCACCGGCGTACGTTCCGACTCGGAGCGCAGTCCCAGCAGCAGCGGAACCCGGCCCTCCACCGGCCGTACGCCCAGCAGCACCGGAACGCCCACCGACGACAGCTCCTCCAGCACCGCCCGCGCCAGCAGCGCCCAGTTGCCCGACGGCAGCGGCTCGGGGCCCAGCCGCATCACCACCGGCAGCAGCGGTCCCTCGCCCGGCCTGAAGCCCAGTACACGTGCCTGCGCGGGCGCGTCCTCGGCGAGGATCCGGCCCTCGGCCAGATCGGTCAGAAAATCACCACGGCCACGCGCCGCCAGCTCCTCCTCCTGGCGTGCCTGCATCAGCACGACGGCCAGGATGCCCGCCGCGCGCTCGGCGGCCATCCGGTGCACCGGCAGCGGCGCTGCCGATACGGCGGGCAGCACCAGCCGGGCCCGTACCGCGCCCGTACCGTGGCCGCCGCCCGGCACATCCACCAGCACCGCTCCGACGGGTGGCCCGGCGGCCCGCGCCGACCGCTGGCCGCGCAGCCCTTCCCAGATCTGCAACGGATCGGCCGCCGCAGGTCCCGCGCCGGGCGCCGCCGCGTACAGCAGTTGCCCGTCCGCTGTCTCCAGGAAGACCGGATTGCCCGCGAAGTCCGCGAGGATACGGAGCACCCGTGGCACTCCGCCGCCCTCCAGCAGCGCCTCCGTACACCGACGGTGGACCTCCTCGGCCTGCCTCAGCAGCGCGTAATGGCCGTTGACGATCTCCGTGTGGACCTCTTCGGTCACCGAGACGAACGGCACCTCACGATGGAGCTGTACGACCGGCAGCCCGGCCGCCCGCGCCGTCTCCACCAGCGCCGTCGGCAGCCGGTCGAAGCGCGGCCCCAGCTCCACCACCAGCGCCGCGATCCCGCGGTCGGCGAGCTTGCGTACGAAGGCGCGCTGGTCGGCGGAGCGGTCGCCCAGACCGAGCCCGGTGGTGAGCAGCAGCTCGCCGCCCTTGAGCAGCGAGGCGATGTTCGGCACCTCGCCCGCGTGCACCCAGCGCACCGTACGGTCCAGCCGGTCCGCGCAGGCGACGACCTCGGGAAGACCACCGCGCAGTCCCGGCAGCTCAAGCGCCCGCCGTACGGTGATTCCGCCCTGACTGTCCATGAAGCCGGAGGCTACCCGCGGTTACGGCCGACAGGAAACGCGAGCACCGACAGGAAACGCGAGCGGCGACGCGACACGCAAGCAGCGGGAATGCGGGAGGCCGGGACGGAGATGCGCTCTCCGTCCCGGCCTCCGGACCGCCCTCAGCCTCCGTACGCTCCCGAGGCCGTCAGCCGCAGCGCCGTGTCGATCAGCGGCACATGGCTGAACGCCTGCGGGAAGTTCCCGACCTGACGCTGGAGCCGCGGGTCCCACTCCTCCGCCAGCAGCCCGAGATCGTTCCTGAGCGCCAGCAGCCTCTCGAAGAGCTTCCGCGCCTCGTCCACCCGCCCGATCATCGCGAGATCGTCGGCCAGCCAGAACGAGCAGGCCAGGAAGGCACCTTCGTCGCCCGCCAGCCCGTCGACGCCCGCCTCGGCGCCGGAGGTCGGATAGCGCATCACGAAGCCGTCCTCCGTGGACAGCTCGCGCTGGATCGCCTCGATCGTGCCGATCACCCGCTTGTCGTCCGGCGGCAGGAAGCCCATCTGCGGGATGAGCAGCAGCGACGCGTCCAGCTCCTTGGAGCCGTACGACTGCGTGAAGGTGTTCCGCTCCTTGTCGTACCCCTTCTCACAGACATCGCGGTGGATGTCGTCCCGCATCTCGCGCCAGCGCTCCAGCGGCCCGTCCGCCTCGCCGGACTCGATCAGCTTGATCGTGCGGTCGACCGCGACCCAGGCCATCACCTTGGAGTGGACGAAGTGCCTGCGCGGCCCGCGCACCTCCCAGATGCCCTCGTCCGGCTGGTCCCAGTGCTTCTCCAGATAGCGGATCAGCTTGAGCTGGAGCACCGACGCGTAGTCGTTACGGGCCAGGCCCGTCATATGCGCGAGATGCAGCGCCTCGGTGACCTCGCCGTACACATCGAGCTGGAGCTGGTGCGCGGCGCCGTTGCCGACCCGGACCGGGCCCGAGCGCTCATAGCCGGGCAGCCAGTCCAGCTCGGCCTCGCCGAGCTCCCGTTCGCCCGCGATGCCGTACATGATCTGGAGGTTCTCCGGATCGCCTGCGACGGCGCGCAGCAGCCACTCGCGCCAGGCGCGGGCCTCCTCGCGGTAGCCGGTGCGCAGCAGCGAGGAGAGCGTGATCGCGGCGTCGCGCAGCCAGGTGTAGCGGTAGTCCCAGTTCCGTACGCCGCCGATCTCCTCCGGCAGCGAGGTGGTCGGCGCGGCGACGATCCCGCCCGTCGGCGCGTATGTCAGGGCCTTGAGTGTGATCAGGGAACGGACCACCGCCTCGCGGTAGGGCCCGTGGTACGTGCAGTGCTCGACCCACTCGCGCCAGAAGTCGGAGGTCGCCTCCAGCGAGCCCTCGGGATCGGGCAGCGCGGGCGGCTGCCGGTGCGAGGGCTGCCAGCTGATCGTGAAGGCGATCCGGTCGCCCGGCGCCACGGTGAAGTCGGAGTAGGTGGTGAGGTCCTTGCCGTAGGTCTCCGCCGTGGTGTCCAGCCAGACCGAGTCGGGCCCGGCGACGGCGACCGTGCGGTTGTCGACCTTGTGCACCCACGGCACCACGCGCCCGTAACTGAACCGCATCCGCAGCGCGGAGCGCATGGGCACCCGGCCGCTGATGCCCTCCACGATCCGGATGACCTGCGGAGCGCCGTCGCGCGGCGGCATGAAGTCCGTCACGCGCACCGTGCCGCGCGGGGTGTCCCACTCGGATTCCAGGATCAGCGAGTCCCCGCGGTAGCGGCGCCTGGCCGCCCGCGGCGGCGTGGAGCCGGCGGGATGCGCCGGCCCCAGCCGCCAGAAGCCGTGTTCATCGGTGCCGAGCAGTGCCGCGAACACGGCATGCGAATCGAAGCGGGGCAGGCACAGCCAGTCGACTGTGCCGTCCCGGCAGACCAGGGCAGCGGTCTGCATATCTCCGATGAGTGCGTAATCCTCGATGCGCCCGGCCACGTGCATCTCCAGTCGAACGGCCATGTCCGCCCCGCGGGGCGCGTACTTCGGTCAAGAGTCGTTGACGAGCTCATCTTCCGGGAAATCGGGCGGGGTGTGCCGATGCCGGCCGGACTCGGCAGCGAACGTCCGAGCAGGATACGACGCACCTGGGAGTTCTGCGCCACGGTCCCGGCAACATAGGTCCGACGAACATCGTGGCCAAGGGTGACTCACGGGACAAAGGGTGCCACGTGCGAAGGGCGTGGGACGCGTGGCCGGAACCGGCCTCGTCGCGTCGCTGATACCCTGGTAGCCCGTGGACCGGTGGACTCCCAGCAAGGCGAAGAGGCCCCGAACCCGCAGCGACGGAAGTCCCTCACCGCTTCGGCAGGGACACCGGTACGCACCTCAGACCGCGACCACGGGAGCCTCTCTTGGCCATGCCGACCCGATCCTCGACATCCTCGACGACCAAGCACATCTTCGTCACCGGGGGCGTCGCATCCTCCCTCGGCAAGGGCCTGACCGCCTCCAGTCTGGGTGCGCTGCTCAAGGCGCGCGGTCTGCGGGTCACCATGCAGAAGCTCGACCCGTATCTCAACGTCGATCCCGGCACCATGAATCCGTTCCAGCACGGTGAGGTGTTCGTCACCAACGACGGCGCCGAGACCGATCTGGACATCGGCCACTACGAGCGCTTCCTCGACGTGGATCTCGACGGCTCCGCCAATGTCACCACCGGCCAGATCTACTCCCAGGTCATCGCCAAGGAGCGGCGCGGCGAGTATCTGGGCGACACGGTTCAGGTCATTCCGCACATCACCAACGAGATCAAGCACCGTATCCGGCGGATGGCGACCGACGATGTCGATGTCGTCATCACGGAGGTCGGCGGCACGGTCGGCGACATCGAGTCGCTGCCCTTCCTGGAGACCGTCCGCCAGGTACGGCACGAGGTCGGCCGCGACAACGTCTTCGTCGTCCATATCTCGCTGCTGCCGTACATCGGCCCGTCCGGAGAGCTCAAGACCAAGCCGACACAGCACTCGGTGGCGGCTCTGCGCAACATCGGAATCCAGCCGGATGCGATCGTGCTCCGCGCCGACCGTGATGTCCCGCTTCCGATCAAGCGCAAGATCTCGCTGATGTGCGATGTGGACGAGGCGGCGGTGGTGGCCTGCGTGGACGCCAAGTCGATCTACGACATCCCCAAGGTGCTCCACACCGAGGGCCTGGACGCCTATGTCGTAAGGAAACTGGATCTGCCGTTCCGCGATGTGGACTGGACGGTCTGGGACGATCTGCTGGACCGCGTCCACAATCCGGACCACGAGGTGACCGTCGCGCTGGTCGGCAAATACATCGATCTGCCCGACGCCTACCTGTCGGTGACCGAGGCGCTGCGCGCCGGCGGCTTCGCCAACAAGGCGCGCGTCAAAGTGAAGTGGGTCACATCCGACGACTGTAAAACTCCGGCCGGCGCGGCACGGCAGCTCGCCGATGTCGACGGAATCCTGATCCCGGGCGGCTTCGGCGAGCGCGGAGTCACCGGCAAGGTCGGTGCGATCCAGTACGCGCGGGAGAACGGAGTCCCGCTGCTGGGACTCTGTCTGGGGCTCCAGTGCATCGTGATCGAGGCCGCGCGCAATGTGGCAGGCATCCCCGACGCCAACTCCACCGAGTTCGACTCCGGCACCGCGCACCCGGTGATCTCCACCATGGAGGAGCAGCTCGCGTACGTCGAGGGCGCCGGAGATCTGGGCGGCACGATGCGGCTCGGCCTCTATCCGGCGAAGCTCGCCGAGGGCTCGATCGTGCGTGAGGTCTATGACGACCAGCCGTATGTGGAGGAGCGCCACCGCCACCGCTACGAGGTCAACAACGCCTACCGCGCGGAGCTGGAGAAGAAGGCCGGTCTGGTCTTCTCGGGCACCTCGCCCGACAACAAGCTGGTCGAGTACGTCGAGTACGCGCGCACCACACATCCCTATCTGGTCGCCACCCAGGCCCACCCGGAGCTGCGGTCCCGGCCGACCAGGCCGCACCCTCTCTTCACCGGTCTGGTGAAGGCCGCGGTGGAGCGCCGTCGGGGCGGGCGTCCCGGCTCACCGGAGCGCGTGGCCGCCGGCGCGTAGGCGATACGGTGGAGCCGGGGTCACGGGGGTCTTTCAGGATTCCTGCCCCGGTTTTCCGCGTGCGCGTCCTCCGCGTGCGCGCGCTGTGTGGAAGGACGCTTTCATGACCATCAAGGACGCCCCCGAGGAGTGGCGGATCACCGCCACCAGGACGCCCTTCCGCGGCAACAAGACCAGTGTCCGTACGGATGATGTGGTCATGCCCGACGGCACGGTCGTCTCACGTGACTACCAGGTCCATCCGGGCTCCGTGGCGATCCTCGCGCTGGACGATCTGGGCCGGGTGCTCGTACTGCGCCAGTACCGCCATCCCGTACGCCAGAAGCTGTGGGAGATCCCGGCCGGGCTGCTCGACGTACCGGGCGAGAATCCGCTGCACGCGGCGCAGCGCGAGCTGTACGAGGAGGCGCATGTCAAGGCCGAGGACTGGCGGGTGCTGACGGACGTCTACACCACGCCGGGCGGCTGCGACGAGGCGGTACGGATCTTCCTCGCGCGCGATCTGTCGGAGGCGCAGGGCGAGCGCTTCGAGGTCTCCGACGAGGAGGCGGACATGGAGCTGGCGCGGGTGGAGCTCGGAGAGCTGACCCGGGGTGTGCTCGCGGGCGAACTGCACAACAACTGTCTGGTCGTGGGCGTTCTCGCGCTCGGCGCGGTGCTGGCCGGTGACGGCGTCGAGGCGCTGCGGCCGGCGGACGCGCCGTGGCCCGCCCGTCCGTTTGAATCCTGAACCCGTGAATCCTGGGCTTGGCAGCGAGTCCTGAGTGCGGTGCGCGCGTCCTGAAGCGCGGTCGCTCGATCTGACGATACGACTGATCCGATCGGGGGATCGGTCGGCCGCGCTCCACCGCTTCCGTCGCAGAGAGTGAACTACGCTCGAACCGCCCGTGCGGAGATCCGCCGGGCTCGGCTCGTGCGCAGGCGGACGGGAGCGTGGCCCGTGACGGATCAGGCGGTGGATGTGGGCGGCCCCGGCCGTACGGGCGCCACGGGGAAGGGCGGCGGCTCCACCGACGCGCAGCCGGACGCCGCGGCGGTGAATGAACCCGATCGTCCCTCGGGCAAGCGGCGTGGCCGCCGGTCCAAGCCGGCCGTCGCGAAGGCGACCGAGGACGGTTCCGAGACGAAAGGTACGGCCCGGGTGAAGCTCCCGGAGAGTCCCGAGGACGCGACCAGCGACACTCCCGCCGCCGTCACGGAGGGTGGCCCTCCGTCGGCCGCACGGCGCCGTCGTCCCTTCCTGAGACGCCGTCCCGCCGCCGTTGCCGTGTCCACGTCCGGCGACGGGTCCGCAGAGACCGACGCTGCCGCGAGCGAGGCCGCAGGCCCGGACTCCACTTCCACGGATTCCGCGTCCGTCGGCACGGCGACCGAGAAGGCGGACCGCCCAGCCGAATCACCGGCTCCATCCGCATCCGCATCCGCATCGGTATCCGCATCCACATCCGCCACGGCCGAGGCGGGCCCTGACAAGGACATGGCCGGTCTCTACGACGAGCTCGGTCCCGTGGACGATCCCGACGATCCGGACGCAGCCGAGGACACGCCGGTCACCGCCGGGATCCGTCCGGTGGGCGCCGCTGCCGGTACGGACGTCGGCACCGGACCCGGCCGCAGTACGGCAGGACCTCACGGCAGCGCCCAGCCCTCGGCGGGAGCGGCACGGAGCGGCGCCGGCCCGCGGCCCGCGGAGTTCTTCGGCCGGGTACGGGAACTGAAGGCCCTGCACGGAGACATCGAGCGCGCCGGACTCAACACCATCTCCGGACGCAAGGAGCCGCGCGCCCGGGTACTGCTGATCGCCGGACGGCCCGGAGCGGGCCGTACCGCGCTCGCCGAAGAACTGGCCGGGCAGTTGCGCGACAACTATCCCGACGGCGTCGTCAGGACCAGGCTGACCGAGCCCGGCGGAGAGCGCGTACCCACCGAGCGCACGGCCCGCGAGATCCTCGGCGCGTTCGACATCACCACGCCGCCCGGCGCCGGTGAGGACGAGCTCTCCGAAATGGTGCGGGAGGCCCTGGCCGTACGGCGGGTGCTGCTGTTCCTCGACGACGCGGCCGACGCCGAGCAGGTCGATCCGCTCGTGCCCGACAATCCGGACTGCCTGGTCGTCGCCGTGGCGCAGGGCCCGCTCACCGGAATCCCCGATGTCCGCCCGTGCACGCTCGGCGGCATGGACGCGAAGGCCGCCATCGAACTGCTCGCGCGGTTCACCGGCGCCGTCCGGATCACCGTCGATCCGCAGGCCGCCGAGTCCCTCGCCGAGGAGTGCGGCGGCCAGCCCGCCGCGCTCGTCCTGATCGGCGGCTGGCTCGCCGCCCGGCCCACCGCCTCCGTCGCCGACGCGACCAAGCGGCTGCGTGCCCTCCCGCACGACTCCGAACGCCCGGTCGGCGACCGCCCGCTCGCCCGCGCCTTCCGGCTCGTGTACGAGACGCTGCCGCCGTCCGCCGCCCGTGTCCTGCGGCTGTTCGCCCTCGCTCCGGCCGGGCTCGTGGACGCGCACACCGCCTCCGCGCTGGCCGGCTGCTCGGTCTCGGCCGCCAGGACCGCCCTCGCCGACTTCACCGCGCTCGGGCTGCTGCGCAGAGGCGGCGGTCCGGCAGCGGAAGAGCGGGCGGCGGACGACCAGTATCTGGTGCCCGGCTGTCTCCTCCCGCTGCTGCGCGACCTCCTGGAGAAGCACGACCGCGAGTCCGAGGTACAGCTCGCGCGGGCCCGGATGCTGGAGCGGACCGTACGGCTGCTCCAGTCCTGCCGGGCCATCACCGAGCCCGACGGCTCTCCGGCCCGTAAACGGCTGGCCACGCTGCCACGCTCGCTCCGCTATCCGACCACCGCCGCCGCGGCCGAGTGGCTGGACTCTCGGCAGCCCGCCCTGCTGGCCTCCGCCCGGCTCGCCGTCGCCGACGGAGAGCTGGACACCCTGGCCCGCCGGCTGATCGCCGCACTGGTCCGCGCGCTGGCCGCGCACCGCGGCACCGAGGCCGCCGCGCCCGAGCTGTACGGGCTCCATCAGCTCGTCCTCGACATCGCGGAGCGGCGCGAGCTGCACCGCGAGCAGGCCGCCGCGCTGCTGAACATCGGCGATCTGGACGCCCAGACCGGCCGTACGCAGGACGCGCTCGCCCGCTACCGCGCCGCGCTGGACGCCGGGCGGGCCGCGAACGATCTCTACGCGACCGGCCGCGCGATGGAATCCGTAGGCGGCGCGTACCAGGATCTCCAGGACTGGCAGCGGGCCGCCGACTGGTACGGAAGGGCGCTGGCCCAGCGGCTCAGCCGCGGCGAACGCGCCGACGAGGCCAGGCTGTACGGCCGCCTCGGCACCGTCCACACCTATGCGGGCCACTACGGCGAGGCGCTGCGGAGCTGGCGGGCCGCCGTGGCCGTCCACCGAAGGCTGCGTGATCTCCCGGCCCAGGCAAGGGCGTTGAGCGAGGCGGCCCGGGTCCAGGAGTACGCGGGCCGGCCGCAGGAATCGCTGGAGACCTGTCAGGAGGCCGTGGAATGGGCCCGGCTGGCCGGAGACGTACGGCTCCAGGCCGCGCTCCAGCTCCGGGTGGCGGACACGCTGGACCGGCTCGGCGATCCGACCGCGGCCAGGCTGCATCGCGCCACGGCCGATCGGCTGCTGGAAACCGAAGGAAACGCCTACGAAATCCGCAGCGCTACGGCCGGGGAATAATGCTTTGCAAGGCTAGACAGTGGGAAATCCTTCATTAGACTGGATCCGCCGCACCTCAACGCGGTGTATCCCGGTGCGCTCTCCCGCGCCCGGGTCCCTCTGGCATTGCCCTCGCAATCCCCTGAGCCAAGGACCGTGATCTGCCGTGTTGGTCGGTATCCCCCGAGAGGTCAAGAACAACGAGTTCCGGGTGGCGATCACGCCCGCCGGTGTGCATGAGCTGGTGAGCCAGGGCCATGAGGTCGTCATCGAGCGGAACGCCGGCGTCGGCTCCTCGATCACGGACGAGGAGTTCGGCGCGGCCGGCGCGCGGATCCTGGCCGGCGCGGACGAGGTCTGGGCCGCCGCCGACCTCCTGCTGAAGGTCAAGGAGCCGGTCGCGGAGGAGTACCACCGGCTCCGCAAGGGCCAGACGCTCTTCACCTATCTCCATCTCGCCGCCTCCCGCGCCTGCACCGACGCCCTGCTGGACTCGGGCACCACGGCCATCGCGTACGAGACGGTCGAGACCGCGGGCCGGGCGCTGCCGCTGCTCGCGCCGATGTCCGAGGTCGCGGGCCGGCTGGCACCGCAGGTCGGCGCGTACCACCTGATGCGCTCGGCCGGCGGCCGTGGCGTTCTGCCGGGCGGAGTGCCGGGCACGGCGGCGGGCCGGGCCGTTGTCATCGGCGGCGGCGTCTCCGGCTGGAACGCCACCCAGATCGCCGTCGGCATGGGCTTCCATGTGACTCTGCTCGACCGTGACATCAACAAGCTGCGCGAGGCCGACCGGATCTTCGGCACCCGGGTCCAGACCATCGTCTCCAACGCCTTCGAACTGGAGCGTGCGGTCGTCGAGGCGGACCTCGTCATAGGAGCCGTGCTCATCCCCGGAGCGAAGGCGCCGAAGCTCGTCACCAATGAGCTCGTCGCCAAGATGAAGCCCGGAAGTGTACTTGTCGACATTGCGATTGATCAGGGCGGCTGCTTCGAGGATTCACGTCCGACGACACACGCCGAACCGACCTTCCCGGTCCATGGATCGGTCTTCTACTGCGTCGCCAATATGCCGGGCGCCGTGCCCAACACCTCCACATACGCGCTGACCAACGCCACGCTGCCGTACATCGTGGAGCTCGCGAACCGCGGCTGGACCGAGGCGCTGCGCCGCGATCCCGCCCTCGCCAAGGGCCTCAACACCCATGAGGGCCAGGTGGTTTACCGTGAGGTGGCCGAGGCCCATGGACTGGATCACGCCGAATTGAGCGCGCTTCTGGGCTGATGCGTCAATCTGTGACGTCAACATCACGCCAGCGGCCGGACCTTGATCGACGGGGTCCGGCCGGACGTGTGCCCGGACGGCTCCGAACTCCCGGTCAACTCGCCTCGAACGTAACCTTTTCACCGATTCGCCGAGCCGTGAAACGTGTGCGCCATGCCTTGATGAGAGGCTTGTGCGCCCTTGACAGAGGGATGTTCCGTTGCCGACACATCGGGCCGGGTCCGGCGGATTGTGTTGCTGCGGACCGGTGACACGCCATAGAGTCGCCAACCGTCGGCATGGTGCCACGCTGACCTATCGATAAGTTTCCTGGTCCCGTCCAAGGAGGTAAGACGACTTGTGAATGAGTCGACATTTACTCCCGGGGGTGGTCAACCAGGAATGCCGGTGAGGGGCCAGAGCCCGTCGTCCGGGTTCGAGGCTGTCGGCTCCGTAGCTGTCCGCACCTTCGCCACCCACCAGCACATGACGACAGCCCACCAGATGATGGACGGCCAACACGTGAACGCCATGGCCGGCAACGAGGGTGGCCGAGAGTCCACTCCATTCGCCGACTACGACGAAGTGCCCGAGGGGCACTTCTACGACCCCGACGCCGAGTACGAGCCGGATCCCGAGTACGCGGCCACTCTCGCCCCCGACGCCGCACGCCAGCGCCGTGAGCGGATCGGCCCGACCGGGCGTCCTCTGCCGTACTTCCCGATTCCGGGCCCGCTGACCGACCACGGGCCCGCGAAGATCATCGCGATGTGCAACCAGAAGGGCGGCGTCGGCAAGACGACGTCGACCATCAACCTCGGCGCCGCGCTGGCGGAGTACGGCCGGCGTGTGCTGCTTGTCGACTTCGACCCGCAGGGAGCCCTGTCGGTCGGTCTCGGCGTCAATCCGATGGAGCTGGACCTCACCGTCTACAACCTGCTCATGGAGCGGGGCATGGCGGCCGACGAGGTCCTCCTGAAGACCGCCGTGCCCAACATGGATCTGCTGCCCAGCAATATCGACCTCTCGGCCGCGGAGGTGCAGCTCGTCAGCGAGGTCGCGCGCGAGTCGACGCTCCAGCGGGCGCTGAAGCCGCTGATGCAGGACTACGACTACATCGTGATCGACTGTCAGCCCTCGCTCGGTCTGCTGACCGTGAACGCGCTGACGGCCGCGCACAAGGTGATCGTGCCGCTGGAGTGCGAGTTCTTCGCGCTGCGCGGAGTGGCCCTGCTGACCGAGACGATCGAGAAGGTCCAGGAGCGGCTCAACCCGGAACTGGAGCTGGACGGCATCCTCGCCACGATGTACGACTCCCGTACGGTGCACAGCCGCGAGGTCCTCGCGCGAGTGGTCGAGGCCTTCGACGACCACGTGTACCACACGGTGATCGGGCGGACCGTGCGCTTCCCGGAGACCACGGTCGCCGGTGAGCCCATCACCACGTACGCCTCGAACTCCGTGGGCGCCGCCGCGTATCGCCAGCTCGCCAGGGAGGTGCTCGCCCGGTGTCACGCCGAGTGAGTCTGCCCGGGGCCGACGAGCTGTTCCGTACGACCGGGGGGACGGCGCTCCAGTCCTCCTCGCCCGCGGAGCGGCGCCGGAACGCCAACGGCGAGCCGCGGGTGCCCGCACCGGCCGGCGAGAGCGACCCGGCGGGCGAGCCGGGCGCGCAGGGCCAGACCGCGTCGGCCGCGTCGGCGCCGGCTCCCGCGGACGAGCACTCCACCGCCGGCACGGACTCCGCGGAAGCCCCACGGAGCCGTACGGCGGGCGCGGAGCAGGCCGCCAACGCCGTGGCGGCCAACGCGGTGAAGGGACGCCGGACGCAGGAGGCCGGCGGACCTGGGCCCGCGCCGTCCGGCGGCCAGCAGCGCCGCCGAGGGCGAGGCGCCAACCGCCGTCCCAGCGGGCGCGAGCGGCACGACGAGAAGATCACGGTCTATGTCTCGGCCGAGGAACTGATGGACCTGGAGCACGCGCGGCTGGTGCTGCGCGGTGAGCACGGCCTCGCCGTGGACCGCGGACGGATCGTCCGCGAGGCGGTCGCGGTGGTCCTCGCCGACCTCGAATCACGCGGCGACGCGAGCATCCTCGTACGGCGCCTGCGCGGGCGCTGAGGGTAGCCTGCGCGGGCAGTACCTCCGCTTCCCGCCTCCAGGACCCCGATGCCGCCGCCCTCTGCTTCCGCCCGCCGCCCGCTGGGCCGCGGCCCAGGCGTGCCGCCACCCGCACCGGCGGCCCCTGAGGAGAGCGCCGGACCAGTCGCGGCGCCTGAGGAGACCTCCGGGCCCGTCGCGCCCGTAACGTCCACGGAGCCCGCGCCTGAGCCTGAGGCCGCAGTGCCCGCGCCCGCGACGGCGGCTGTCGCTCCTGCGGCGCAGGAGGCGCCCGAAGCGCCCGGAGCGGTCGTCGCGCAGGCTGCCGAGCCCGACGGCGAGCCCACCGAGCCCGCCACCGCGCCCGACGGTGAGTCCGAGGCCGACGACGGGCGGTTCACCGTGCGGCTGGCGAACTTCGAAGGGCCGTTCGATCTGCTGTTGCAGCTGATCTCGAAGCACAAGATGGATGTGACCGAGGTCGCGCTGTCCAAGGTGACCGACGAGTTCATGGCGCACATCCGGGCCATGGGCCCCGACTGGGACCTGGACCAGACCACCGAGTTCCTCGTGGTCGCCGCCACACTGCTGGATCTGAAGGCCGCCCGGCTGCTGCCCGCCGCCGAAGTGGAGGACGAGGCGGATCTCGCGCTGCTGGAGGCACGGGACCTGCTCTTCGCGCGGCTGCTCCAGTACCGCGCGTACAAACAGGTCGCCGAGATCTTCAGCGGGCGCCTGGACGCCGAGGCCCGGCGCTATCCCCGTACCGTCGGACTGGAGCCCCAGCACGCCGCACTGCTCCCCGAGGTCGTGATCAGGATCGGGCCGGAGGGCTTCGCCGCGCTCGCCGTGAAGGCGATGCAGCCGAAGCCCAAGCCGCAGGTGTACGTCGACCACATCCACGCGCCGCTGGTCTCCGTACGGGAGCAGGTGGGGATCGTGGTCGCGCTGCTGCGGGAGCGCGGGGAGGCCAGCTTCGAGGCGCTCACGGCGGACGCCGCCGACACCCTCACCGTCGTGGCGCGCTTCCTGGCCCTGCTGGAGCTGTACCGGGAGCGGGCGGTCTCCCTGGACCAGGAGGAGGCTCTCGGCCGGCTCATGGTCCGCTGGACGGGCGGGGACGGCGACACGGAGCCGGCCGTGACCGACGAATTCGACCGGGCCGCCGAGGACCGGGCCGCCGAGGATCGTGCCGTGGAGGACCGGGCCGCCAAGGGCCGCGCCGTAGAGGACAGCGATACCGCCGAGGACAGCGAGGAGAAGGTGTGAGCGAGCAGCAGCAGTCACGTACCGTCGCGGAACTGGATCTCAAGCCCGCCCTGGAGGCGGTCCTCATGGTCGTCGACGAGCCCGCCACCGAGGAGCATCTCGCCAAGGTCCTCGACCGTCCCCGACGGGCCGTCGCCGACGCGCTGCGCGAGCTCGCCGACGAGTACACCGTCCAGCGCCGAGGCTTCGAGCTGCGGCTGATCGCGGGCGGCTGGCGGTTCTACACCCGGCCCGAGTACGCGGAGGCCGTCGAGGGCTTCGTGCTCGACGGCCAGCAGGCCCGGCTCACCCAGGCCGCGCTGGAGACTCTCGCGGTCGTCGCGTACCGCCAGCCCGTGAGCCGTTCCCGGGTCTCCGCGGTACGAGGAGTCAACTGCGACGGCGTCATGCGCACGCTGCTCCAGCGCGGGCTGGTCGAGGAGGCGGGCGCGGAACCCGAAACAGGTGCGATCCTGTACAGGACGACGAACTACTTTTTGGAGCGGATGGGCCTGCGGGGCCTGGACGAACTTCCGGAGCTCGCGCCCTTCCTCCCCGAGGCGGACGCGATCGAGGCCGAGAGCCAGGAAGGTGTTCCGTCGTTCGATCCGGACGCACCGGATACCGACGCAGACGACAAGACGGAACTTTGATGCGAAGCAGTGGCAGGAACAGCGGAAGCGGCAACAGGAACAGCGGAGGCGGGAGCGGCGGCGGCAACCGGAACAGCCGGGACGACCGGGGCGGCCGGGGTGCCGGCAGCGGCCGGAGCGCCGGCGGCGGTGGCCGTGACGACCAGCAGAAGCGGCCGTCACGCCCGCGTCCCGAGGAGCGCCGTTACGATGTCGGCCGCTCGGGCCCGACGGGCGGTTCCGGCGCGTCCGGTGCGCCTGGCGGCGCGCGCCGTTCCTCCGGCTCCGGTTCCGGTTCGGGAGGTTCCGGCTCCGGTGGTTCCGGCCGCTCCGGTGAGACGGACGGCGGCTCCCGTCAGGGCGGCGGTGCCCGGGGCGCGGCGGCCCGTGGCGGCGCCAAGGGCGCTCCCAGGTCCGCGCAGGGCGGCGGCGCCCGTGGCGGCCCGCGTCGTGGTGCCGCAGCCCGTCCTCGTGAGCTGGACGCCAAGATCGAGCAGCGCAACCGCGACCGGTACGCGGAGCGGCCCTCGGTCAAGACGCCCAAGACGTCTCCCGGCGCCGAGCAGGAGGGCGAGCGCCTCCAGAAGGTCCTGGCCCGCGCGGGCATGGGCTCGCGCCGCGCCTGCGAGGAGCTGATCGAGCAGGCGCGCGTCGAGGTCAACGGCGAGATCGTCGTGGAGCAGGGCATGCGCGTCGATCCGGAGAAGGACGAGATCAAGGTCGACGGGCTGACCGTCGCGACCCAGTCGTATCTCTTCTTCGCGCTGAACAAGCCGGCCGGTGTCGTCTCCACGATGGAGGATCCGGACGGCCGCCAGTCCCTCGGCGACTATGTCACCAACCGTGAGACCAGGCTCTTCCATGTCGGCCGGCTCGACACGGAGACCGAGGGCATCATCCTGCTCACCAACCACGGTGAGCTGGCGCACCGGCTGACGCACCCCAAGTACGGCGTCAAGAAGATCTATCTGGCCGCGATCCAGGGCCCGCTGCCGCGCGATCTGGGCAAGCGGCTCAAGGACGGCATCCAACTGGAGGACGGCTACGCCAAGGCCGACCACTTCCGTGTCGTCGAGAACACCGGCAAGAACTATCTGGTGGAGGTCACTCTCCACGAGGGCCGCAAGCACATCGTCCGGCGGATGCTGGCCGAGGCCGGGTTCCCGGTGGAGCGGCTCGTACGGACGTCCTTCGGGCCGATCCCGCTGGGCGACCAGAAGTCCGGCTGGCTGCGCCGGCTCACCAACACCGAGGTCGGCATGCTGATGAAGGAAGTCGGACTGTAGCCGGAGCGGCCGACCGGACGAACCCGGTCAGCCGGATGAACCCGTCGGTCGGAAGAAGAACCCGGTCGATCTGAAGAAAAGCCCGTGGCCGCCAGGCCGCGGGCTTTTTCCCTTGTGGGGCACGTCTGTTCGCCTTTATAGTCAGTATGACCATTAAGGAGGCGGGTGTGAGTCTCGCGGACATCCTCGATCCCTTGCGGCGTCCGCTGCTGACCGTCCTGGACACGCCGGTGAGCTGGACCGAGGTCCTCGGCTTCGGCAGCGGCGCGCTCTGTGTGTGGCTCGTGGCCCGCCGGCACCTCGCCAACTGGCCCATAGGAATCGCCAACAACGTCTTCTTCATCCTGCTGTTCACCCAGGCGGGCCTGTACGCCGACGCGGGGCTACAGGTCGTCTTCATCACCCTCGCCGCGTACGGCTGGTGGACCTGGACCCACGGGGGTGGACCAGGCTCGTCCCTGCCGGTGCGGCGCACGACCCGCACCGAATGGAGCCGGCTTCTCGCGGCGGGGGTGGTGGGGACACTCGGACTGACGCTGCCGCGCAACTGGTCCAGGGATCTCGCGACCGTCTGGCACGAGCGGTATGTGGGTGGACGCGATGCCCAGGCCGCGGAGATCGCAGCGATCGCTGAGCTGAACGGCCATCATCTCTGGCTGCTCACCGACCACGAGGGTGTCGCCTTCGAGGACGACGGGCTGCGTGACGGCGAGGAGCTGCGGCCTTGGATGACGGGCCGGTTCGGCGCGGAACTCGTCCGTACCGGACGGCAGTTCATCCGGGTGAGCGGATCGCACGAGGAGCGGCTCGCCGTCGCGGTGGCCGCCGTCGACGCGCTGCTCGCCCGGGGCTGGGACTTCGCACCGCCGCTGCCGGAGCGACGGTGAGCGCGCGGCGGGCCGACGCCCCGGCCGGCGCCCCGGCCGGTGGGCGGGCGCGGGCGCGGGTACCCGAGGACTATGACCCGTCCGCCTTCGAGCCGTTCGCGGTCACCGTCGACCTCGCCGTCTTCACCGTCCGCGAGGGCCGGCTGCATGTCCTGCTCGTCGAGCGCGGCCAGGAGCCCTATCTGGGCGCCTGGGCGCTGCCGGGCGGCTTCGTCCTGCCGAGGGAGTCCGCCGGGCAGGCCGCCCTTCGTGAACTCGCCGAGGAGACCGGTCTGTCGGCGCGGACCGCGGGCACCTTCCATCTGGAGCAGCTCCGGACGTACAGCGATCCGGACCGCGATCCGAGGATGCGCGTCGTCTCCGTGGCGTACGCGGCGCTCGTGCCCGATCTGCCGGAGCCGCGCGGCGGCGGGGACGCGGCGCGTGCCCAGTGGGTGGAGTTCGGCGCCAACGGTCCGCTGGCCTTCGACCATGAGCACATCCTCGCCGATGCCTACGACCGTGTCGGCTCCAAGCTCGAATACACCTGTCTCGCCACGGCCTTCTGCTCGCCCGAGTTCACGCTCGGCGAGCTGCGGCAGGTGTACGAGACCGTCTGGGGCGTGGAGCTCGATCCGCCCAACTTCCGGCGCAAGGTGCTCACCACGCCCGGCTTCGTCCAGGCGCTGGAGCGTCCGCCGCGCAGGACGGGCGGCCGGGGGAAACCGGCCGCGCTGTACCGCGCGGGCGCCGCGACCACACTGCATCCACCTCTTCTGCGACCGGATCGACCGGAAGGACGGACCGAATGATCATCGCGAGGACCCTCACCAAACAGGCCGCGACGGGCTCGCTGATCGGGCTCGCGCTCGGTGACGCCCTCGGCTTCCCGACCGAGTTCAACGATGTGCCGTCGATCCTGGTCAAGTGCGGACCATGGCGGGAGATGTCCCTGCCGAGGCCCGCGATCGTCACGGACGACACCCAGATGACGCTCGCGTTCGCCCGGGGCATCCGGACGGCGATGGACCGTGGCGTACTCGGTCCGCTGCGGCTGGAGCGGCCGGTGCGGGAGGAGTTCGTCGCCTGGTACCACTCGCCGGACAACAACCGCGCCCCGGGCCGTACGTGCATGACGGCGTGCCGCCTCCTGGACAGCGACCGGCCCTGGCAGCAGGCCAGCCGGCTCGACTCCAAGGGCTGCGGCGCCAATATGCGGGTGGCGCCGATCGGGCTCGTACCGGGACTCAGCGACGAACAGCGGGCGGGCGCGGCGCAGTTGCAGTCGGCGCTCACCCATGGCCATCCGACGGCGCTCGCGGCCTCGGACCTCACGGCACGCGCGGTGTATCTGCTGGCGCAGGGCGGCGAACCGCTGGGACTGGTGGGACAGTTGCGCTCGTACGCGTACGAGAACCGCGAGCGCTACTACCACCGCTGGCTCGGCGACCTCTGGACGCGCTCGCACGATGCGGCGCCCGAGTCCTTCATGGCGCGCGGCTGGGACGAGTGCCTGGCGGCCCTGGAACGGGTCCAGCTCGCCCTGCGCACACCCTCACCGGAGACCGACCCATGCCTCGCGACCGGCGACGGCTGGACCGCCGAGGAGGCCCTCGCCACCGCCCTCCTCTGCTTCCTGCTCTTCCCCGCCGACCCCGTCACCGCCCTGCGCCGCGCCGCCTGCACCCGAGGCGACTCGGACTCCATCGCCTGCCTGACAGGCGCCTTCGCCGGCGCCCACCTCGGCGCGGGCGCCTGGCCCAAGGAATGGGCCGAGCGCATCGAGTACCGGAGCGACCTGATGTCACTGGGAGCCCTCTGGGACTCTTGATCCATGCGAACGGACGAAGACACTGCGGACGACAGAACCGCAGACGACAGAACCGCAGACGACAGAACCGCAGACGGAAGAACAGCGCACGGGAGAACCGCCGAAGACCGCCTCCGCGCGGCCGGACTGCCGGTCACCGACCTCGGCCCGGTCCTCGCGGAGGAGAGCGATCCGCTGCTGTTCGTCACCGTCTCCGGAGCGCATCTGTACGGCTTCCCGAGCCGGGACTCGGATGTGGATCTGCGCGGTGTCCATCTCCTGCCGGTCGCCGCGCTCACCGGGCTCCACGAGCCGGCCGAGACCCGGTCCTGGATGGCGGACCGGGACGGTACGGAAATGGATCTCGTCACCCACGACCTGCGCAAGTTCGCCCGACTGATGCTGCGGCACAACGGCTATGTCCTGGAACAGCTTCTCTCGCCGCTGGTCGTGCGCACGAGCGAGACGCACCGGGAGCTGACCGCGCTCGCGCCCGGCGTGCTGACCGGCCACCACGCGCACCACTACGAGGGCTTCGCGCGGACGCAGTGGCGGCTCTTCGAGAAGACCGGTGAGCTCAAGCCTCTGCTCTACACCTTCCGCGCGCTGCTCACAGGAATCCATCTCATGCGCAGCGGTGAGATACAGGCGCATCTGCCCACCCTGCTGGGCGAGGTGGCGGCGCCTGGGTATCTGCCGGAGCTGATCGCGGCGAAGGCCGCGGCCGAGCACGGCCGGGCCGACGGGCCCGGGCCGGAGCGGCTGCGGGCGGATGTGGAGGCGCTGGGCGCGGTGCTGGAGGAGGCGCGGTCAGATACGGCCCTTTCCGACGCGCCCGTCGCGTACGAGGCGTTGCACGAGCTGGTCGTCCGTGTGCGGCTGGAGCGCTGAGGCGCGGCGGGTGCGGATCAGGAAGTCCTCCACACGGGCGTGGTCCGGCTCCGGTGGCAGCGGCGAGCGCGTGGCCGCCTCGTCGGCCTCGTCGGCCAGACGGGCCATCCTGCGCTCCACCTCGGCCCACGGGACCTCGCCGCGCTTGACCGCGAGCAGGCTCTCCCGGTCCGCACCGACGTCGATGGTCAGCGTGCCTGTACGCAGCAGGTCCCGGCAGCTCGCGAGCAGCCGCAGCAGATGCATCGCGTGCTTCCAGCGCGGGGCGCCGTGCTGCCGGACGTCCGCCTCCAGCTTTCTGCGCTGGCCCACGGCATACCGTACGAACGTCTCGTGCGCGTGCCGGGACAGGAACGCGTCGCGCAGCGCCAGCAGTTCACGGCCGGTGTCGTCGAGCCGCTCGACGAGCGGGGAGTGCAGACACTCCAGCACATTGGGATTGGTGCGCAGCGCGAGCGAGCAGAAGCGCTCCAGCTCCCAGGAGAACTGCTCGGGCGCCGGGCCCTCCACATGCGTCGGCGGCTTCTCGAAACGCCAGTACAGCCAAGCCGGCGCGGCGAAGACACCTCGCCGGTCGGTATCGCTCTCCTCCGTCGCGAGCCCGAAGGCGCGCGAGCCCATCACACAGGAGTAGACGGTGTGGTCACGGACGAGGGCTTCGGGCGTCATGCGCGAGAGCGTACGGCCGCGGCGTACGGAGGCGGCAGCGCGGGCCGGGCGTTGCCAGGCTGTTTAGGCTGGGTCGAGCGGCCCGGGCATCGGGCGGGCGCGGTACGGAACGCGGTACGGAACGAGGAGAACGTCGTGGCGGTACGAGCGGTCCGTGGGGCCGTGCAGTTGGAGCGGGACGAGCCCGGGCATATGGACGACCAGGTCAGGCTGCTGCTCATGGCGATACTGGAGCGCAACGCGCTCACCGCGGACGATCTGATCAGTATCTGGTTCACGGCCACGCCCGATCTGCACAGCGACTTCCCGGCCGCCGCCGCGCGTGGGCTCGGAATGGCCGATGTCCCTCTCCTCTGTGCCCAGGAACTGGACATCGAGGGCGCCCTGCCGCGAGTCGTCCGTATCCTCGCCCATATCGAGTCCGACCTTCCCCGGTCGGAGATCGCGCACGTCTACCTCGGCGCAGCCGCCGCCCTCCGCAAGGACATCGCCCAGTGAGAGCCCTGTGAGAACAGCCGTCGTCATAGGAACCGGCCTGATCGGCACCTCGGCCGCGCTGGCCCTGGCCGGCCGAGGCGTCACCGTCCATCTCAGCGACCACGATCCGTCCCGGGCCCGTACCGCCGCCGCGCTCGGCGCCGGCACGGACGAGACGCCCGAAGGGCCCGTCGACCTCGCGATCGTCGCCGTACCGCCCGCCCATGTCGCGGCCACGCTCGCCGCGGCCATGCGGGACGGCGTGGCCCGCGGCTATCTGGACGTGGCGAGCGTCAAGGGCGGCCCGCGCCGTGAGCTGGAGGCGCTCGGTCTCGATCTGGCCTCGTACATCGGTACGCACCCGATGTCCGGCAAGGAGCGCTCCGGTCCGCTGGCCGCGACCGCCGATCTCTTCGACGGGCGCCCTTGGGTGCTGACGCCGACCAGGGACACCGACACCGAGGTGCTCAATCTGGCCCTGGAGCTGGTCGCGCTCTGCCGCGCCGTGCCCGTGGTCATGGACGCCGACGCGCACGACCGGGCGGTCGCCCTGGTCTCGCACACGCCTCAGCTCATCTCGTCCATGGTCGCCGCGCGGCTGGCGGAGGCCGACGAGACGGCCGTACGCCTCTGCGGCCAGGGCATCCGCGATGTCACCCGGATCGCGGCCTCCGATCCCGGGATGTGGGTCGAGATCCTCTCCGCGAATCCCGGTCCCGTCGCCGATGTGCTGGCGGGAGTCGCCGCGGACCTCGGCGAGACGGTCGAGGCGCTGCGCGCACTCCAGTCCTCCGACGAGGAGAAACGGCGCGGCGGCGCGGCCGGGATCGAGGATGTGCTGCGCCGTGGCAACGCGGGCCGGGTACGGGTGCCGGGCAAGCACGGCGCGGCCCCGGCGGCCTACGAGATCGTGGCGGTGCTGGTCAGCGACCGTCCCGGCGAGCTGGCCCGGATCTTCGCGGACGCCGGGCGCGCGGGCGTCAACGTCGAGGACGTCCGTATCGAACACGCGACCGGTCAGCAGGCGGGACTGGCCCAGCTCATGGTGGAACCGGCGGCGGCGCCGGTGCTCTCCGCGGCCCTGCGGGAGCGCGGCTGGTCGATCCGGCAGTGACTCGGCGGTGACGCGGCGGTGACGCGGCGGCGTTCCGTACGCCCGCGTCCCGCCGAACGGGTGCATGGGCGGTCCTGAACACTCGGTAACCTTGTGCGGGGGCGTTTGTGCGTCCCCGCGCATCCACCCCGAGAACCAGGAAGGTGTCCGCCCCCCGTGGAAAACGGAGCAACCCCCGCCCGGACCGCCCCGGCCGCCGTGATCGTCGCCATCGACGGGCCCTCGGGCACGGGCAAGTCGAGCACCTCCAAGGCCGTGGCCGCCCGGCTCGGGCTGAGCTATCTGGACACCGGCGCGCAGTACCGCGCGATGACCTGGTGGATGATCAGCAACGGGATCGATGTCACGGACGCCGTGGCCGTCGCGACCGCCGCGGGCAAGCCCGTCCTGGTCTCGGGCACGGATCCGGCCGGTCCCACGATCACCGTCGACGGTACGGACGCCTCGGCGCCGATCCGTACCCAGGACGTCACCGCCAAGGTGAGCGCGGTCAGCGCCGTGCCCGAGGTACGGTCCGTCGTCACCGAGCTCCAGCGGTCCATCGCCGCCGCCGCGGCGAACGGCATCGTGGTCGAGGGCCGTGACATCGGTACGACCGTACTGCCGGACGCCGACGTCAAGATCTTCCTCACCGCGACCCCGGAGGCCCGCGCCGCCCGCCGCAGCGGCGAGCTGACCGGCAAGGAGGCGACCGATGTCGCCGCCACCAAGGACGCGCTGATCAAGCGGGACACTGCGGACTCCAGCCGTAAGACGTCCCCGCTCGCGAAGGCCGGCGACGCGATCGAGGTCGACACCACGGAGCTCACGCTCCAGCAGGTCGTGGAGCGTGTCGTGGCCCTGGTCGAGGAGAAGCGGGCCGCGAAGTGAGCACGGTGTCCGCACAGGGCGCGGAGGTCGGCCGCCGTATCGGCGTCGGGCTGATGAACGGGCTCTGGAGGCCACGGGTGCTGGGCGCCTGGCGGGTACCCGGGAGCGGTCCGGTGATACTGGCCGTCAACCACTCGCACAACATCGACGGTCCGATGGTGATCGGTGTCTCGCCTCGCCCGGTGCACTTCCTGGTCAAGAAGGAGGCGTTCATCGGTCCGCTCGACCCGTTCCTGCGGTCGATCGGACAGGTGAAGGTGGACCGTGCCGTCGCCGACCGCGGTGCGATCGGTGACGCGCTCGGAGTGCTCGGGGCCGGCGGAGTGCTGGGGATCTTTCCCGAGGGCACCAGAGGCGAGGGAGACTTCGCCTCGCTGCGCGCCGGGCTCGCCTACTTCGCCGTACGGTCGGGAGCGCCGATCGTGCCGGTCGCGGTCCTGGGCAGTACGGAGAGCCGCGGTCGGCTGATACCGGCGCTGCCTCCGCTGCGCAGCCGGGTGGACGTCGTCTTCGGCGACGCCTTCGAGGCGGGCGACAGTGACGGGCGGCGCACCCGCAAGGCGCTGGACGAGGCCACGGTACGGATCCAGGAGCGGCTGACCGCGCATCTGGAGCACGCCAGGCGTCTCACCGGGCGCTAGGTCCTGTCGACCGGACAGGACCTGGCCGGCCGGGCGCGGGCGCCGGCTCGTCGGCTCGCGAGGACGCCGGAGCCGGGGCGTGCGCGAGACTTGGCTTTTGAGTAGTGCACCGCGTCGAGCGGTGCACCGATCACGATGAACGAGGTACGGACTTCATGAACGACCAGATCGACTCCGGCGACGAGCACGGACAGCTTGGCGATGCCGAGTACGCGGACTTCATGGAGCTGGCCGCGCTGGAAGGCTTCGAGGCCGAGGAGGTGGAGGGCGCGATCGGCGAGGCCGGTCATGGCCCGCTGCCCGTCCTCGCCGTCGTCGGCCGCCCCAATGTCGGCAAGTCGACACTCGTGAACCGGATCATCGGCCGCCGTGAGGCGGTCGTGGAGGACAAGCCGGGCGTCACCCGTGACCGGGTCACCTATGAGGCCGAGTGGGCCGGCCGGCGCTTCAAGGTCGTCGACACCGGCGGCTGGGAGCAGGACGTCCTGGGCATCGACGCCTCCGTGGCCGCCCAGGCCGAGTACGCGATCGAGGCCGCCGACGCGGTGGTCTTCGTGGTGGACTCGACGGTCGGCGCGACCGACACCGACGAGGCCGTGGTCAGGCTGCTGCGCAAGTCGGGCAAGCCCGTCGTGCTCTGCGCCAACAAGGTCGACGGACCGAGCGGCGAACCGGACGCCACCGCGCTCTGGTCGCTCGGGCTCGGCGAGCCCCATCCGGTCTCCTCGCTGCACGGCCGCGGTACGGGCGACATGCTCGACGCGGTGCTCGAAGCCCTGCCCGACGCGCCGGCGCAGACCTTCGGCACGGCCGTCGGCGGCCCTCGCCGTATCGCGCTCATCGGCCGGCCGAATGTCGGCAAGTCGTCCCTGCTGAACAAGGTCGCGGGCCAGGAGCGTGTGGTCGTCAACGAGGTCGCGGGCACCACCCGTGATCCCGTTGACGAACTGATCGAGCTGGGCGGCACGGTCTGGAAATTCATCGACACGGCCGGCATCCGCCGCCGCGTCCATCTCCAGGAGGGCGCGGACTACTACGCGTCGCTGCGTACCGCCGCCGCCGTCGAGAAGGCCGAGGTCGCGGTCGTACTGATCGACACCAGCGAGTCGATCAGCGTCCAGGACCAGCGGATCATCACGATGGCCGTCGAGGCGGGCCGCGCCCTGGTCGTCGCGTTCAACAAGTGGGACACGCTGGACGAGGAGCGGCGCTACTACCTGGAGCGCGAGATCGAGACGGAGCTGGCGCAGATCGCCTGGGCGCCTCGGGTGAATGTCTCGGCCCGTACCGGCCGCCATATGGAGAAGCTGGTCCCGGCGATCGAGACGGCGCTCGCGGGCTGGGAGACGCGCGTACCGACCGGGCGGCTCAACGCGTTCCTCGGTGAGCTGGTCGCCGGGCATCCGCATCCGATCCGCGGCGGCAAGCAGCCGCGGATTCTGTTCGGTACGCAGGCGGGCACGAAGCCGCCGCGTTTCGTGCTCTTCGCCTCGGGCTTCATCGAGCACGGCTACCGGAGGTTTGTCGAGCGCCGGCTCCGTGAGGAGTTCGGCTTCGAAGGGACCCCGATCCATATCTCCGTGCGGGTACGCGAGAAGCGCGGCCGGAAGAAGTAGCAGGCGAGCAGGCCGCAGGAAGAAGCTGCGGGAGGACACGCCGGAAGCGGTGGGGCCCGGTGCGGGATCGTCCGCGCCGGGCCCCACCGCTTCCGGCGGTCAGACGCCTCGGCGGGGCCCCGGGGGGAGGGCCGCCGGTGTGTGGCGTCCTGCGGGCTGCCGGGGGTCGCGCTGCCAGGAGCCCGAGTAGGGCGTGTGCCCGTATCCCCCGTGAGCGGCGTGCAGCCCGGTGCCGAAGGCCGTGAAGCCGAGATTCTCCTCATTGCTCCGATCGCCGGGCAGCGCCCGGAAGGACCGGCGGAACTCCGAGTACAGCGCGTCGTAGATCGGCGTAGTGGAGTATCCGTCCGCTACGTCCTGCGCGGGGCGCATGGAAGGGATCTGGCTCTGGTACTGCTGGCGGGAGGAGTCGTATGAGTGCACATAGGAGCCAACGACCCTTTCGTCCGTCGGATGCGGGCTGCCGTCCTGGGAATCGGCCGTCGGCCGGCGGAGCAGCAGCCGGAGTGTGGTGCTCGACGCCTCGCTCATGTGCCGGCCAGCGGCATCGCCGCGGCGACGAGCCGTCCGTTGGCCGCGGCCTTCTCCAGGGCGTCACGCAGCAGATCCTCCCGGGGCTGCTGGCCGATGGAGCCGACCGGTGCGGCGAAGACCAGTACGGTGTGCGACTTGTTGGCCGCCGCACGCCAGCCCTCGGTGACCTGGAGCGGCTGATGGGCCTGCCACCAGGCGACCGGGCTGCCGCCGCCGGTGCCCGGCTGGAGCACGGCGTGGAGCTGGCCCATGGCGAGCAGCACCGACCAGCCGGGCAGCGCGCCGGGCAGCGTGTTCAGATCGGAGACCGGCCGGAAGCCCTGCTCGATCAGGAGCGTGAGGAACTCGTCGGTGGTGCCGCGCGAGCCGGGACGGGCGATCGGCGCGGTCGGCTCGACAACCAGGGCGGGATGCAGATCGCCCTCGATCAGCACCAGTCCGCTGGTGACGCCGAGGACGGCCTGGCCGCCGCCGGCGCCCGGATCGGGCCGGGAGGTCTCCGGCTGCTCGCCGCCGGTGATGGAGCGGACCGCGCCCTGGAGCTGCTCCTCGGCGACCTGGACGACCTGGGAAGGGATACAGGTGGCGTGGGCGAAGGCGAGAACGGCGGTCTCCTCGCCGACGAACAGCACGGTGCTGGTCCGCTCCTGCTCGGAGTCGCCGGGTGTCCGGCAGGAGGTGCAGTCGTAGCTTCCCGGGGAGTTCTCGCCGGCGAGCAGCCGGTCGGCTTCTTCGTCGCCGATCTCGGCGCGTACGTCCTCGCTGACGTCGAGCATGCGCGGCACGGGTGGCTCCTCGAACTCGGTGCGTGGGGCCGGGCTGTTCCCGGCTCGTAAAGAAGACAACGGGCGAGCCGTGGCCCGGGTCACGCGCGGACACGCATGGAATCGAACCATCCGGCGCAAAGGGCGGGCCGTCGTCAGGAACGAGTCATTCCGTGTCAACACGCTCCGGGCGGACGGAAGTTGGCCCGGTCCGCGGAACCGCAGGTCAGTACATGTACAGGTCGACAAATCGGGAAATCAGTGAACCAATGGGGTGGCTGAAACTCATTGCTGCTTTCGGTGCATCGGGCTCACCGGTGGTGCGGCCTGGGCGGGTGACCGTGCGGATCTCCTTGAAGTCGGCACCATCCGGGGCATTTCCACGTCTAACCGGTCGGTCCGTTCACCATGGGCCGCCGTATGTGATCAGAAGCCGTATGTGATCAGAAAGGGCAGGACCGGATGAGAGCCAACGGACGGCGGGCGTCACCCGCCGGATGTACGGCCGACTGCATCGCGGACTCCGCGGGCGGTATCACCTTCGACATCACGGGTGCCGCCCGTCCCGACGCGGTGCTCGTACTGCGCCTGCGGGACGGTGCCGACACCGGCACGGATGCCGGCACCGACACGGACGCGCTTGCCGGAGCCGGTGCCGCTGAGGTGCGGCTGCCGCTGACCTGGGCGGGGGAGTCCCGGCTGCGCGCCGTGCTGCCCAGCACGGTCGAGCTGGCCGAGGGCCACTGGGATGTGTTCACGGGCGCTCCCGGCGAGCAGCCCGTACGGCCCGGAGTCCGCGACGTACGCGCCCTTGTCGACCGGATCCCGGGAGCGGGCCGCGTCGCCGCCCGGATTCCGTACGCCACCGCGGACGGCCGGCTCGCCGTACGCTCCTGGGTCCGCGCTCCGCACGCCGAGGCCGGTACGGTCCGCTGCGAACCGGGCTCCACGACCGTCGAGGGCATGCTGTACGGCGCCGAGCTGGGCGAGGGCGCCGAGGCCGAGGCACGGCTGCGCGGCACCGACCGCAGCCACCGGGTCGCCGTGACCGGCCGCGGCGGATCGTTCGCCTTCACACTGCCGTACGGTCCGCTCGCCGCGCGGCCGGTCGTCGGGCGCCAGTGGTGGGATCTGTGGCTGGTGCCGGCGCGGAACGCCGCCGGGATACGGATCTCCCGCATCCTCGACGACATCTGGGACAAGCGGACGGCATACGTCTGCACGGGCCATGGGACCGACGGCTGGCTGGCCGCTCCCTGCTACACCGGTGACAACGACTTCTCCGTACGGCTGGACCCGGCGCCCGTGTCCGCCGCCACACGCTGACCGAGCGCCCCGGAGACCGATGGAACATGTGGCCGGTCGGTGGATTGTGCGAGGAAAACGTGAATTCTCCACACCCCGTCAATTGCCGACGGGGCATCGTGTGCTGTCCGGCGCGGGAAATTCAAGAAGGTGCAATTCATGTGATCTTCGGGCTCATGGAATTACTTCTGAGCCGACCGCGAACTGCCCGTAAGAGTGAAGTTGTTGGCGTTCGGCCGATCGCGTGATCCTGTGACACAAGCGTGACCGCTGAGAGACGGGAAGCGTCCTGTGCCGGTATCCGTTCGGCTTCCTTCACCGCCCGGTGGCGCCTACGGTGAGTGTTATGGCACCGATACCGAGTCAGTCCCGACAGCCCGACGACGTCCCCGGCTCCTATGTCGGACTCGACGCCGAGAGCGCCGAGCGGCGCGCCCGCAGGCGCGGCTGGACGACGGTCAGAAGTCTGCCACCGGGCTCGATCATCACGATGGAGTACCTGGAGGGCCGCCTCAACTTCGAGGTCGAGAACGGCAAGGTCATCCGCTGCTGGCACGGCTGAGCCGCCGCCGTACGACGAAGGCCCCGGCCTGGTCGGCCGGGGCCTTCGTCTGTGCCGGAGAGGTGGCGAGGGCCGGGGGAGGGCTGTGCGTACCGTCCCCGGTCCGCTCAGCCGCCCGTGACCGGCCGGGAGTTCGGTGGGCGGCGGCTGCCCGCCGGAGCCGTCGGTGTCCGCTCGGAGCGCACTGCGTGCGGCCGGGACTGGGTGAGCTGCGCGGTGCTCCGCGCGCTCCCGGCGCGACTGCTGTGACCTGCTCCGACGGACTCGCGCGGAGGCTCCTCGCCCTGCGCGGAGGCGCCCTGCGGGACCGGCGTGGGTCTCGGTCCGCCGGCCGCGACCGGAGTCGTCGGGATCCGGCGGCGGCTGTCCAGCCAGCGGTCGCGCACCGCGAGGACGGCCGGTTCCGCACGGCCGATCAGCGGCTCGAACCAGGGCAGTCCCAGCAGGATCAGCAGACCGGCGGCCCAGCCGAGCAGCACATCGCTCAGCCAGTGCGTACCGAGATAGACGGTGGTCGCGCCCACGCCCAGTGCCACCACGGCCGACAGGACCGACAGATAGCGTCTGGCCCGTGGCGTGGTGGCCAGATAGGCCAGGATTCCCCAGGTCACGACGGCGTTGGCGGTATGGCCCGAAGGAAATATATCGCCGCCCGCGAACAGCTCGGCCGAGCCGATCTGCGTCGCGTAGTGCGGGCCGAGCCGGCCGAGCCCGAGCTTGACCGCGCCGACGGTCACATTGAGCAGCAGGAGAGCGGTGCCGAGCGCCAGCAGCGGGCGCACCGTGTGCTGGCGCCAGGAGCGCCAGCCCAGCCAGGCCGCGATCATCACGGCGGTGGGGCCGCGCTGGCCGAGCACCACGAAGTAGTCGAGGAAGGCATGCAGATCCGGCCATTGCTGATAGGGCCGGAACAGCATGACTTTCCAGTCGAGGGTCACCAGTGAGGAGGTGACGAGCACGGCGACGACGATGGCGAGATAGAACGCCAATGTCCCGCCGAAGAGAGCCGTGCGGGTGCGGCTCATCCGCGGGATCTCTATCTTCGGCGGCTCCGGCTCCCGGTCCAGGCGGGCAAAGATGTCGGTACGCACACAATGGACGTTACAGCGAGTGAGTGAGTGAACCGGTCCATCACGTCCCTTCGTGATGACGATGTGATGTGGAGTACGCCTCGGCGGACCGTTTATTCGAAGCGGTTCCGAAAATCCAAGTGACCTTCGGCCCTATTCACCGACACGCCCTTCCAGGAACTGTCTTTGTGCAGCACAGAAATAGTTCACCGTGGCGTCGCACAGAATTTCCCTGCTGCTTGCGCACGCCCTGGGCCCGCGGTCCTGGCCGGTGCGGCGTGGCGTACGCCACACCGCCTGGTCGGAACGGCGAGGGAGCCACCACGCGCCACACGCGTTCACTCGCGTACGCTGTCGGCTCACTCGCCCGTCGATGCCGGGCCACCCCGAGGGACCACTGTCCCCGTCGGCCCGCCGAGCGCGAGGGACGCATTGGGAGGTACTCAGATGTCCGGGACCACCACGGCCGGATCACGGCTGCGCGCGGCCACCGGTGCCAATCGCTGGGTCGTCCTGTTCGTCCTCTGTGTCAGTCTGCTGCTGGTGGCGCTCGACGCGACGGTCCTGCATGTCGCCGTGCCGGCCGTCACCGCGGACCTCAGGCCCAGCGGTGTCGAGCTGCTCTGGATCGTGGACGCGTATCCGCTGGTCTGTGCCTCGCTGCTGATCCTGTTCGGCACGCTCGGCGACCGCATCGGGCGCAGACGTGTGCTGCTGATCGGCTACGGGCTCTTCGGCGCGGCCTCGGCCCTCGCGGCCTTCGCCGGCTCGCCCATGGTGCTGATCGGGGCACGCGCGCTGCTCGGTGTCGGCGGCGCGATGATCATGCCCGCGACGCTCTCCATCCTCCGCGCGGTCTTTCCCGACCGGCGGGAGAGGGCCGTCGCCATCGGTGTCTGGACCGCCGTCGCGGCCGTCGGAGCCGCCGTCGGCCCGGTCCTCGGCGGTTTTCTCGTCGAACACTTCTGGTGGGGCTCGGTCTTCCTGATCAATATCCCGCTGCTGGCGGTCCTGCTGCCGCTGGGCCGGGTGCTGCTGCCCGAGTCCAAGGGCTGCGGTGACGGTCCCTGGGACGTACTGGGCGCGCTGATGGCCGCGGCCGGAGTGCTCGGAGTGGTGTTCGGGGTGAAGCGGCTCGGCGCCGGAGAAGGGCCGCTGAGCCTCGCGACGCTCGGTCCGCTCTGCGTGGGCGCGGCCCTGCTGATCCTCTTCGTCCGCAGACAGCGCCGCCGCGAGCATCCGCTGATCGACATGCGGATGTTCGCCAGGCCCACGTTCTCCACCTCTGTCGGCTGCATCGTCCTCGCCATGCTGGCCCTGGTCGGTCTGGAGCTGATCGCGGTCCAGTACCTCCAGCTCGTGCTGGGGCTCAGTCCGCTGGAGACCGGACTGCGGCTGCTGCCGCTCACCTTCGCCGCCATGGCCGCGGGCATCACGGGATCGGCCACACTGCGTCGGCTCGGCCCGCGCCGGATGGTGTCCTGGGGCTTCGTCCTGACCGCGGTCGCCGTGCTGCTGCTGGTCCTGATGGGCCAGCACGACCGGCCCGGCCTGCTGGCGGCGGGCTTCGTCCTGCTGGGCTTCGGACTCCAGACCACGCTCTTCGGCGCGTACGAGTCGATGCTCAGCGAGGCTCCCGCCGATCAGGCGGGCGGAGCGGCAGCCATAGGCGAGACGTCGTACCAGCTCGGCGCGGGCATGGGAATCGCGCTGCTCGGCAGTGTGATGAACGCGGCGTACGCACCCGCGGTCTCCTCGGTCAAGGGCGTTCCCGCCGCCGCGGGCTCGGCCGCGGCCGACTCGCTCGGTGAGGCCTATCAGGTGGCGGCCCGGCTCGGCGGACCCGCCGGTGAGAGTCTGCGGACCGCCGCACGCCATTCGTTCGTGCACGGGCTGCACATCACACTGCTGGTCAGCGCGGGACTGCTGCTGCTCGGCGCGCTGGCCGCGCTGCGGCTGCCGAGGACCATGGAGTGCCCGCCGCGCGCCGCCGAGGAGCCGACCGAGGCACCGCCGGAGGTCCGGCGGCAGCAGCAGAGGCAGCCACAGGCACCGCAGCTCCGTAAGCCACCGGAGCAGCGCCGTGCCCGCCCGAGCGGCACACCGGAGCCCCGCGCCTCCTCGGACTCGCGGGCAGATCCACGGGCCGATCCCCGGACAGACTCACGGGCCGAGCAGCGGACGGATCCGCGGGCCGATCCGCGGGCGGCCACCGAGGCGCCTCTCCCGGCGGGCCGCGGACGCGGTTAGCGGCTGCCGCTCGTCGGACGGTCGGCCGGGCCGGCCGGGCCCGGAAACAGCCGGGTCCGGCGAGGACGAGGCACAACGGCGCTGCTAGTTTGTGCCGGTCCGAGTTCCGTGAGCCGCCGGGAGGTCCTGCCATGTCCGCACCGTCCGCCGCGAAGCTCCCGCCCTTCGATCCCATCGATCCTCTCGGTCTCGACGATCTCCTCGGCCCGGAGGACCTGGCGATCCGCGACACCGTGCGCGCCTGGGCCACGGACCGTGTGCTGCCTCATATCGCCGAGTGGTACGAGCGCGGCGAGCTGCCCGTCATCCGCGAGCTGGCCAGGGAGCTGGGCGGACTCGGCGCGCTCGGTATGTCCCTGACGGGCTACGGCTGCGCGGGCGCCACCGCCGTCCAGTACGGGCTCGCCTGTCTGGAGCTGGAGGCCGCCGACTCCGGGATCCGCTCGCTCGTCTCCGTACAGGGCTCGCTCGCCATGTACGCGATCCACCGCTACGGCTCCGACGAGCAGAAGCAGCGCTGGCTGCCCGCGATGGCGGCGGGCGAGATCATCGGCTGCTTCGGACTCACCGAGCCCGATCATGGCTCGGATCCGGCCGGAATGCGGATGTACGCCAAGCGCGACGGCGGCGACTGGGTGCTCAACGGCCGCAAGATGTGGATCACCAATGGCTCGGTGGCAGGAGTCGCCGTCGTCTGGGCGCGCACCGACGACGCAGAGGGCGGGAGCGGCGACAGCGGCGATATCCGGGGATTCCTCGTCCCGGCCGGCACTCCGGGCTTCTCCGCGCCCGAGATCAGACACAAGTGGTCGCTGCGCGCCTCGGTCACCAGCGAGCTGGTCCTCGACGATGTACGGCTCCCGGCCGACGCCGTACTCCCAGGAGTCAGCGGACTGCGCGGACCGCTGAGCTGTCTGAGCCATGCCCGGTACGGCATCGTCTGGGGCTCCATGGGCGCCGCGCGCGCCAGCTTCGAGTCGGCGCTGTCGTACGCCACCTCACGTGAGCAGTTCGGACGGCCGATCGGCGGCTTCCAGCTCACCCAGGCCAAACTGGCCGACATGGCCCTCGAACTGCACAAGGGAATCCTGCTCGCCCACCATCTCGGGCGGCGTATGGACGCGGGCCGGCTCCGCGCCGAGCAGATCAGCTTCGGCAAGCTCAACAATGTGCGGGAAGCGATCGAGATCTGCCGGACCGCGCGGACGGTCCTCGGCGCCAACGGGATCTCGCTGGAGTATCCCGTGATGCGCCATGCCACGAATCTTGAGTCGGTGCTCACCTACGAGGGCACCGTCGAGATGCATCAGCTTGTCCTGGGCAAGGCGCTCACCGGTCTTGACGCCTTCCGGTGACTCCGGTCCACTCCGGGGTCCACTCCGGCTCCGGGCCACTTCCGGTGCGGCGCGCGCCTCGGTGAACCGATGAGCGCCTTGCTCAGCTCTGGTTGAAGAAGCCGTCCTGCGGCCGTCCCGCCGAGTCGCCGGTGACGATCTCCGTGTCGGCCGGGCTCAGCAGGAAGACCCGGGTGGCGACCCGGTCGATCGAACCGCGCAGTCCGAAGATCAGCCCGGCGGCGAAGTCCACGACGCGCTTGGCGTCGGAGGCCTCCATGGCGGTGAGGTTCATGATGACCGGGACACCGGCGCGGAACAGCTCACCGATGCTCCGGGCGTCCCGGAAGCTCTCCGGGGAGACGGTGGCGATTCTGCGGTCACGCTCCTGGGCGGTCTCGGAGGCGACCCGCACCCGCGGATCGGTCTTCCAGGTGTCGCCGCTCTCCGCACTCTCGGCGTACTCGTCGTCGTAGTAACGCTCGTCGCTGTCCTCAACGAGGCCCAGCCAGGCGCTCGCCTTGCGCACCGATCCCATGGACGCCTCCTTTCACCGCGGTCACATCTCGTTCCCTGCCCCTATCGTCGTCCATGATGCGGATTGAGCGCCAAGGGGATAGTCGGCGCGCAGGCGATTCGTGACGGTACTGGTGCAGAAGATGTGGCGATTCGTCAAGGTTCTTCCAGCGTAGGGCCCCTGACGGGGTGCAAAATATGAACTTCCGGCCAGATGGGTGAGGCTGGGGACGTACGGGTGAACGGAGCGCTCGGTACGATGCCTCGCGCGCCAATGAGTGACTTCTCGGGGGATCAGTCATGTTCGGAATCGTCAGACCATGCAGTCACCATCTCACCGACGGTCTCAGGACCGAGTGGATGGCCCATCTCTGCGGGCTCTGTCTGGCACTTCGCTCGGACCACGGCCAGTTCTCGCGGATCGTCACCAACTACGACGGGCTGATCGTCTCGGTTCTGACGGAGGCTCAGCTCGAACGCGCCGATGTGCGGCGTCGGACGGCCGGGCCCTGTCCGCTGCGCGGTATGCGGACCGCGCCGGTCGCCCATGGCGAGGGCGCGCGGCTGGCTGCCGCCGTCTCACTGGTGCTGGCCTCGGCGAAGGTACGGGACCACGTCGCCGACCGGGACGGGCTGTTGAAGCGCAAGCCGCTGGCCGCCGCCGCGCGCAAGGTCGCCGGCGGCTGGGACCGGGCGGGCGCGCGGACCGGCGCGGAGCTCGGTTTCGATACGGCGGTGCTGGTCGACGCGGTCGACCGGCAGCCGGAGATCGAGGCGCTGGCCGGTCCCGGCACTCCGCTGCTCACCGTCACCGAACCGACCGAGACGGCCACGGCCGCCGCCTTCGCGCACACCGCCGTACTGGCCGGCCGGCCCGGCAACAGCGCGCCGCTCGCCGAGGCCGGCCGACTCTTCGGCCGGCTTGCGCATCTGCTGGACGCCGTGGAGGACCAGCGAGCTGACGAGGCGTCGGGTGCCTGGAATCCGCTCACCGCGACCGGCACCTCGCTGACGGAGGCCCGACGGCTCGCCGACGACGCGGTGCGCGGGATCAGGCTCGCGCTGCGGGACGCGGAGTTCACCGACGACCGGCTGGCACATGTGCTGCTCGCGCACGAACTGCGCATATCCGTCGACCGCGCCTTCGGTACGACGGCCTGTGGGCACGCGGCGCAGAGCGGCCGGGACGGACAGGGCGGCCGGGACGGACAGGGCGGCCGGGACGGACAGGGCGGTCTGCCGCCGCAGGGCAATCCGTACGCCGGCCAGGGCCCCGGAGCGTACGGGCCCTACGGCTCGAACAATCCCTATGGCGGCGGACATCCGGGCATACCGGGCGGACCCGGTGGCCCGGGCGGGCTGCCGGGCCCCGTGCCGGAGCCGCAGAAGCCCGGCAGGCGCGGCTTCTGGGCCGGCTGCGCGGTCTTCGTCGGACTGTGCTGCACCTGCAAGCTGTGCTGTGCGAAGGAGTACGAAGGTCCGTGGTCGCGCAAGAAGCGGGAGGGCTGCTGCCGCGACTGCGACTGCGATTGCAGCGGTTGTGACTGCTGCGGTTGTGATTGCTGAGGATGGCGGGCGGATAACACGGGCGAGGGGATTCGAGCGTGACGCTCTGCGTGTGAAGGCACGTGGAACGGCGCGGAAGCGCCGGGACTGCCGGGCCGTGCAGGGTGTCAGCTCAACAGGAAGAGGACCACACTCGACCGAAGTCGATGTGGGAGCGCGTGACCAGCCACTGCTGCCGATGCATGGGATCAAGTGGAACAGGCATCCGTTTCCACGTCAACTGAGTGAGACCGCATGCTCACAGTCCGGACGAGCTTGACAACAGGCCGTACACACCGCTTAGCCTCGGTGGTGCGGTGGATCCTGCTGAGGGGCTCGGTCCGCCCGCACTGTCTGTGAAGGCACATCCCGTGTTCGATCACCGTATCCACGGAGCCTTCGCATGCCTGTGCCACCTGTGCCGTCCGAGTTGCCTGCGTCGTCCGTGCCGCCTGTGCCGCCTGCGTCAACGGGTGATGTCCGCCCTCCGGTCGTCACTCCGGTCGTCACTCCCTCCCTCGTGGTGATCGGCGCGGGCCCGCGCGGCACGGGCTTTCTGGAGCGGCTCGCCGCCAACGCGCCGTCCCTGTACGACGGCCGGCCGCTGGACATCCATCTCGTGGATCCGTATCCGCCGGGCGCCGGCCGGATCTGGCGCCGTGACCAGTCACCGCTGCTGTGGATGAACTCCATGGCCGAGGACGTCACCATGTACACCGACGAATCGGTCGCCCTGGACGGTCCCGTACGGCCGGGGCCCGCGCTCCACGAATGGGCCCGGGAGGTCGGGGAGGGCCGAATATCGCTCCCGGCAGAGTCCGAGCAGGCCGAGCCGGGACTCCGTGCGGCGATAACCGCGCTGACCGGCCAGACCTTTCCCAGCCGACAGGTGCAGAGCGCCTATCTGAGCTGGGTGTACGAACAGACCGTGGCCGCCCTGCCGCCCGGTGTCACGCTCCATCGGCACCGCACCCACGCTCTGCGGATCAGCGGCCCGCGCGGCGGACGGCAGCGTGTCTGGCTGGAGGACCGCGCCGAGCCGCTGCTCGCCGATCTCGTCGTGCTCACCCTCGGCCATCTCGACGGTGAACCGGACGCGCGGCAGCGGGAGTTGGGGGAATTCGCGCGACGCCGTCAACTGATCCATCTGCCGCCGGACTTCACCGCCGACAGTGATCTCTCCGCACTGCCCGCCGGTGAGCCCGTACTCGTCCGGGGCTTCGGACTCGCCTTTGTCGACCTGATGGTGCTCCTGACCGAGGGACGCGGCGGACGGTACTCGGGCAGCGCCGACGACGGGAGCGCCGACCACGACGGCGGAGCGCTCACGTACCACCCATCGGGACGGGAGCCGGTCCTGTACGTCGGATCGCGGCGCGGAGTCCCGTACCACTCCAAGATCGGTTACGGTCCGGACGGTGAACGGCCGCCGCTGCCGCGCTTCTTGGGGCCCGCGCAGATCGACGAGCTGCTGAGCAGACCGGGCCCGCCCGACTTCGAACGCGATCTCCGGCCGCTGGTGGACAAGGAACTCGGATTCGCCCACTACCACCGGCTCTTCAGCGCCCATCCCGAGCGTACGCGCGTCGGCTGGACCGACTTCGAGGAGAAGTACGCGGCGGCCGATCCCGGCAGCCCGGAGCTGGACGCCCTGGTCACCACCGCCGTACCGGATCCCGCCGACCGCATCGATCTGGCCGCCCTCGACCGGCCGCTGGACGGGCTGCGCTTTCCTTCGTACGACGCACTCCAGGACGCGCTGCGCGCGTACATAGCCGCCGATCTCGTCCGTCGGCACGATCCGTCCCACAGTGCGGACCTGGCCGTCTTCTACGGGCTTCTCTCGGTCTACGGGCAGCTCATGCGCCTCGGTGACCTCGGGGACATGGACGACCGGTGGCACGGCTTCTTCAGCTATCTCGCCTCGGGCCCGCCGGGCCCGAGACTGCGCCAGTTGCTCGCGCTCTCGCGGGCCGGTGTGGTCCGCTTCCTCGGCCCGGACATGACGGTCGAGACCGATGAGCGGCAGGGCGTCTTCCGGGCCCGCAGCGCCGGTGTGCCCGGCGAGTACGTCGAGGCGCGCGCCCTGGTCGAGGCCCGGCTGCCCGATCCCTCGCCGGAGCGCACCCGCAGCCCGCTGCTGCGCGCGCTGTACGAGGAGGGCGCGGCCGTCACCGCGGGAGCCGGGCTGGTCAAGGTCGACCCGGACGACGGACGGCTCGTGGAGCGCGACGGCCGTCCGCATCCACGGCGTTTCGCACTCGGCCCGTACACCACCGCCCGCTCCAGCGGCGCGTTCACCCGGCCCCGTACCGGTGGACCGGCGTTCCGGCAGAACGACGCGACCGCGCGGGCCGCGCTCAGCCTCCTCGGTGAACTGCCCTTCCGCACCGGGCCCGTGTCCTCCTCCTCCGCCGACCGGCCGCGCGCCGTACCGCCGTCGCCGGACGGTCCGCGTGCCGTGTCCTCAACCGCCGGACGGGCCCCGAGCGGCCCGTCCGAAGCCGAAAGGTAAGGCCCGCCATGTCCGCCACCCGACCACTGCATCTCGCCGCCGAGATCGGCGGTCCGCCGCACTACGACGCCGCGTGGTACGTCGAACTCGTCCGGCTCGCCGAGCGCGGCGTCCTCGACTTCGTCACTCTCCAGGACTCCTTCGCCCGGCCCGGTCTCGACGCGCTCGCCGTGCTCTCGCGGGTCGCGCCGGCCACCGAGCGCATCGGTCTGGTGCCGGCCGTCACCACCACGCACACCGAGCCGTTCCATGTCTCCACGGCCCTGGCGACCCTGGACTGGGTCAGCCGTGGCCGGGCGGGCTGGCTCGTCGATGTGTCGGACACGCCGGCACAGGCCCGGCTCTTCGGCCGCCGGCCGGCCGCTCCCGCCGCCGCCCTGTGGCGCGAGGCCGGTGAGGTGGCCGAGGTCGCCGCCCGGCTCTGGGACAGCTGGGAGGACGACGCCGAGATACGCGACACGTCGACAGGGCGCTTCATCGACCGCAACAAGCTGCACTATGTCGACTTCGCGGGAACCGGATTCCGCGTCCGCGGCCCGTCCATCGTGCCGAGACCGCCACAGGGCCGCCCGGTCACCGTGATCGACGGGACCGCGGGCCACAGCGGCGAGACCGCGGCGCGCCACGCCGATGTGGTGCTGGTACGGGCCGGGCGCGCCGAGGAGGCGGCGGCACTGCGCGAACGGCTCCGGGCGCGCGCCGCCGACCACGGCCGCGACCCGGACACCCTGCGCGTCCTCGCCGCGCTCACCATCCATCTCGGCGACGGCGAACGCCCGTTGGACCCGGGCCTGGAGAGCCGGCCGCGCACCACGGCCGGCGCCGCCGGACCGCACTACCGCGGCGGTCCCGCGGGCCTCGCCGAACTCATCACCGGCTGGCACGGCGCCGGTGCCGTGGACGGCTTCCACCTCACGCCCGCCGAACCGCACCGGGATCTCGAACGGCTGGTCAACGGCACCGTGGCGCTGCTCCAGCACCGCAGCCTCTTCCGTACCTTCCATCCGGGCGGCACGCTCCGCGAGCATCTCGGCCTCGCCCGCCCGGTCAGCCGGTACACGACCGCCGGGGGAGTCCGATGACCGCCGCCGATCCGAACGGAACCGCTCGCGCCGAGACGGCTCGTACCCGGGCCGCCCGTAGCCGAGCCGCCCGTACCCGAGCTGTCCGTACCCGAGCCGTCCGTACCTCCGACGCCCGAACGGGCGCCGACCGCAAGCCGATCCATCTCGCCGCCCACTTCCCGGGCGTCAACAACACCACCGTCTGGGCCGATCCGCGCTCCGGGTCCCAGATCGACTTCTCCTCCTTCGAGAAGCTCGCCCGTACCGCCGAGCGCGGCAAGTTCGACTTCTTCTTCCTCGCCGAAGGGCTGCGGCTGCGCGAACACAACGGTCTGATCCACGACCTGGACGTGGTCGGCCGCCCGGAGTCCCTCACCGTACTGAGCGCGCTGGCCGCCGTCACCGACCGGCTCGGGCTGGCCGCCACCGTCAACGCCACCTTCAACGAGCCGTACGAACTGGCCCGCAGACTCGCCACGCTCGACCATCTCAGCGCGGGACGCGCCGCCTGGAACGTGGTGACCTCGTCCGACGCCTTCACCGGGGAGAACTTCCGGCGCGGCGGCTATCTCGACCGCGCCGACCGCTACACCAGGGCCGCCGAGTTCGTCGCGACCGCCCGTGAGCTGTGGGACTCCTGGACACCCGCCGGGCCCGGCTCGCCGTACGGCAGGGCTCGGCCCTTCGCCCACTCGGGACCGCAGTTCGAGATCGAGGGCGAGTTCACCGTCCCGCGGTCGCCGCAGGGCCATCCCGTGGTGATTCAGGCGGGCGACTCGGACGAGGGCCGGGAGTTCGCCGCCTCGGCGGCCGATGTGATCTTCAGCCGCCACGGCACGCCGGAGGAGGGCCGCGCCTTCTACACCGACACCAAGGCCAGGCTGGCGAAGTACGGCAGACAGCCGGCCGATCTCAAGATCATGCCCGGTGTGTCCTTCGTCCTCGGGGACAGCGACGCGGAGGCGCAGGAGCGGGCCGTCGAGATCCGCAGACAGCAGATCTCGCCGCAGAACGCGATGCTCGCGCTGGAGCAGGTCTGGGGACGCGATCTCTCGGCGTACGATCCGGACGGGCCGCTGCCCGGGATCGATCCGGACCCGGACTCCGGGCTGGTCCAGGGCCGGGTCCGGGTCGCGGATCCGCTCGCCGTCGCGGCCAGGTGGCGGGCGCTGTCGGAGGCCAAGGGCCTGTCCATCCGGCAGACCGTCATCGAGACCACCGCGCGGCAGTCCTTCATCGGGACGCCGGAGACCGTCGCCGGCGCACTCGACACCTTCGTCCAGACGGACGCGGCGGACGGATTCATTCTCGTACCGCATCTCACGCCGGGCGGTCTGGACGACTTCGTGGAGCTGGTGGTGCCGCTCCTCCAGGAGCGTGGGGCCTTCCGGACGGAGTACGAGGGCGAGACGCTGCGGTCGCATCTGGGACTTCCCGATCCGCTACGGAAAGGCTGAAACGGCATGACGACGGACATCGGTACGGAGGCCCATACGGGCGCAGACGCGGGCGCTGGTGCTAGTGCTGGCGGGGACGCGGCCAGCGCGGCCGAGGAGTGGCGGAGCTGGCACGAGCGCCGTACCGCTACGGTCGCGGCGCCGTACGGACCGCTCGCGCTCGTCGGTACGCACTGGCTCGCCGATCACCCCGAGGGACGGCTGCCCGGAGTTCCGGGGCTCTGGCGCGCGGTCGGTGACGGTGACGGCGACGGTGATGGTGTGGTGCTGAGCGCGGCGGACGGCGACGGGCTCACCGTCGACGGCCGGCCACTCACCGGAGAGATCCGGCTGACCGCCGACAGCGGTCCGTTCGAGGCGTCGCGGATCGCGGCCGGCGAGCACAGACTCGTCGTACTGCGCCGCGAAGGGCTCTGGGCGGTGCGCGACGTCGATCCCGGGTCCGCGGCGCGGCGCGCGTTCCGAGGGATCGAGGCCACGGCGTACGACGCGGAGTGGGAGCTGCCGGGCCGGTTCCGGCCGTACGACAAGAGCCGGACCGTCCTGGTCGAGAACGCCGACGGACGTGAGCGGGGCCTCGGTCTGGGCGGAGAGATCGCCTTCAGCGTGGGCGGTACGGAACACACCCTCCAGGTCGCGGTGGAGGCGGACGGCTCGCTCTGGGCGGTATTCGCCGACACCACCAGCGGAAAGGACAGCTACCGCTTCCGCTTTCTGCGCCCGGCCGCTCCGGCCGAGGACGGGACGGTGACCGTCGACTTCAACCGTGCGCTGCTGCCGCCGTGCGCCTTCGCGGACCACTTCATCTGCCCGTTCCCACCGCCCGGCAACACACTGCCGATCCCGGTCCCGGCGGGCGAACGTACGGTCGTGGGCTGAGCCGCTGTACGGGTCTGCCGTTGCCGTGCCGTTCCACGCGACCCGACCTCGGTGCGCGGCCAAAAGCCGCCCTTGCGGCGGGAGTTGAAGGCCCTGATACTCCCGAGCAGCGCCGGCGGGGGCGTGCGCTCCGTCCGGGACGGATGGTCGTCCCCGGCCGCGCCTCACGGGCCCGTACCCCACGGAGGGCCCTCGATTCCTTCCGGGAGGAACGCCAAGTGAGGATCAAGCGCACCATCCGCCGCGCCGACGGGCTCGGACGTATCCGTACGTTCGCCGTGGTCACCGGACTCCTCGCCGCCGTGGCGCTCGCGGTGCCCGCCGCAAGCGCGGACACTGTCGGCCGGTCCGGCGCGAGCGGGCTCGCCGCTATCGGTGACGCCGTCCTGGACGCCGGCGTGACGGGCATCGCCTGGCACGCCGACCCGGCCGCCAGCGAGGTCGTCGTCACCGCGGACAGCACCGTCTCCACCGCGGAGATCGCCGCGATCGAGCGGGCCGCGGGTCCTCACGCCCGGGCGCTGCGCTTCGAGCACACGGCAGGCCGGCTCTCCACGCAGCTCTCCGGTGGTGACGCCGTCTACACCGGGAGCGCGCGCTGTTCGGTCGGTTTCAATGTCGTCAGCGGCAGCACGTACTACTTCCTGACGGCGGGACACTGCACCACCGGTACCTCGACCTGGTACGCGGATCCCACGGGCAAGACGGTGGTCGGCACCACGACCGGAACCAGCTTCCCCAGCCGTGACTTCGGCCTCGTGCGGTACACAAACCCGTCGATCCCCGTGCCCGGCACCGTCGGCACCGCCGACATGACCGGCGCGGCCAACGCCACCGTCGGGATGCCCGTCACCTTCCGCGGTGCCGTCTCCGGTGTCCGCAGCGGCGTTGTGATCAGTCTCAACAACACGGTCAACTACGGTGGCGGCCAAGTCGTCAGCGGACTGATCCGTACCAATATCTGCACCCAGCCCGGCGACAGCGGCGGCGCGCTCTACTCGGGCACCCTCGCCATCGGGATTCTCTCGGGCGGCAGCGGAAGCTGCTCCGGCGGTGTCGGTACCTCGTACTTCCAGCCGATCGTCCCGGCACTCAGCACGTACGGCGTCAGCGTCTACTGACCGGCCTGGCCCGACCCGGCGCCCGCCCGGAGCCGCTCCGCACTCCCGCACGCCCTCCGCCGCCACCGTCGAGCCCCCGTCCGATCCACCGGGCGGGGGCCCGCCCTTGCGCGGTTCTGAGACACTGTCGTGGTGGTCGGCCACAGGGTGGACGGGGGCTGTGGAGCAGTGGAACGTATCGGAGTGACCGGTCACAGAAACATCCCGGCCGAGGCCTACGCGCATATCAGGGCCGCCATCGAGTCCGTACTCCACGGCCATCAGGGCTCGTTGGAGGCGCTCTCCAGCCTCGCCGCCGGCGCGGACCAGCTCTTCGCGGTCCTCGCCCTGGACCACGGCGCCCGGCTCACCGCCGTCATTCCCAGCGGTGACTACGAGGACGGCTTCGACGACCCGGCGGAACTCGCCGACTACCGGCGGCTCAAGGACCGGGCCACGCTGGAGGTACGGATGGCCTTCCCGCACTCCACGGACGAGGCCTACTACGCGGCGGGCACCTACATCGCGGACAACTGCGACCGTCTCCTGGCGGTCTGGGACGGCCTCCCGGCCCGCGGCCTGGGCGGCACAGGCGACATCGTGCGCTACGCCCGCGAGCGCGGAAAGCCGGTAACGGTGATCTGGTGCGAGGGCGTCAAACGCGCCTGAACCGGCCGGGCACGCGCGACGGCGGAGCGGTTGAGTTGCCAATGCGACTTGGCGCGCTGGCGATGGGTCTCTTCGCCATCTGTAGGGCTATGCCTGGCTGTGAACGCCAGTGGCGTGTAGGAGCGCAGCGGTGTTCCGTAGATCGGCCAGGACGATGTCAGCCCCTGCCGCCCGTAGCTCGTCCTCAGTGCTGCGTCCGGTCGCTACGGCGATCACACGAACTCCGTTGGCCACGCCGCCCTCTACATCCGCAGGGGTATCGCCGATCAGTACGGCGTCGTCCGGCGAGCAGTTGGCCCGTGTCAGGGACTGCCGGACGAGTTCAGGGCGCTCGTCGGCGTCTTCGCCGTAAGCCCCCAGTTCCCAGGTGATGTGCCGGTCCAGGCCGAATACGCCGAGTTTGATCTCGGCGACCCGTCGGATGTTCCCGGACACCACTGTCTGGATGACGCCTGGGGACGACGCCAGCGCGTCCAATGCAGCAGCGGCCCCGGGTAGTGCATGGCCGCGTTCGCGCAGTTCGGCGGAGTGCGTCATGTGCTCCTCCGTCAGTGCCTCCGCGAATCGCTCGAAATCTCCGCGGTCCGTGGCCAAGCCGTGGAGCCTCGCTGTCTCCCGGAAGATCACGGGCTCCGTGATGCCGTCGATCTTCGCCTGCTCGCGCATCGGCAAGCCGGTCGTCCTGTGGAACGCGGCGGCAGACAGCTCGCGCCCCATGCCCCGTGTCGAGATCAGCGTGTGGTCGATGTCCCACAGCACCAGCCTCACCATTCGGCCTCCAACAGCTCTCTGAGCGTTACAAGTTGTCACACCATCGAGCACGGAACGTAGAGCACGGATCGCCTTCGGCGGACGTCCTGTCCCGGTTGGCTTCCGAGCCGGGTGTGCCCATTGCCGCGCTCCTCAGCGACAGCCTCTGCTCCGAGCCCGTACCTACGGACCGGACCGCTCCCGATGTCGCCCGCGCCCTCGTGGGATACGGACAGCTGCCCGTGAGCGTGCCAGTCGTGCCCGCACAGCACGACGGCCCCCACAAGTGGGGGCCGCTCGGCCGTACCTCCGGAGCCGACCGGCGGTACCGTTCTGGGTGTCAGCACAGAACGGGAGCCATTATGCCCGGCAACACGGACCTGTCCACAGAGAGCATCGGCGCGCGTATCCGCGAGTTCCGACTCATCCGTGACTACTCCCTTTCCGAGCTGGGCCGCCGCGCCCACGTCTCCGCAAGCCAGCTCTCCCGCATCGAAAACGGCGAGAGATACCCCAGCGAACCCATCCTCGCCACCGTCGCCCGCGCCCTCGGCGTCGGTGTCTCGGTCCTGCGAGGCCAGCCCTACATCCAGGCCCTTCAAAAGGACAGGCTGGACGCCTTGCTGACCCCGATCAGCACATCGTTCGACGACTGGGACATCCCACCGGACGATGCCCCGCCTTCTCGCTCACTCGACGTTCTGGAGGCTGAGGCCGCGCGAGTCGTGCAGCTCCGTGTGAAGGCCGAGTTCTTGGAGATCGCCGAGCACCTGCCGGGGCTGATCAGCGAAGTCGCGATCACCACGCAGATGTACACGGCACCGGGGCACCGCCGGGAGCGGGCCCACGACCTGCAAGCAGAGATCTCCCGGACGGCAGCGATCGTCGCCTACCGCCTCGGCTACATGGACCTCGCTCGGCTGGCGCTCGCACGTATGGCCGTGGCCGCGCCGCAGTCCGGCGATCCGCGGCAGGTCGCAATCGAGCGATACGAACGCGCGCAGATGGCAGCGGACAACTCCCGCCTCGACCGGGGCGTCTCGCTGATGCGGCACGCGTTGCGGGACCTGGATGACGACGGCAGCCGCGCCACCAGGGCGGTTCGCGGCACGTTGCAGCTCCGGGCCGCTGTCCTTTCTGCGCGCAACAGTGACGACGATGCTGCCGACGACTGGCTGGGGGAGGCCACTGAGCTGGCCGACCAGACAGGGGAGACGCGGGACTACGCCTTGGCATTCGGGCCGCTGAACGTGCGTTTGCATCAGATCGCGGCTGCCGGTGACCGGGACGAGCACGCGGAAGCCCTCGACCACGCGTTGCAGGTGCGGTTGCCGGAGGACTACCCGCCGACGAGAGCTGCCCATTACTGGATCGACCGGGCTCGCGCTGAGGCGTGGACAGCACGGCCTGCGCTCGATTCGCTGTACTCGGCGCGTGATGCGTCACCGCAACTGACGCGCTACCACCACTCGGTACATGAGACGGTCGCGACACTGCTGCGGGGGAGCCAACGCGCGGACGAACGTCTGCGTGAGTTTGCAGAGTGGTGCGGCGTCTAGCGCACGCTCAGTAGTCGGTCAAGCCTCTGTGCGTTGCCAATCGCGCAACGCACAGGGGCTTTTACGCGGCCACCATGTGACGGTCAGCCCACCGTCCGCTACATGGAGCCGACCATGACGACTCACCAGACCGGAACAGCAGCCTCCGACATCGAAGCCCTGCCGCCTGACTTCGCCACGATGGTGGACACGGCTCAGCACACTCTCGCCGCAGGGGTTCGTTTACTGGATGAGGACCTGGAGACGGCCGTCCTCCGGCTGCGTGCTCATTTGGGGCTCCTGATCCCGGAGGCGGAGCAGCAGCTCGGGAGTTTCTCCTCGGCCGGTATCGAGGAGGCGCGGCGGCGTATGGACGCCGACCCGGGCGTGCTAGGACCGGTCCGGTACGCGCACTGCCTGGCTCGGTCCGTCCTCACGTTGTGCACCCATCTGGGCTACGGCTCGGAGGGCTCGGGCACCACCGTGCTCCGCTCCTCCTCGGAGCCGTGGGCGCCGCCGGCCGGGACGGCCGTGGTGCTGGTGGCCGCCGGGCGGTACTGGGATGCCGTACGGGTACGCACCGATGTCGGCGAGCGAGTGATCAAGCGCCTGGGCGGCAGCAGCGGCGCGGTCATCCAGGACTCGTATGGATCGGCCCTCTACTGGCTCGTGGCTCCGGGTACCGCGGATAAGTGGGACCTTCCGTCGGAGCAGGTTGTGCCGCTGGGCGTCGCGACGTTCGTGGCGGTACCGCCTGCGCATTTCACGGACAGGTCCCGCCGTCTCCGCTGGGCCGTCCCGCTGACCGCGACGCGCTACCTGACCGACGCTGAACTGCTGCACGGCGCCCTGGCCGCAGAGATTTCGGCGACAGCATGACTGCCGTCGCTGTCGCCGTCTTCGAGACTCCGGAGAATTTTTCTTCAATGCACTGGCACGGCTATGCCTGGACCGGCCCGCGGATTGGTCTTTCCGCACTGCGGGATGGTGCCCGAGAGTTACCCAGCACCGACGTCCAGCCGCTCAGCATCGACGTCCAGTTGAAGCGGATCGCCGAGACCGCCACTGTCTTCACCACGCATGTCGCCGCCGACGAGGCGTTGGCCTGGCTGGAGACGGCGCTCCAGGACTACCCGCGCGCCGCCAGGGATCCGCTTCCCAGGAGGCGCTTGCCGACGCGCGGGCACGGCTGGACCGCGGTGGGGAAGTCGACTGGTTCTACTACTCCATCGACGGCCGGTATGTGGAGCGCGCGTTGCGTGTCTGCGCCGGTCCAGGCGCTGTAGAGCCGGAGCCGCATGGGCCCCTCAGCGGGTGCCCGCAATCCCCGTAGTGGGCCAGCACGGGGGCTGCACCACACGCTCAAGGACCGCGCGCGACACCCGCGCCTCGGCTCAACTGCGGTGTCGTACCAGCCAGTCGGTGTGCTGGGGTGAGACGATGCGTTCGGTCTCGTATACGGCGTTCGCCCACTGGTCCTCGGTCACCATCGTCTCCATCGCCGTGTGCATCGCCGCCAGGTCCTCTTCGACCAACGAGTGTGCGGAGATGAGAGGTTGATGGCGGCGGACCTCGCTCCACGCCAGGCAGGCCGCGGCCGATGCCGACAGCAGGCCCAGTACGGACGAGGATCCGGTGACCGAGAAGGTGCGCAGTGTGGCCAGGACGAGTGCCAGCAGAGTCAGCAGGGCGATGGTGGCCGACCAGAGCGTGGTGGCGCGGCGCGAGATCACCGTTCTGCGGTGGTACCAGTTGCGTTGTTCGATCAGGCGGTCCCTGACATAGGTCTCCTTGCGTATGGTGAAAGGCTTCTCGCGCAGCAGCCGCATGGGCCCTGTGATCAGTTCGCCGACCGGTCCCAGCACGCCCGTGACACTCCGGTCACCGCCCGAACCGTCGCGCGGATCCTCCCAGCCGACCTTCTTGAGTTCGTTGAGCCCTGCCTCCATCCGGCTGGTGAACAGTCCGGCCGCGTCGGCGGCACCGGTGTCGAAGGGCGCTCCGTGGACGGCGTACCGCCAGGAGAGTGATTTGATGAACTCCGCGGCGGAGCGGTTGAGTTGCCAGTGCGACTTTGCTCGCTGGCCCGCGGAGCGGAAGGTGAGCAGAAGCACTCCGGCGTACGCCAACGCGCTGAGTGCGCCGATGAGTTGGAACGAGCCCCCCACCTTCCCGCCCCAGGGCAGCGCGGCCAGCGCCGCGCCCACGACAAGCAGGAGGAGCTGGAGGCGGGTGGCCTGGACGGCCTGGCGCTGGCGCGCGATGGCGATGGCGTCCGCGTGATGGAAGAGAATCGGCAGATCAGCGTTTCGGAAGACCATGCTGTGCAGTGGTCCGCGTAACTCGGCCATGCGCGCCCCCGTCTGCTGTTTTGTTGTCACCCGAAAGGCGGAACGGTCTACTCCGCTCTGCCTCGTGAATTTCTGACTACGTTTTGTCCCGGCATCGAGCGCCTGAGTTGCTGCCCGGGTGAACGAGAGTAAAGTCGAGCCGCTGACACTGCAACGGTGCCGTGTCTCCTCTTCGGACTACATCACCAAGGACGGCCGTCGTGACCTATCAGACCTCTGCCACCTTCGCCACTGCGAAGAAGAACAGGACTCCCCTCGCGGAGATCGATGTACGCGACGCCGGTGTCGCCAAGAAGCTCGGACGCGTACTGCCCATGCCCACCGGTCGCACCGCGCGCGTCTCGAGCTTCAATTCCGCCCTCTGACTGGCGCAATGACAGGCCCGGGGTCCCATAGACTGGTGTAATGACAGGACCCTTGGTCCCATTTCGCGAGATCGTGTTGAAGGTCCACAGCAGGTGTGATCTCGCGTGCGACCACTGCTACATCTACGAACACGCCGATCAGAGTTGGCGCACCCGCCCCAAGGCAATCTCTGACGAGGCGATCTCATGGACGGCTCTGCGACTGGCAGAGCATGCCAAGGCCCACGCCCTGCCCTCCGTGTCAGTGATCCTGCACGGAGGGGAGCCTCTGCTGGCCGGGCCGGAGCGGCTGCGCCGTGTCTGCGAGGAGCTGACCAGGGCCCTTGACGGAGTGGCCGAACTCGACTTACGGATCCATACCAACGGGCTCCAGCTCAGCCCTCGCTATCTCGATCTCTTCGCGGAGTTCGGCGTCCGGGTGGGTATCTCCCTGGACGGCGACAAGGCGGCCAACGACCGCCACCGCCGCTTCGCGGACGGCCGCAGCAGCCATCCGCAAGTCCTGCGGGCCGTGGGCCTGCTGCGGCAGGAGCGCTACCGTCCGCTCGATCTCGGGCTGCTGTGCACCATCGACGTGGCCAACGATCCGGTCGCGGTGTACGACGCGCTGGCCGCGCTCGAACCGCCGCGGATCGACTTTCTGCTTCCGCACGCCACCTGGGACGATCCGCCGCCGCGTCCCGACGGTTCGGCCACCGCGTACGCCGACTGGCTGCTCACCGTCTTCGACCGCTGGGACGCCGACGGCCGGCCGATGCCCGTACGGCTCTTCGAGTCGGTGCTCTCCACCCTGAGCGGCGGTCCCAGCCTCACCGAGTCGCTGGGACTCGCGCCCACCGATCTGGTCGTCGTGGAGACCGACGGCGCGCTGGAGCAGGTCGACTCGCTCAAGAGCGCCTACGACGGCGCGGCGGCCACCGGCTTCGACGTCTTCACGCACTCCTTCGACGAGGTCGCCGCGCATCCCGGCGTACGGACCAGACAGCTCGGGCTCGCGGGCGTCAGTGAGACCTGCCGGCAGTGCCCGGTCGTACGCTCCTGCGGCGGCGGTCTCTACACGCACCGCTACCGCTCGGCATCGGGGACAGGACTGGCCACGGCACCGGGACCGGCCACGGCCGGTGCGGAGGCCCCGGGCGGTTTCGACAACACCTCCGTCTACTGCGCCGATCTGGAGGCGCTGATCCGCGGGATCGAGTCCCGTACGGCCGCCGCCCTCGTTTCGCCCGCCGTCGCCGACACCGGTGAACTGCTCGTCGCCCAGCAGGAGCTGACCCGCTCACTGCTGGCCGAGCTGCACGCCGAGCTGGCCGGCCGTGGCGGTGACGCCTGGCAGGAGGCCTGGGAGCTGGCGGGCATCGTGGAGCGATCCGCCGAAAACACCGCAAGCGCCGACGGGCTGGACGCGGTACTCGCCCATCCCTACACCCGCACCTGGCTGATCGATTCCGTGGCCGCCCTGCGCGCCGAGCGGCCCGACGCCCTCGCCACCGCGCTCCGGCTCCCGGCGTATGTGGCCGCCGCGGTCGTCCGTGGCGGCCTGGATCTGCCCGCACGGATCGGTTACGCGGACGGCGGGCTCCATCTGCCCACCCTGGGCACCTTGCGGCTGGGCCGTCCCGGCGAGCGCGGAGAGGCCGAGGTGCGCGTGGCCGAGAAGGGCTTCGTGGTGCGTGTCGGTACGGCGGAGCCGCTCGTCGTACGTACCGACGAGGCCACCTCGTACTGGCGCCCGGTGCGCCGGCTCGGCCGGGACGGCGCGCCCGATCTGGCGCTCGACGATCTCGACCCGTACCGCGACTGCTTCGGCGTCCCGGTCCATCCCGGGCTCGGACATGACGAGGCGGCCGACTGGAGCGACCGGCTGGCGGCGGCCTGGCGGCTGCTCAGGGAGCGGGCGCCGGACCAGACCGCCGAGGCCGCGGCGACGCTCTCCACACTGACGCCTCTGGTCTCCGCCGGGCCCTCGGCCGACCACCGTGGCCATGGTCACAGCTACGGCTACGGCCATGGCTACGGCGCCCTGGGCGTTCCCGTACAGGGCAGCGCCGAGGAGCTGGCGCCCGCGCTGCTGCGCGCTCTGCGCGCGGCCAGGCTGCGGGCGCTGACCGAGGTCACCGACCTCTACGCGCTGGACGGCGAGTGGCACAGACCGGCGCCCTGGCAGGAGGAGCCGGTCCCGCTGTCGGCGCTGCTGGCGGGCGCGTACGAACGGGTGGGGCTCGCCGCGTACGATCCCCGCCACCGGGACCAGGCCCGCCGGGCGCTGGACACGCTGGAGGACGCGGCCGAACTGACCGTCGGCGGGAAGAGCCTGCTGACCACACTCCGGGAAGAGGCCGACCGTGGCTGAGACGACATCGACCGACGTGCCGCCCGCCGCGCCGACCGACGGGCCGACCGCCGCTTCGGTCGAGGAACTGGCCTCGGAACTGGCCGCGCTGGGCGTCACCGACGGCACGACTCTGCTCGTCCACGCCTCGCTGAGCGGCACCGGACTGGACGCCGACATCCTCCGTACGGCCCTGCTGACGGCGCTGGGCTCCGACGGCACTCTGGTCGTGCCCGCCTTCACCGAGGAGAACTCCGACACCTCCTCGGCCCACTTCGCCCAGATCCAGGGACTGACCAGACGGCAGGCGGCGGCCTTCCGGGCCCGGATGCCCGCCTTCGATCCGCTGACCACGCCCTGCACCGCGATGGGCCGGCTGGCCGAGTCCGTACGTACCGCTCCCGGGGCCGTCAGGAGCACCCATCCGCAGACCTCCTTCGCCGCGATCGGGCGGCGCGCGGCGGAGCTCATGGCCGGGCATCCGCTCCACAGCCATCTCGGCGAGGACTCACCGCTCGGCGCCATGGTCGCGGCGGACGCGCGGGTGCTGATGGTGAATGTGGGTTTCGCCGCCTGTACGGCATTCCATCTGGCCGAATACAAGGTCGGCTCCACCCTGCGCTCCTATCACTGTGTGGTGAAAGGGCCGGACAACGGCGCGCGGTGGGTGGAATATGAGGATGTCAGCCTCGACGACAGTGATTTCGAGGCGATCGGGGCGTCATTCCCCTGGGATCTGGAACAGAAGGGACAGCTCGGCGGAACAACCGCGAGGTCGTTCTCGATCAAGGACGCCGTCGCCCACGCGGAGTCGTGGATGACTGAAAAGCGGCGTTGATTGACCGAACGGCATGGGGAGGGAGGGGCTCGGTTCCGGAATGATTGGTTCGCTTGTCTCCATGACTTTCAGGGATTTCGTGGAGGTGAGTGCTCACACAGGACGGGGGTCGTGTGCAAGCGTTACCGCAACAGCGAGCGGCTGACCATCGGCCGTACTTCTTTCTCAGTTATGCGCACACACCGAGGGACGGTGCGGGGGGACCGGATCCGGATATGTGGGTGGAGCGGCTCTTCCGGGATCTGAGCGCCCATGTGATGGCCATGACGGATCTGCCGGCCGGAGCACAGGCCGGGTTCATCGACCGGGAGATGCGCTCGGGAGAGGGCTGGTCGGAGCGGCTGGCCGAAGTGCTGGCCACCTGCCGGGTGTTCGTGCCGCTCTTCTCGCCGCGCTACTTCGCCAGCGAGATGTGCGGCAAGGAGTGGTTCGCCTTCGCCCAGCGCGTCATCTATGAACAGGCCAAGAGCAATCGCACGGCGGAGGCGATCGTGCCGGCCCTCTGGGTGCCGGTGCCGCCGCGTCAACTGCCGGGCCCGGCCGAGCGGTTGCAGTTCAACCACCGGGACTTCGGGGACCGCTACGTCACCGACGGGCTCTACGGTCTGATCAAACTCCGGATATTCGCCGAGGAGTACGAACGGGCCGTCTACGAACTCGCCAAACGCATTGTCAGCGTCGCCGACACCGCCGCCGTCGGCCCGGGACGCCCGGTCGACTACCGCAACGCTCCCAGCGCTTTCGGCACGAGCGGCGGACCGCGGCCGATGCAGGTCACCGTGGCCGCGCCCACCCGCCACGATCTTCCGGAGGGCCGGGCCTCGCACTACTACGGCGGAATGGCCCAGGACTGGAATCCCTACCATCCGGACTCCGTGAGGCCGTTGGCCTATGTCACCCGGGATCTGGTGCGGTCCCTCAATTACCAGGCGGACATCCTCTCCTTCGACGAGGTGCCCGTACCGCGCGACGGTAAGCAGTCGCCCACCCGGCCGGAGATCCTGCTGGTCGACCGGTGGGCCCTGCGCGACGAGGAACAGCGCGAGCGGCTCGCCGCGTTCGACGCAGAGCACCGGCCCTGGGTGAGCGTCGTCGTGCCGTGGAACCGCGACGATCAGCAGAGCAGGGCCGAGGAGGCCGAACTGGCCGAGCGGTTGGAGCAGACCATGCCGAGAAAGATGGGCCAGGGCCGGGCCGCCTGCCGGGCCGCCGCCAAAGGCGTACCCAGCATGGAGGCGTTCGGCCAGATACTGCCGCAGGTGGTCGAGGCGGCGGCCCAGCAGTATCTGAGACACGCGGCGGTCTATCCGCCCGCGGGCGGCGGCCATACCGAACGGCCGCGGCTGCGCGGTCCGATGGCCGCCGAGTACGCGACGACGCACTACATCCCCGAGACGCACGACCTGGCGCCCGATGCGGAGGACACGGATGACAGAACGTCGTGACGGACGCATCGTCACCTTCTACTCGTACAAGGGAGGCACGGGCCGCACCATGGCCCTGGCCAATACGGCCTGGATCCTCGCCGCCAACGGGCAGCGGGTCCTGGCCGTCGACTGGGATCTGGAGGCGCCCGGTCTGCACCGGTTCTTCCATCCCTTCCTCGATCCCTCCACCCTGGGCGCCACCACCGGCGTCATCGATTTGATCACCGAGTACGCCTGGGCGGCCACCAGCCCGGTGGAGCGGCCCGACGACTGGCACCGCGACTACGCGCGTATCCAGCCGCACGCCGTCTCCCTGACTCCGGAGCATCTCGGCTGGGAGTTCCCGGCGGGCGGCACACTCGACTTCGTCTCCGCGGGCAAGCAGAACCGCGAGTACTCCGCGACCGTCTCCACCTTCGACTGGGACAACTTCTACGACCGGCTGGGCGGCGGCCACTTCTTCGACGCCCTGCGCGACGACATGAAGGCCCACTACGACTATGTCCTCATCGACAGCAGGACCGGTCTGAGCGACATCGCCGACATCTGCACGGTCCATCTGCCCGATGTGCTGGTCGACTGCTTCACGCTCAGCGACCAGTCGATCGACGGCGCCGCCGCGGTGGCCCGCCAGATCGACGAGCGCTACGGCGGTCGCGGTATCCGGATCTTCCCCGTACCGATGCGGATCGACGAGGGCGAGAAGGAGAAGGCGGACGCGGGACGCGCGCTGGCCCGGCTGAAGTTCGACCGGTTCCCGGGCGGGCTCACCGGCGAGGAACTCACCGCGTACTGGGGCGCGGTGGAGATTCCGTACCGTCCCTACTACGCGTACGAGGAGACTCTCGCGACCTTCGGCGACGAGGCCGGTCTCAGCAACTCCCTGCTCTCCGCGTTCGAGCGGGTGACCGCCTATGTCACCGACGGCGCCATCACCTCGATGCCCACGGTCGGCGAGGAGACCAGACTGCGGATCCGGGACGCCTTCACCCGGCGCAGGCCCGCACTGCCGGCCGATCTCCTCCTCAGCTATGTGGCCGAGAACCGGATGTGGGCCGACTGGATCGAATCGGTGCTCACGCGGGCCGGTTTCCGGGTCGTCCCCCGCGATGTCTCGGCGGCTCCGGCCGCCCTCGGGAATCCGGCCGCCGAGAACGCCAGCCGTACGGTCGTCCTGCTCTCCAGCGCCTATCTCAAGTCCTCGCGCGCCGTGGAGGTATGGGCGCGCGCGGCGTCCGAGGATCCGGGCGGCGCGCGGCGCAGGCTCGTACCGCTGCGGGTCGGCGATGTCCGGCTCACCACTCCGTACATCGACCGCAATCCGGTGGACCTGTTCCGGCTGGACGAGGCGCACGCCACCACGGCGCTGCTGCGCGCGCTGGAGCGGCCCGTACAGCTCGCCGACGCGGTCTCGCCGGGCCCGCGCTTCCCGGGCACCGTGCCCAAGATCTGGAACGCGCCGGCCCGTAACTCCGGCTTCACCGGGCGCTCCCTCGTACTGGAGCGGATGCGCGACCAGCTCGGCGGCGGAATGGCCGTGGTGCTGCCGCAGCCGCAGACCTTGTACGGGCTCGGCGGGATCGGCAAGACACAGGTGGCGCTGGAGTACGTACACCGCTTCATGGCCGACTACGACCTGGTCTGGTGGATCTCGTCCGAGCAGACCGCCGATGTGGTGGCGGGCCTCGCCGAACTGGCCGTACGGCTCGGCGCGCAGGGCGGCGACGACATGTCCGCAGCCTCGCAGGAGGCGATCGATCTGCTGCGGCGCGGTGTGCCCTCCTCGCGCTGGCTGCTGGTCTTCGACAACGCCGACGATCCCGAGCAGCTCCAGCGGTTCTTCCCGCCGGGCGGGCCCGGCCATGTCCTGGTCACCTCACGTAACCAGAGCTGGTCGCAGTACGGCGACGCGCTGCCCGTCGACGTCTTTCTGCGCGAGGAGTCCATCGAGCACCTCCAGCGGCGCGCGCCGGGGCTCTCCGCCGAGGACGCAGACAAGGTGGCCACCGCGGTCGGCGATCTGCCGCTCGCGGTCGAGCAGGCCGCAGCCTGGATCGCGGAGACGGCGACGCCCGTCGCCGAGTATCTGGACCAGCTCGGGCAGCAGGCACCCAGCGTGCTGGCGCTCAACCAGCCCGTCGGCTATCCGGAACCGGTCGCCGCGACCTGGAACATCTCCATCGAGCGGCTCAAGGACCGCTCGCCCGCCGCCGTACGGCTGCTCCAGCTCTGTGCCTTCTTCGCACCGGAGCCGATCTCCGCGAATCTCCTCTACAGCAAGGAGATGATCGAGGCGCTCAAGCCGTACGACGTCTCGCTCCAGGAGACGCTGGTGCTCGGCCGCGTCATCCGGGAGATCGGCCGGTTCGCGCTGGCCAAGGTGGACCAGGTCGGCAACAGCATCCAGGTGCACCGGCTGGTCCAGGCGATCATCAGGGCGCAGCTCACCGAGGAGGAGCAGCAGGACGCCAGGCACGCCGTGCACCGGATCCTCGCGGGCGCCAGGCCCGACGGCGACGAGCCGATCGACAATCCCGCCACCTGGGAGCGGTTCGCCACGATCTGGCCGCATCTGGCCACCTCCGAGGCGAGTCTGTGCCAGCGGCCGGAGACGCGGCGGCTGATGATCGACCGGGTGCGCTATCTGTGGAAGCGCGGCGATCTGCTGGCCGCCTTCGAGCTCGCCGACGAATTGCGCACGAGCTGGCGGGAGATGCTCGGCAACGACGATCCGCAGTATCTGTATCTGCGCTTCCATCTCTCCAACATCTTCCGCTCGCAGGGCCGTTATGTGGAGGCGCGCGAGCTGGACGAGGAGACTCTCGAACGGCAGCGCAGGGTGCTCGGGCCGACCCATCCGCACACGTATATGACCACCAGCGGACTGGCGATGGACCTCGGCACTCTCGGTGAGTACGCCAAGGCGCTGGATCTGGCGCAGGAGGCGCACGAGGGATTCAGCGGGATTTTCCACGAGTCCCATCCGAGGACGCTCGCCGCCGCCAACAACCGGGCGCTGAATCTGCGGATGGTGGGCCGCTACTCGCAGGCGCGCGAGATGGACCAGGACGTCTTCGACCGGCGGACGGAGGTGCTCGGCCCGGACCATCCGTACACCCTCTCCTCCGCCACCAGTCTGGCGCGCGATCTGCGGGAGATCGGCCGGTACGAGGACTCGGTCGCGCTGCTCACCCGGACGTACGCCCTCTACAAGGAGCAGCTCGGCCGGGCCTTTCCCGGCACGCTGGCCGCGGCCAAGAGCCTCGCCGTGTCGCTGCGCAGGGCCGGCCGGCTGGAGGACGCGCGCCGGCTGACCACGGCGACCCGTAACCGGTACCGGGCCAAGTACGGCGGCGAGCCCAACCCGGACTCGCTGGCCTGCGATCTCAATCTGGCCGCCGACCACTTCGCCGCGGGTGAGCCGGTGGCGGCCCGGGATCTGGCGCAGGAGGTCGTCGACCAGTATCTCCGGGTGCCGGGCGAGCGGCATCCGTACACTCTCGCCGCGGTCAACAACCTTGGTGTCTACCAGTGGGGATGCGGCGCTCCGGAGCTGGCGGAGCAGCTTCTCCAGGGCGCGCTGCGGATGATGCGGGAGGTGCTGGGCGACGACCATCCGCACACGCTGTTCTGTACGGTCAGTCTCGCCAACGCCAAGGCGGATCTGGGCGAGCTGGACGAGGCGCTGGTCACCGAGCGCGGGGCCGTCGCGGGACTGCGGGTGTCGCTGGGCTCGCATCATCCGGAGACGCTCGCCGTCGCCTCCAACATGTGTGTGACGCTGGGGGCGCTGGGCCGCAAGGACGAGGCGGCGCTGCTGCGGGCGGAGACGGTCGAGGAACTGGCGCGGCTGCTGGGCGACGAGCACGCGCTGACGCGGTTCGCGCGGGACGACCGGAGGGTGTACCGGGATCTGGAGCCGCTGGCGGTGTGAGCGGTGTGGGTACGGCGGCGGTGCGGGCGGTGCGGCCATAGTGAAGCCGCACCGCCCGGCCGTGGGCTGCTGCTCCTGCCCCGTAGCAGGCTCAGTCCTCCAGCAGCCAGGTGAGGATCCTGGGAAGGGCGTGCAGGGCGGCGAAGTGCGCGGCGGCCGGTTCCAGCACGACCGTCGCGCTCGGGATGCGCTCCGCGAGCCAGCGGGAGTGGCCGACCGGTGAGAAGACGTCCTGCTCGCCGTGCCACAGCAGCACCGGGCCCTGGATACGGGCGGGATCGAAACCCCAAGGGCTGGAGAAGGCGATGGCGTCGTCGATCCAGCCGTACGCCGAACCGCGCAGCCCTTCCTGGTAGTTGCGCAGCAGCATCGTTCTGACTCCGGCGTCGGCGACCACCATGCGGTCGGAGTCCGTCAGCTCTCTGCGCAGCTCGTCCAGCAGCCGCATCGGGTCCTTCCTGATCGCGTCCGCGCGCGGGATGAACCGCGCGGCCATGCCGTCCGGATCCTTGGACGCGGCGGTGTACTCCAGGACATTGGAGGCGGCCATGCCCTCGAACCAGTCGAGCCCGTCGGCGTCCCGCGGGGCGAGTGTGACCAGCGCCGCGGTACGGGTCACCCGCTCGGGCATCAGCGCGGCGCAGGCCAGGGCGTGCGGAGCGCCGCCCGAGCGGCCCACGACGGCGAACCGTTCGAGCCCGAGGGCGTCGGCGATCGCCGCCACGTCCTGGGCCACATCGGCCACACTGCGGCCCTCCAGCCGGTCCGAACCTCCGTATCCCGGGCGGTCGTAGGCGATGAGCTGCATCCCTCGCTGGTACAGCACCATGCCGCGCGGGGCAGGGCCCAGCCTGCTGCCCGGTGTGCCGTGCAGCAGAAAGACCGGTCTGCCGCGCGGATCCCCCAGACGCTCCACCATCAGATGCCGCCCGTCCGCCGCGCGCAGCCGACGTCGCAACTCCCGCCCCCTTCGTCATATGCGCCTCGGCCATGACCTCGGCACAGAGCTGTGCCCTCCGTACAAGAGCTGTACAAGAGCCCGGTTCATGTTGATTGTCCCGGGCCGGAGCCGATTGCATAAGGCCGATCCGCGCTCCGGTGGGGACGGATTCAGGACAGGACTAGTCCTCACCCGTTGATGACACGGCAGTTGCACCGAGTGTTCGCAAACGGAACGGACACTCTCTGACCTCGGCCGCCCGACAGGCCCGCCGCCCGGTCGGCTTGTGGTACGTCCGTCCGGAAGTCGGCCTTGTGTACGGCCGGTCGGTCTCGGAATAGTGGGCGGCTCCTACTCCGTGTCAGGTCACCCCACATGCCCTGGCGCGGTTCCCCCACAGGAGGCCGACATTGAACCACCGGCGCATATCGAGGAAAAAGGCGACGGCGGCGGGCGGTGCCGTGATCGCACTGGTCGTCGCGGGAATCACCTTCCAGACTGCGAACGCCAGTGAGGAAACACCTCAGTTCGAGGTCAAGACACTCACGGCCAAGGCGGCCGGAAATCTCGCTTCCGTCCTCGGCGAAGATCTGGGCGGCGCCGCCGCCGGTTCGTACTACGACGCCGAGTCCGGGGCCCTGGTGATGAATGTCGTCGACGAGCGGGCGGCCGAGACCGTACGCCGGGCCGGCGGCAGGGCCAGGGTGGTCCAGAACTCCCTGGCCGAGCTGAGGAGCGCCCGGCAGGCCCTCGCGGACCGGGCGGCCGTGCCCGGTACGTCCTGGGCGGTCGACCCGGTGACCAACAAGGTGGTCGTCACAGCCGACCGTACGGTCGAGGGCGAGGCCTGGGACACGCTCAGCGGAGTGGTGGAAGGACTCGGCGGCAAGGCCGAACTGAAGAGAACGGCCGGGGAGTTCACGCCCTTCGTCGCAGGCGGCGACGCCATCACGGGCGGCGGCGGTCGCTGCTCGCTCGGCTTCAACGTGGTCAAGGACGGCGCGCCGTACTTCCTGACCGCCGGGCACTGCACGGAGGCCATCCAGACCTGGTCCGACGCGCAGGGCACCGTGATCGGGACGAACGAGGGATCCAGCTTCCCGGACAACGACTACGGCCTGGTCAGGTACACCGCGGAGGTCGCGCACCCGAGCGAGGTCAATCTCTACGACGGCTCCAGCCGGCCGATCACCGGTGCGGCCGACCCGACGGTCGGCCAGCAGGTGACGCGGAGCGGCTCCACCACACAGGTGCACGACGGACAGGTCACCGGACTCGACGCCACCGTGAACTACGGCAACGGTGACATCGTCAACGGGCTGATCCAGACCTCGGTCTGCGCGGAACCGGGCGACAGCGGCGGCTCGCTCTTCGCGGGCGACACCGCGCTCGGACTGACCTCGGGCGGCAGCGGTGACTGCTCCTCGGGCGGTGTGACGTTCTTCCAGCCGGTGACGGAGGCACTCGCCGTATTCGACGCCCAAATCGGCTGACACCCCACGAGCCCACCCAAAGAGCCCGGACCACCCACGGTGGCCCGGGCCCTTCGCGCTGCGCGGGGTCTCTCCCGCAGGAACGGTCGGCGTGGCTGCGGGAGCCGTCCGGGCGGTGGGCGGGCGGTGGGTGAGGGCCGCCTGCGTGGTGGGGGTTCGGCCGCGGTGGGAGTTCCGGCGGGCGGTGCCTTGGTTAATCTGCACGGGTGACCACCGATCTGACTCTGCTGCCGCGTGTCGCCTGTCGCGGGCAGGAGGTCACCGCGCCTCGGCTCCGGGGTCTCCTTGCGCTGCTCGCGGGCGACTTGCGCGCGGGGTGCAGCATCGAGCGGCTTGTGGCGGGGCTGTGGCCGGGCGAGTTGCCGGAGCGGCCGGGGAAGGCGTTGCAGGTCCTTGTGTCCAGGGCGCGGGCGCAGCTGGGTGCCGATGTGATCGTAAGCACGCCGACCGGATACCGGCTCGCCCTCGCCGAGGACCAGGTCGACAGCTCCGCCCTGTTGCTGCACGCCGCGGCGAGCGCGGACCGGGCCAGGGCCGGGGACCACGCGGGATCGCTGGCTGCGGCCGAGGCCGGGCTCGCGCTGTGGAAGGACACCCCTGATGCGGATGGTGACACCGACGACCCGGTAGCCGCGTTGCGCGCCGAGCGCGCCCCGGTCCGCGGCACGCTCGTACGCGCGCAGGCGCTCGCGCTCGCCCGGCTCGGGCGGCACGCGGAGGCCGCCGGGCCGCTGGCCGTGGCCGCCTCGGAGCATCCGCGCGACGAGGAGGTGCTCGCCGAGCTGCTGCGCGGCGAGGCGGCGACGGCGGGCCCGTCCGCCGCGCTGGTGCGGTACGAGGCGTACCGCCGTGAGCTGCGCGAGACGCTCGGCACGGATCCGGGCGCCGGGCTCAAGGCCGTACAGCAGGAGCTGCTGCGCGGCGAGTCGCCCGTGGTCAGGCACGGCGTGCCGCACGAGCCGAACCCGCTCCTCGGCCGGGACGAGGACATCGCGGCGGTGGAGCGGCTGCTGCGCGCCTCCCGCGCCGTCACCGTCGTCGGCCCCGGCGGCCTCGGCAAGACCCGGCTCGCGCACGCCGTCAGCCGCCGGGCCGAGCAGCGCGTGGTGTATTTCGTGCCGCTCGCCGGCGTCACGGCGGACGAGGACGTGGCCGCGGAGGTGGCCTCCGCGCTCGGCGCGGGCGAAGGTCGGCCCGGCGCCATGAGCGGCCACGTTCCGGCCGATGCGGTGTCCGGCATCCTCGGTGTGCTCGGCGCCGGGCCCGCGCTGCTGGTCCTGGACAACTGCGAGCAGGTCATCGCCGGTGCCGCCGGCCTCGTACAGGCCCTGGTCTCGTCCTCGAAGGACCTGCGGGTCCTCGCCACCAGCCGGGCCCCGCTGGGCCTCACGTCGGAGGCGGTGTACGCGCTCCCGGAGCTGGGTCTCGACATCTCCGTCGAGTTGTTCACCCAGCGGGCCCGGGCCGCCCGGCCGGGCGTGGAGCTGCCGCCGGACGCGGTGGCCGGGCTGTGCCGCCACCTTGACGGGCTGCCGCTCGCCGTGGAGCTGGCCGCGGCGCGGGTGCGGGTGCTGTCGGTGCCGGAGATCGCCCGGCGCCTCGGCGACCGGTTCGCGCTGCTGCGCGGCGGGGCCCGGGACATACCGGAGCGCCACCGCACGCTGCACGCGGTCGTGGAGTGGAGCTGGAACCTGCTCGCGGAGGACGCCCGGGCGGCGCTGCGCACGCTGTCCGTCTTCCCCGGCGGCTTCTCGGGTGAAGCGGCCGAGCACGTCCTCGGCGAGGACGCGCTGCTTCTACTGGAGCAGTTGGCCGGTCAGTCGCTGCTCACCGTCGCCGACACCCCGGCCGGCGTGCGGTTCCGGATGCTGGAGACCGTACGGGAGTTCAGCGCGGCCCGGCGTACGGAGGCGGGCGAGGACGAGAAGGCCGTCGGCCAATTCCTCGCCTGGGCACGGGACTTCGGGGTCGCGCACCACGACGTACTCCTCGGCTCGGAACCCCTGGCCGCCTGGGAGCGGATCAAGGCCGAGCAGGACAACCTCGTACTGGCCCTGCGGTACGCCCTGGCCCGTGACGCCCTGGCCCGTAACCGTGACGCGCCGGCCCGTGACGCCTTGGCCCGTACGGACGGCCCCGCCATCGCCGCCCTCACCGCCGTCCTCGCCGCTTTGTGGTCCACCGACTCCAACTACCCCCGCCTCGTCGCCCTCGCCGCCGACACCGGCCCGCCGCTGTCGCACTACTACCCCGAGCCCGCATACGTCGAGGTCGCCCGCGCCGCCGCGGTGTCGTGCACGGCGGCCCTGCTCATGGGCACCGGCCCGCGCGCCGTACGCCAGCTCGTCACCCTCCGGCGGCTGCCCCCGGCCCCGCCGGACACGCTGCTGCGGGCCGCCGCGGTGGTGCTGAGCGCGGTCCCCGAGATGCTGCCTCCCGACTACGCCGTGCTGCGGGGGCTCTGCGACAGCGAGCAGCCGCTGGTCGCCGGCATGGCCGAGTCCATCGCCACCTACGTCTGGGAGTACGAGCACGACCTCGACCGCGCGCTCGTCTCGGCCCGCCGGATGATCGCCGGACTGGCCCCGGCCGACAATCCGTCGATGCAGCTCATGGGGCATTCCCGGCTGAGCGAGCTGTACTTGCGGACGGGGCGGGGCGAGGAAGCGTACGGGCACCTCAAGGCGGTGCTCAAGGTACTGCCGCGCCTCAACGACGGGCGCGACTACATCTTCATCCGCACGTCCCTCGTCCTCGCCTGCCTCCAGCGCGGCGACCCCGACGAGGCCGAGTACTGGCTGCGGCAGGCGGAGAGCGACAACACCCCGCAGCACGACGACTTCTACCGTTCCGACCTCGGCGGGCGCGCCGAGATCGCGCTCGCCCGCGGACTGACGGAGGTCGGGCTCGGCCTGTGGCGCGGCGCCGTGGAGCGCATGCTCGCGGTCGGTTCGATGCGCGGCGGCGATGCCTGGCTCGACCCGTGGGCGTTCCTGATCCAGTCGGTGGCGGTGACGGCGCACGCGCACGCCGGCCGGCTCGGGCCGGTCGCGGAGGTGGTCGACCGGCTGCGGCAGCGGCTGCGGACGCTGCTCTCCGATCCGGTCGGCTCGCCTTCCGAGCTTCCCTTGTTCGGCACGATGCTGCACGCCCTCGGCATGGCGGGGCTCGCGTCCGGCGAGGCCGGTGCCGGTGCCGTACGGATGATCGCGCTGGCCGAACGGCTGGGGGTGATGCGGGAGTTCCAGCCGACGATGTCGGAAGCCCGTGCCCGGCAGGCTGCCGAGGAGGCCGACAGGGCGGCGTACACCGACGCGGTGTCGGAGTACGCCGCCCTGGAGCGGGACGAGCTGCGTGAGGCGGCCCGCGCTGTCATGGCGGTTACTTCGGATCGCGGTTGAACAGCGACGTCGACCAGCGGTAGCCGAGCGCGGTCAGGCCGACGCACCAGGCGATCGCGATCCACCCGTTGTTGCCGATCTCGGTGCCGAGCAGCAGGCCGCGCAGGGTTTCGATGGCCGGGGTGAAGGGCTGGTACTCGGCGATCGGCTGGAACCAGCCCGGCATCGTGTCGGCCGGGATGAAGGCGCTGGAAATGAGCGGGAGGAGGATGAGCGGCATGGCCATGTTGCTGGCCGCCTCGGGGTTCGGGCTCGCCATGCCCATCCCGACCGCGATCCAGGTGAGCGCCAGGGTGAACAGCGAGAGCAGCCCGAACGCCGCCAGCCACTCCAGGGCCGTGGCGTCCGTGGAGCGGAAGCCGATGGCCACGGCGACGGCACCGACGAGGACCAGGCTGGCAAGCACCTGTAGCACGCTGCCGACGACGTGTCCGATGAGCACCGACCCGCGGTAGACCGCCATCGTACGGAAGCGGGCGATGAGGCCCTCGGTCATGTCCATGGAGACGGACACCGCGGCCCCGATCACGGTGGAGCCGATGGTCATCATCAGGAGGCCCGGGACGATATAGGCGATGTAGTCGGAGCGGTCGGCGCCGCCGCCACCGATGCCCGCGCTCATCACGTCTCCGAAGATGTAGACGAAGAGCAGCAGCAGCATGATCGGCGTGAGCAGCAGGTTCAGGGTCATGGACGGGTAGCGCCGGACGTGCAGCAGGTTGCGGCGCAGCATCGTGTTCGAGTCACGTACGGCGAGGGAGAGGGCGCTCATCGGACGGTCTCCTTGGGCTGGTTGGGGACGTTGGTCCCGTGGCTGGGGACGTTGGTGCCGCCGGTCAGGGCGAAGAACACGTCGTCGAGGTCGGGGGTGTGTACGGTCAGCTCGTCCGCCTCGATGCCGGCCGAGTCCAGCCAGTTGAGGATGGAGCGCAGCTCGCGCTGGCTGCCGTCGCTGGGGATCTGGAGCGACAGCGCCTCGTCGTCCCTGGTGACCTCCCGCAGGGCGACGGCGGCGGACTGGTACGCGGACGGGTCGGTGAAGCGGAGCCGGACGTGCCCGCCCGGGATGAGCCGCTTCAGCTCGTCGGCGCTCCCTTCGGCGGCGATCTTGCCGTCGTTCAGCACCGCGACACGGTCGGAGAGTTCGTCGGCCTCCTCCAGATACTGGGTGGTGAGGAAGACGGTGACGCCGCCGGAGACCAGCTCGCGGATGATCCCCCACATGTTGTGGCGGCTGCGCGGGTCGAGGCCGGTGGTCGGCTCATCGAGGAAGAGGATCCGCGGGTCGCCGACCAGCGTCATGGCGAGGTCGAGGCGGCGCTTCATGCCGCCGGAGTAGGTGGAGGCGGGTTTCTTCGCGGCCTCGGTGAGGTCGAAGCGCTCCAGCAGCTCGGCGGTGGTACGGCGGCCCTCACTGCGGGAGAGATGGTGCAGGTCCGCCATGAGGAGCATGTTCTCCTCGCCGGTGATCAGGCCGTCGACGGCGGAGAACTGCCCGGTGACGCCGATCGCGGCCCGCACGGCCTGCGGTTCGGCGGCCAGGTCGTGGCCGCCGACGTGCAGGTCGCCGGCGTCGGCGGTGATGAGGGTGGAGAGGATCTTGACGGCGGTGGTCTTGCCTGCGCCGTTCGGGCCGAGCAGGGAGAAGACGGTGCCGGCCGGCACCGCCAGATCGATGCCGTCGAGGACCGTCTTGTCCCCGTAGGCCTTACGCAGCCCCTTGGCCGCGATGGCGAGAGAGTGCGATGTCGTTGTCGTCATGCCGCAGAGGTTGCGGCAGGGCGCGTTCAGCGCGGTTTCAGCATGGTTTCAGCGCCCTGGAACCGGGGTTGCCCGGGGTACGATCACGACCGGAATGGACGCTCGTTTCTTTGGCATCGCTGATCTGGTCGAAGCCCCGTCCGTGGCGGTCGTGGTCGACGTCATGCGTGCTTTCACCGTGGCTGCCTGGGCCTTTGCCCAGGGGGCGGAAAAGATCGTTCTTGCTGAGTCGCTGGACGAAGCCCTGGCGCTCAAGGCTCGCCACCCGGATTGGGTGGCGCTCAAAGACGGTCCGTCCGCTCCTGGGTTCGACATGGTCAACTCGCCGGGCCTGCTGCGGTCTGTTGACCTTGGCGGACGGACCGTTGTGCAGAAAACCACGGCAGGGACGGTCGGCGCCCTTGCGGTCAAGGAGGCGTCGCTGGTGCTGTGTGCCGGCTTCGTGGTGGCGGAGGCAACGGCTCAGCTCTTGCGGACGCGCAAGAGTGACAGTGTCACGTTCGTGGTCACTGGCGAAGATGGTCAGGCCGATGAAGATCTGGCGTGCGCTCAATACATCGCTCGGAGAGCCACCAAGGCTGGGACGGATGCTGCTGAGTTCCTCCGCCGCGCTGCCGAGTCACGCGCCGCCGCCGAACTGGCGGAGGGTGTGCGTCAAGGAGTGCACCCTGATGACGTCGCACTCTGTCTTGAGCTCGACCGGTTTCCCTTTGCCATGGTGGCGACCTTGGAAGGCTCGCTCATGGTCCTGCGTCCGTGCGCCGTGCTTTCGCCGGCCGGCGACGCCTCGATCTGATAAGCGAGAGCCGGCATCCGGGCGGGTATGCGGCATCAGCTGCATGCCCCGATGACGGTGGTTCGGGGTGGCGGCAGGCGGCAGGCGGCTGACCCGAGTTGTGTCGGCCCTGGAGTTTTTACCGACGCGTAACTTCCCTTCCCTGCTTTACCCGTGCGTAACTTAGCTCAGCGCCACCATCTTTGTGGTCCGGGCCACAGGGCTGACAGACATCGCCATTTCCCTTGAGCCGCAAGGAGATCGCACGATGCTGCCCTGGAAACGCGCGCTCGGACCACTGACCGCGCTGTTGCTGGCCGTCACCTTCCTGGCCACTCCCGCCGTTGCCGCGACCCCCACCGCCGCGACGTCCGTTCCCACCGCCGCTGTTACGACCTCCACCGCTGTCTCCGCGTCGAGCAGCGGCTGGAACGACTACTCCTGCAAGCCCTCTACAGCCCATCCCCGCCCGGTCGTTCTCGTCCACGGCACCTTCGCGAACGCCATCGACAACTGGCTCGGCCTCGCGCCGTATCTGGTGAACCGGGGCTACTGCGTCTTCTCGCTCGACTACGGACAACTCCCCGGCGTACCGCTGCTCTACGGTCTGGGCCCCATCGACGCCTCGGCCGGACAGCTCGCCGCCTATGTCGACAAGGTGCTCGCGGCCACCGGCGCCGCGAAGGTCGATATCGTCGGCCACTCCCAGGGCGGCATGATGCCGCGTCACTATCTGAAGTTCCTCGGCGGAGCGGCCAAGGTGAACGCCCTGGTCGGCCTCGCTCCCGACAACCACGGCACCACTCTGCTCGGACTGACCGGACTGCTCCGGTACTTCCCGGGAATAGGAGACCTGCTGAACGAGAAGACTCCCGCGCTCGCCGACCAGGTGGCCGGATCCGCCTTCCTCACCAAGCTCAACGCGGGCGGCGACACCGTACCCGGAGTGCGCTACACCGTGATCGCCACCCGTTACGACGAGATCGTCACTCCGTACCGGTCACAGTTCCTGAGCGGCCCCGACGTACGCAATGTGCTGCTCCAGGACCTGTGCCCGCTGGACTTCTCCGAGCACGCGGCGATCGGGCTGATCGACCGGATCGCCTTCCACGAGGTCACCAACGCCCTCGATCCGGCGCACGCGACACCGACCACCTGCGCCTCGGTGATCGGCTGACGCGCGCGCCGCAGGTGTCAGCGGCCGTGCCGGGCGGACGGTACGGCCCTGCGCCTGGCCGCGGCGAACAGCAGGGCGGCGCCGATGGCGAGGACCGACGTTCCGCCGATCGCGAGATACGAGGTGGCGCCGGAGCCGCCGGTCTCGGCGAGGTTCTGCTGTCCGGTGGCGGGCTGCTCGGCGGCGGGCTGTGGCTGTTCGGCGGCGGCGCCGACGGCCTTCGTCTCGGGGGAGTTGGCGTCGCCGTAGGCCTCGGTGTCGGCGGTGTCGGCGTTGGCAGTGGTGTCGGTGTTATCGGTGCCGGCGTTGTCGGTGTCAGCACCGGTGGTGTCGGCGGTGGTGTCGGTGTGTGCGCCGGTGTCACCGTGGCCGTTGTGTTCGACGGTGGACTTGTCCGCGCCGTCCGCGATCTCCTCGTCGGTGGGCGCGGAGGCCGTCGGCGCGGGCGTCGCCGGAGTGCCGCCGCCCGCAGCGCCGTTGTCCTTGCCGAAGACCACGTCGGAGCAGGTGTAGAAGGCCTCGGGGCTGTCCGAACGCTGCCAGATCGAGTAGATGAGATGGCGGCCCGACTTGTTGGGAACGATCCCGCCGAAGACGTACTCGCCGTTCTCCAGCTTCGGATCGGTGACCTTGAGGAACGGCTTCGCCTCCAGATCCGACCACTTCAGCGGCTTGCCCGGGTCGTAGCCGTCCTTGGTGAGATACAGCTCGAAGGAGCCCTTGTGCGGCGCGGTGGCCTTGTAGCGGAAGGTCCTGTTGCCCGCCGTCATCGCGGACGACGGCCAGTCGCCGCGCGCCAGATCGAGTCCCTTGTACTTGTCCCGGCCCGCGCTGCACAGCTTTCCGTCCGGGATCAACTGCTGGTGATTCCCGGCCGCGTTGGCGATATTGACCTCGTTCCAGTCGTAGAACGCCTGTGTGCCACTGGCCGCGACCGCCGCCCGGCACGCCGCCGACTTCGGGCTCTCGGGCCCTTCGGCGTAACAGGCGGCGACCCGGCTGACCGGATCCGTCAGCGACCCATGAGCGACGGCCGGAGCGGCGGCGATCCCGGTCAGCGCGAGCGGGACAAGACCGAGGACGACGATTCCGGCGGCCGTACGGCGAGCGGTCATGAGCAGGTTCTCCTTCGGAACGGCGCTGGCGGAACGCGCCGGAGCGACAGACGACCTCCCCGTCGAACGCCGCCCCGGCGATCAGCAAGCTAGCCCCTGAGAACCCCGGAATCGGCTGCTCGGACGAGGTGAGAGCCATCCTTATGCCGCAGTTAAGGTGAACCTAAGAGTCGGCTCAGGAAGCCGCTCGGCGGCGGCCCGGGAAGCCGTTCATGCAGCCGCTCACGCGGGCGCCCGGCAGGGACTCGGGTAGGGTAGGGCGTCGCAGGCAGTGCGTGGACCTATCGAAGGAGGCGAGACCCATTACCGCTGTAGCAGGTCGGGTGCTCCCTCCCCGTGGCCGTGCGGTTCATCGGACATAGGTGACCGCCGGGAGTGCCCATCGGCATTCCGAAAGGCTCCCCATGTCAGCTTCACCGTCATCTTCTGCTCCGTCCGACGTCGTCAGCAGGCTCCGGGCCGCGGGCTGTGTCTTCGCCGAGGACGAGGCGCGTCTGCTCGTCTCCACCGCAGGGACCGCGGCCGAACTCGCCGTGATGGTGGACCGGCGCGTCGCCGGGCTGCCTCTTGAGCATGTGCTCGGCTGGGCCGAGTTCTGCGGTCTGCGGATCGCCGTGGATCCCGGGGTGTTTGTACCGCGCCGCCGTACCGAGTTCCTCGTCCGGGAGGCCGCCGCTCTTGCCCGGCCGCGCGCCGTCGTGGTCGATCTGTGCTGCGGCTCGGGCGCGTTGGGCGCGGCGCTGGTCGCGGCCCTGGACCGGGCCGAGCTGTACGCCACCGATATCGATCCCGCCGCGGTGCGGTGCGCGCGGCGCAATGTCGACGCCGTCGGCGGCCGGGTGTACGAGGGCGATCTCTACGATCCGCTGCCGAGCGCACTGAGGGGCCAGGTGGACGTACTGCTCGCCAATGTGCCGTACGTACCGACCGAGGAGGTCGGACTGCTGCCTCCGGAGGCCCGGATACATGAGGCGCGCGTGGCCCTCGACGGCGGCGCGGACGGGCTCGACGTCCTGCGGCGCGTGACGGCGGGCGCGCCCGGGTGGCTGGCGCCGGGCGGTTCCCTGCTGGTCGAGACGAGCGAACGTCAGGCGGCCCTGGCGGTGGAGACCTTCGCAGAGAGCGGACTGGTCCCGCGTGTGGCCCGCTCGGAGGAGCTGTACGCCACGGTGGTCATCGGAACCAGACCGGCCCCGGGGCCGACGGTCTGAGCCCAGCTTCGCACCGGCTCGGGCCGTCGGCTCGTGCCGGTACGGGAAGCCCTCAGCCCGTCCAGCGGTAGCGGCGTTCCGGGCGGCCCGTGCCGCCGTAGCGGAGGGAGATCTCCGCCCGGCCCGTCTCCGCGAAGTACTCCAGATAGCGCCGGGCGCTCACCCGGGACAGTGCTCCCGCGTCCGCGCACTCCGTCGCCGACAGACCGTCCTTGTGCTTGCGCAGAATGCCCTCCACCAGATCGGCCGTGTGGGCCGCCAGGCCCTTGGGCAGCGCGCGGCTGCCGGGCGGGCGCGTGCCGAAGATATGGTCGACGTCCTCCTGACGCGCCTCGCCGAGACCCGCGAGGCGCGTACGCAGGGAGGCGATGTGCCGCAACTGCTCCTGAAGCGCGCCCTGGTTGAAGGGCTTGATCAGATAGTGCAGCGCGCCCGCGCGCAGCGCCGCGCGGATCACTCCCGCGTCCCGCGCCGCCGTGATGAACAGCGCGTCGACGCTGACCCGGCTTCTGTCCCGCTCCTCCGCCGCCCGTAGTTCGCGCAGTACGGCGATACCGTCCATATCGGGCAGATAGATGTCGAGCAGGACAAGATCCGGCCTCAGCCGCTCGGCCGCGCGCAGCGCTTCGGCGCCGTTGTGCGCCACTCCGACGACCGTGAAACCGTCCAGCGCGGACACATAGCGGCTGTGCAGTTTCGCGACCATGAAGTCGTCGTCCACCACCAGCACTTTCGTCACGCCGACACGCTAAGCCGCGACCTCAATGACCACAACGTCCGTTGATTCCGGAAGCGAGACAGCTTGTTAACGCACAGGCAACATGTGGCCCACTTCACAAGCTTTCCGAAAGGCGGCAGACGTGCGATTGCGCACCCCTCTGGCCCTGCTCGGGTCGGCGCTACTGGTGCTGGTGGGGCCGCCGTTGCTCTCGTCGGGCAGTGGCGCGGACACCGGTACGCAGATACCCGGCCTGCGGTTCATGGTCCCCAACACCCCAGGCGGCGGTTACGACATCACCGCCCGCACCATGGCCAAGAACGCCGAGGACGGAGAACTCACCCACAACATCGAGGTGTTCAACCTGCCGGGCGCCGGCGGCACCGTCGGTCTCACCCGGCTCGTCGGTGAACACGGCAACGGCAAGCTCGCCATGTCGATGGGCCTCGGTGTGGTCGGTGCCGTCCACACCAACAAGACGCCCAAGACGCTCGCCGACACGACACCGATCGCCCGGATCACCGAGGAGTCCGACATCGTCGTCGTCGGCAAGGACTCTCCGTACCGGACGATCGGCGAGCTGATCGAGGCCTGGCGGGCCGATCCGGCCAAGGTGCCCGTAGGCGGCGGCTCCTCGCCCGGCGGACCCGACCATCTCGCTCCCATGCTGATGGCGAAGGCCGCCGGGATCGCGCCGAAGACCGTCAACTACATCCCGTTCGACGGCGGTGGCGAACTCCTCGCCTCGATCCTCGGCAACAAGGTCGCCTTCGGCGTCTCCGGCCTCGGCGAGTACCTCGACCAGATCAAGGCGGGTGAGCTACGGCTCCTCGCGGTCACCGGACCCGAGCGGATACCCGGCCTCGACGCGCCCACGCTCCGTGAGTCCGGTCTCGACACCGACTTCACCAACTGGCGCGGTGTCGTGGCACCGCCCGGCCTCTCCGACGCCGAACGCACCAAGCTGCTCGCCTTCTTCGACACGCTGCACGACTCGCCGCGGTGGCGGGAGTCCCTGAAGAAGAACGGCTGGGACGACGCCTATCTCCCGGGCGACGAGTTCGGCGAGTTCCTCGCCGAGGAGGACCGGCGTGTGGACTCCGTCCTGAAGGAGCTGGGACTGTGAACAGCGAGACCGGTACGTCTGGTTCGTCCAGTACATCTGATGTGTCTGGAAACCCAGGCACGCCTGCATCCAAAGCCCCACAAGCCCCACAAACCACACAAGCACTGCAAGCCTCGCAAATACCGGCCGCCCCGCGCGGCTCATGGCTGCGCGAGCATTCCGAGCTCGGTGTCAGCCTGCTGCTGCTCGTCCTCGGCGTCCTCGTCCTCACCGACGCGCTCACCATGAACGTCGACATCACCCAGCGCGGCCCGGTCGGCCCCAGGACCGTCCCGGTCGTCGTCGGTGTCGGCCTGCTCGTCGTCGCCGTACTGCTCACCCTGGACGTCCTGCGCGGCGGCCGTGGCGAGGCGGAGGGCGGCGAGGACATCGATCTGAGCGAGCCCAGCGACTGGCGTACGGTCCTGCTCCTCGCCGGCGTCTTCCTCGCGAACGCCGTGCTCATCGGACCGCTCGGCTTCCCGGTCTCGGGCGCCCTGCTCTTCTGGGGCTCGGCGTACGCGCTCGGCAGCCGCCACTACGACCGTGATCCGCTGATCGCCGCGGGCCTCTCGCTCGTCACCTACTTCGTCTTCGACAACCTGCTCGGTGTCCCCCTGCCCGGTGGCCCGCTGATGGGGGTGCTGTAACCGATGGACTCCCTCAACTCCCTTCTGGACGGCTTCGGTACGGCGCTCACGCCGATGAATCTGCTCTGGGCCGCGATCGGTGTGCTGCTCGGCACGGCGATCGGTGTATTGCCCGGCATCGGGCCCGCCATGGCGGTCGCGCTGCTGCTCCCGGTGACATACGGACTCGACCCGACCGGCGCGTTCATCATGTTCGCCGGTATCTACTACGGTGCGATGTTCGGCGGCTCCACCACCTCGATCCTGCTCAACACACCGGGCGAGAGCGCGGCGGTCGTGGCCGCGATCGAGGGCAATCCGATGGCCAAGGCGGGACGTGGCGCCCAGGCGCTGGCCGCCGCCGCGGGCGGGCACTTCGCGGGCGGTATGATCGGCACGATCCTGCTGGTGGTCCTGGCGCCGACCGTGGCATCGCTCGCCGTGGACATCGGCGCGCCCGACTACTTCGCGATCATGGTGCTGGCGTTCATCGCCGTCACCTCCGTGCTCGGCTCGTCCCGAATCCGCGGTCTCGCCTCGCTGCTCATCGGTCTCACGCTCGGTCTGGTCGGCCTCGACCAGATGACCGGTCAGCAGCGGCTGACCTTCGGCGCGCTGCAACTCGCCGACGGCATCGATGTGGTGATCGTCGCGGTCGGTCTCTTCGCGATCGGCGAGGCCCTCTGGGTCGCCGCGCATCTGCGCCGCTCCACCGGCGAGGCGATCCCGGTCGGCCGTCCCTGGCTCGGCAGGAACGACATCCGGCGCACCTGGCGGCCGTGGCTGCGCGGCCCGGTCATCGGCTTCCCGTTCGGCGCGATTCCGGCTGGCGGCGCGGAGATCCCGACCTTCCTCTCGTATGTCACCGAGAAGCGGCTCTCCAAGCACAAGGACGAGTTCGGCAAGGGCGCGATCGAGGGCGTGGCGGGACCCGAGTCCGCGGCCTCCGCCTCGGCGGCCGGGACGCTGGTCTCGATGCTGACGCTCGGACTGCCCACGACGGCCGTCGCCGCCGTGATGCTGGCCGCCTTCCAGCAGTACGGTATCCAGCCGGGACCGCTGCTCTTCGAACGCGAACCCGACCTGGTCTGGGGCCTGATCGCCTCGCTCTTCGTCGGTATGGTCCTGCTGCTCGCGCTCAATCTGCCGCTCGCGCCGGTCTGGGCGAAGCTGCTGCGCATCCCGCGGCCGTATCTCTACGCGGGAATCCTCTTCTTCGCGGCCGTCGGCGCGTACGCGGTCGGCGGCGAGGCGCTGGACCTGGTGATCCTGCTGATCATCGGCCTGATCGGCTTCGGGATGCGACGGTACGGACTGCCGGTGCTGCCGGCCGTGATCGGCGTCATCCTCGGCCCGGCCGCCGAACAGCAGCTCCGCCGCGCCCTCCAGATCAGCGACGGCAGCGTGACCGGCCTGGTCAACACACCGTTCTCGGTGACGGTGTACGCCGTGATCGTGCTGCTGCTGGCCTGGCCGGGCATACGAAAACTGATCACCACACGCCGCCGCCCCAAAGCGAGCACCTGACCCGCCCCCGCCCCCCGACCCCACCAGAGCCGGATGTCCCGCCCTGCCCCATGAGGGCGGGCCATCCGGCTCGCCGAGACCGGCCGGTGTTCAGGGTTCGCCCCGGTTGTGGGCGTCTCAGGTCAGGGCGCGGACGTGGCGTATTTCCGAGGCGCAGATCTTGTAGCCGAACCATCGGTTGATCGCCAGCATCGGGCCGTTCTCGGCGTCGTTGGCGGTGTAGGCGTCCGTGTAGCCGGCGGCGCGGGCGCGGTGGAGGGAGTGGGATTTGGCGAGTTTGGCGAGGCCTTGGCCGCGGTAGGCGCGCAGTGTGCCGGTCATGCCGGACGCGTAGCGGGTACGGGCGTCCGTGTGGGCCGCTGTGAAGGCGGCGACGCGGCCGTCGATCATCACCACCGTGGTGAGGTCGCGGTCCAGCAATGGGTGGTTCCAGGTGTGGTTCAGCCAGTCCGCGTAGTCGTCGAAGTCGGTGCTGATGTCGCTCGGTTCGTCGGAGGTGGTCTCCGCGTCGGCCTCGAACAGCGGCCGGGGATCGTCCGCGAAGTCCGCCGCTGTGCGCAGTTCGAACCCGGGCGGCAGCGGCGGCGGCTCCGGCAGTGTGGCTTCGGCCAGATCGAGACGCTGGAAGTGCGCCGGGCGCGTCGGCCGGTAGCCGTGGCGCTCGGCGAAGGCCCGGCTCGACGGCTCGTCCAGCGCCCAGGCGTAGACGCTTGTCGCGCCCTCGGCCGCGAGATGCTCCTCCGCCGTACGGAGCAGCAGCGAGCCCGCGCCCCGGCCCCGGCGCTCCGGATGGACCTGCGGAGTGACGGACGACTGGCCGGGATCGTCACTGTCGTAGGCGATGCCGGTATGGGCCGAGCCGATCAGCTCGCCGTCCTCCTCGGCGAGCAACAGCCGGTACTTCTTCGCGGGATTGGCGTGCGCCACATCGAAGAGGAGAGCCTCCTCCGTCGTCACCTGGAAAGGAACGCAGGCCCGTCGCAGCCGGACCACGGCTCCGGCGTCCTCGCTGCGGAAGTCACGGACGATCACAGTCATGGAGCGGCACGGTACGCGCGCACTCCGCCGGGCCGCCTCCCCTTTTTCCACGGCTCCGTTTCTCCACCGCCTCTCCGCCGCCCTGTTCCCGGTGAGGGAGAATCGAGCCGTGACCTTGAAGATCGTGATCGACCCGGCCGCCGCGACCGCTCCGTACGAGCAGCTCCGTACACAGATCTCGGCGCGGGCGCGCTCCGGCGCGCTGCCCGTGGGATACCGGCTGCCGACCGTACGCGGACTCGCCGAGGAGCTGGGACTGGCCGCCAACACCGTCGCCAAGGCCTATCGCGCGCTGGAGTCCGACGGAGTGATCGAGACCCGGGGCAGGAACGGTACGTTCATCGCCGCCGCCGGTGATGCCGCCGAGCGCGAGGCCGCGAGCGCCGCGCTGGCGTACGCGGAGCGCGCGCGGCGGCTGGGCCTCGACCGGGCAGCCGCGCTGGCCGCCGCCGAGGAGGCGCTGCGGGCCGTCTACGCGAACTGACCGCGCGCCCACCCGGACGCGTGCCCGGCACCGAGAGACCGTCGGAGCATCAGAGATAGAGGCCCGCGTCCGAGCCCGCCTGCTGGGCCGGGACCGAGGCCGGGCCGCTGCCCCGGCGCAGCGCGTACAGCTCGGCCAGCGTCGCGCCCTCGCGGCCGACCGACGCCTCCCAGTCGCCGTCCTCCCTGCTGAGCCAGGACAGCGCCTCCGACCGGGTCAGCGAGCCGACCTCGATCCTGGCCAGACAGCGGCCGGGACGGACCACCGCCGGATGCAGCCGCTCCAGATCCTCATTGGTCGTCACGCCCACCAGAACGTTCCTGCCCTGTCCCAGCAGACCGTCCGTGAGATTCAGCAGCCGCGACAGCGCCTGGCCCGCCGTGTGCTTGGCCTCGCCGCGGATCAGCTCGTCGCAGTCCTCCAGGAGCAGCAGCCGCCAGCGGCCCTTGGCCGAGCCGTCGTCCTCGCCGATCGCGATGTCCATCAGATAGCCGACGTCGTTGAAGAGCCGCTCCGGGTCCAGTACGCAGTCGACCTGGCACCAGTCGCGCCAGGAGCGGGCCAGCGTACGCAGCGCCGAGGTCTTGCCGGTGCCCGGCGGGCCGTGCAGCAGGAGCAGCCGGCCCGCGATGTCGTCCGGTGTCACCTTCATCAGCCGGTCCATCGCGTCGGCCACCGGCGCGGTGTAGTTGGGCCTGACCTCGTCCCAGGTGCCCGCGGCGATCTGCCGGGTGGTGCGGTGCGGGCCGCGCCTGGGCGACACGTACCAGAAGCCCATCGTCACATTCTCCGGCTGCGGCTCCGGCTCGTCCTGCGCGCCGTCGGTCGCCTGCTCATGGATCTTCTCGGCGAGTTCACGGCTGACGGCCGTGACGGTGACATCCGCGCCACGGTTCCAGCGCGAGACGAGCAGCGTCCATCCGTCGCCCTCCGCGAGCGTCGCGCTGCGGTCGTCGTCGCGCGCCGAGCGCAGCACGGCGGCGCCGGGCGGGAGCAGCGTGACGCCCGACCTGACGCGGTCGATCGTCGAGCTGTACGAGTACGGCTGCTCGCCCGTCGCGAAACGGCCGAGGAACAGCGCGTCGACCACATCCGACGGCGAGTCGCTGTCGTCGACGGTGAGCCGGATCGGCAGTGCGTCCTGAGGCTTGGCAGACATGCCGCCCATGATCCGGCACGGGGACGGCCGATGCACGGTGTTTTGACTCCGGCGGCGGGCCGCGCCGGAACCGTCGGGCCCGGTCCCGGCCGACGGCCGCCGTACGGCCGGGACATCGGCGGGCAGTTGATCCGGCCTTGTCATGGCCGGCCGGCGGACACCGTACGGCCCAGCGCGACCGCCCGGCGGGCGCGGCGCACCACGGCATACGCCTTGGTCAGCGCCCGGTCGCCGGCGAAGGCACGGGCGACCGCCTGTCCCTCGACCAGCCGTCCGAACTCCTCGATCCCGGTGGTGCGCCGTACGGTCACCCGCTCCAGGGCGTACGGGCCCTGGCCGCGCCGCGCCAGCGCGTTGCCCACCGCCACCGACTGGGCGAACCCGGCCGCGCGGACCGTACGCCGTACCCGCCGGCTGGAGTAGCCGTACGGATACGCGAACGAGCCGGGCGCCGTGCCCAGCTCCTCGGCGATGATCTCCCGGCAGCGCCGGACCTCGGCACCGAGCCGCTCGTCGTCCAGCTGGTCCAGCTCGGGATGGGTGTGGCTGTGGCCGCCGATCTCCAGGCCCGCGGCGGCCAGTTCCCGTGTCTGGTCCCAGTCGAGCATGGCGTCGAGGGCGCCGCCCTCGTCGTACGGTCCGCGCAGCCAGCCGGTCGAGACGAACACGGTGGCGGTGAAGGAGCACGAGGAGAGAACGGGCAGGGCGTGCCGGTGCACGCCCTCGTAACCGTCGTCGAAGGTGATCAGCACGGGCCGAGGCGGCAGCGGCCGAGGCGGCAGCGGGCCACCGGTCCGCCAGGCGGCGGCGAGCCGCGCCGTGGTGACCGGAGTGAATCCGCGTGCGTGGAGCAGCTCCATCTGCTCGGTGAAGTCCTCGGGCGAGACGGACAGGGCGCGGGTCGCGGGAGCGGGCCGGTGTCCGACGGCGTGGTACATGAGGATCGGTACGGCCGCCAGTGGCCCGGACGGGCCCGGCGGACGCTCCGCCGCCGGGCCCGTCGGAGCGTTCGTCATACGGCGGCTCCTCGCGGATCGCGGGCGCTCCGGCCCGTGGTGACCAGCGCGGTAGGCGCGGACGCCGGTGCGCCAGCGTCGGCGGTGATCGGTGCGCCCGCCTCCTGCGCCGGAGCCACCGCGTCCGGAACAACCGTGCCCGCCGCCTCCGCCGAAGTCGCCGCATCCACTGGCGTGACCGCCTCCGGCGTAGCCCACCGGTCCGTCGCCGCCGTTCGCGCCGCCGGGCCCGATTCGATCGGGCCCGACGAGAAGGCGGCCTCCCCGCCACGGGTACGGAAGCGGCCCACCAGATAGCCGGCCGCCGCCGTGGTCACACCCGCCACGATCGCACCGGCGCGGCCCGCGCCGCCACGGCGTCCCAGCGCCGCGTCACGCAGCCCGCGCGCGACACCCGCCGGCAGTACGCGGGTGGTGTAACGGCGCTCGGATTCGAGCCCCTTGTCCGCCCCCACGCTCCGGGCGACCAGCGCCTTGGAGAGTCCCTCGGCATACGTACGGGTACGGAAGTAGCCGAACCGCCGGCGCTCCGCCGGGACCTTGTGGTGGATGACCGACCGGTCGTCGATCAGAATCACACCGTCCGGTACGGCCCTGCTGAGCCGGATGCACAGCTCCGTCTCCTCGCAGCCCAGCGGACGCTTGTCGCCGTCGCGGCCGATGCCCGTCGCGAACCCGCCGGCGGCGTCGAACGCGGTCCGCCGGAAAGAGGCGTTCCCGCCGAGCACATTGCGGACCCGTACCTTTCCACCGGGCAGCCCCCGGTACGTACAGCCGACGACCCAGTCGAACTCCTCGGGAAACCAGTCGGGCCTGTGCCCGGACGACCAGGCAGGCTCCGTCCGTCCGCCGACGGCCAGCACCCGTGGATCCTCGTACGCCTCGTCGAAGAACCGCAGCCAGTCGCGTTCGGCCACGGCGTCGTCGTCCAGGAACGCGACCAGCTCACCGCGGGCGGCGGCGATTCCGGTGTTGCGGCCCGCGGAGAGGCCGCGAGGGCCCGCGTTGGCGAGCACCCGTACCTCTCCGCGCGCCGCGTGCTCCTGGTACTCCCGGCCGAGTCGCTCCAGCAGCGCGGTGTTGTGGTCGACCACGAGCAGTGTCTCCAGGGCCGGCAGCGACTGCGTCCGCACCGAGTCGACGGCCGCGAGGATGTCGTCCCAGCGGTCCTCGGTGTAGACGCAGATCACCACGGAGAAGGGCCGGTGACGGTGGTTCAAGACACCTCTCCCCGTGGAATCGTGACCCGCAGCGCGGCCGTGCCGCCGCTCACGGCACGGGCCGTACGGGCCGCGAGGTCCATCCGTGGCGCCCGCGCGGCGCGGGCGGACCGTGGAACGCCCTTCTCCCGGAGGATCACTCCGAGGACCCGTAAGCCGTCCCGTACGGCTCTCAGATTGCTGACTCCATGGATCCGGTCGTACTCATGGCTCGGTATCTCCTGCACCTTCAGCCCGGCCTTGACGACCCGGATGTTCATCAGGGTCTCGACCTCGAATCCGGTGCAGTCCAGCGTGATGTCGTCCAGGCAGTGCCGCCAGAAGGCGTTGTAGCCGTAGCAGAGATCGGTGTAGCGGGCGCCGAACTTGGCGTTGACGACGGCGCACAGGACGCGGTTGCCGAGCTTGCGTATCGCCGTCATGTCGTCCGTGCCACCGCCGTTGGCGAAGCGCGAGCCCTTGGCGAAGTCGGCGCCGGAGACCAGGGCCGAGACATAGGAGACGATCTCCTGGCCGTCGGCCGAGCCGTCCGCGTCGACCATCACGATGATGTCGCCGGTGCACGCGGCGAATCCGCTGATCAGGGCATCGCCCTTGCCTTTGCCGCGCTGTGCGACGACCTTGACCTCGGGCCACAGCTCACGGGCCACCCGTACGGTGTCGTCGCTCGAATCGCCGTCCACGAGGACGACTTCATGGATCCAGTCGGGCAGTGTTCTGAAGACGTACGGAAGGTTCCGTGCCTCGTTCATCGCGGGAATCACCACGCTCACGGGCGGAGCGATGGCGAGATGCGAGGAGACGGGCCGGTAGTGCTGAGCAGTGACGCGTTCCGGTTCGCCGATCAAGGGATCTTCGCCCGGTACCGCCGGGCGCAGAAAAGCGCTCACGAGTCTCGTTCCCTCTCGTCCGGTGGACCGCCCGCCCCCGGGCGGTCCGGCTGAGTTTCCGGTTCGAAAGGGGGGTTCTCACCCCGGACATGACGGCATGGCACTCCGTGCTGAGCGGGTGAGCTTGTGGTACTGGCCGCGCGGCACGCGACTCGGTACCAGGTCCTGCCGGTCCTGCCGGACAGGCCCTGGTGCGGTCACCGAGCACGGCACCCCCCTACCGCGCCCCGCTCCGGGAGCCATCGCGACGCTTGAGCCCTCCCCTTGAGCCGCCGTGCCGATGGACCGATGCGGGTGGATGTACGACGGTATTGATGAATCGGACTGTATGGCAAGACCTGGGGCCTCGTCTCACGTTTTGGCTTCTTTGGCCGTACTTCGACGGTCACATCCGTAACATCCCTGATCGGATCCATTCGATCTCTTACGAACCGGGCGCCCGGGAAACCTCGGCGAAATGTTTTTGGCATGGACACTTCCAGCGAACTGAACTGACTGGTAACACAGTTCAGGCAGAGATCCTGCTCAGGGAGGTCCTATGAAACTGTCCCGAATCACGGCATTCTCGTCCTCGCTCCTGCTGGGCGCGGTGCTCGCTCTCACCGGAGCGGCCTCCGCCCAGTCCGCGGAACGAGTCGCCGCGGTCGACTATGTGGCGCTGGGGGACTCGTACTCCTCCGGCGTCGGCGCCGGCAGCTACGACAGCTCCAGCGGCAACTGCAAGCGCACGCCGAAGGCCTATCCGGCCCTCTGGGCAGCCGCGCACGCACCTTCGTCGTTCGCGTTCACGGCGTGCTCCGGTGCCCGTACGGGTGATGTGACCGCCAGTCAGCTCGGCCCGCTCGCGGCGGGCACCGACCTTGTCAGCATCAGCATCGGCGGCAACGACGCGGGCTTCGCCGATGTGATGACGACCTGTGTCCTCCAGTCGGAGGCCACCTGTCTCAGCCGGGTCGCGCAGGCCCGTAGCTTCGTCGACAGCACCCTGCCCGGAAACCTCAACTCGGTGTACTCGGCGATCAGAGCGAAGGCGCCCTCGGCCCGGGTGGTCGTCCTCGGCTATCCGCGCTTCTACCAGCTCAACGGGAACTGTGTCGTGGGCCTGAGCGAGAACGAGCGTGCCGCGATCAACGCCGCCGCCGACCATCTCAATCTGGTGACCTCCAAGCGGGCCGCCGACTACGGCTTCGCCTTCGCCGATGTCGCCCGGGCCTTCACCGGGCATGAGATCTGCTCGGGTTCGGCCTGGCTGCACAGCGTGAACTGGCTCAACATCGGCGAGTCGTACCACCCGACCGCCGCCGGTCAGTCGGGCGGCTATCTGCCGGTCTTCACCTCCGCCGCGTGACGGACGCAAGCAGTGGACAGCGGGAGTGGCGAACTGTCCAACTCGCCCTGAAATAAGATGGATCGAGCCATGGCCGTCAATCCCCGTACGGGTGTGGTTCATTGCCAAGGCGGGATACACGAGTGTCGGAAGGGGGCGATAGGGTTACCCTGCCCGGGTCGGGTGCCCTCGTACGGGTGGGGAGTGAAATGAAACAGATAACGGTACACAACAGGGCACGAGTCCCTGCGATCACCTGCGGGAGCAGCGCGACCAGTTCGCGTCTCGACCGCCATCTCTCGGTGCTCGGCGGCCCCGCCGTACCGCAGGGAGAGACGGCCGAGGCGACGCTGCTGATGCGCGAGCTGACCTCGCGGGACGCCTCCGAGACGCATACGAGCAAGAGCGCGCGGGTCTCACTCTTCGCGCCGCTGCGACGGCTGCGCCGCTCGCTGTTCGGCAGCCGCGGCTGACCGATACGGCGAGCCGGCGCCCGGACCTCGTACGCCCGACGGTCCGGTGCTCGGTCACTCCCTCGCGCCCGGACACTCCGACAGTCCGGGACGCGCCCCGGCGATCCCGGTCTCCGGTCGCGGTGCCGCTCTCCGCTCGTCCGTCACTCCCAACGGCCCGCGGCACCGCGTCGGCGATCTTCCCGAGCGAGGAACTCTCCCCGGTTCCCGCTCGGCCATCGCTCAGGTACAGCTCACTCAAGTACGGCTCAAGACCCGCTCGACCCGCGCTCGATTCCGGCCCGTTGCGTGGCGGCCCGGCCCGGTGTCCACTCCCCGTCACCGGCCACGGCCCGCCGCGCCGGCCCCGGGCCCGCTCCCGAGGCGGCTCAGATCAGGGCGAACTGGCCCTCCGGGCCCTCCTCGTGGTGGTCCAGTACGGAGGCGGGCCGCCGAGCCGTCTTCGGGACCGGCAGGATGCCCGCCGCGCGCAGCTCTTCCCGGCCGATCTCCGGGCCTCCGTGCAATTCCCGCTGGAGCGGGCGCAGTTCCGCGAGGAGCGCCAGGACCGTGATCAGTTCGAGCAGCTCCGAGGTCCACTCCTGGAGCCAGACGGCCGGGCGGATCGCCTCCAGAGCGCCGGATTCGACGGGCGCGGTCCGGCGCTCGAACCACAGCTCCAGCATCCGTACGCCGCCCACCGTGAAGTCCCATGCTCCGGCCGGTACGGGCGAGATCCGGCCCGTGCCGAGCAGGAGCGCCTCGGCCTCCGGATCGTATGCGATCGTCTCCGGCCGGTCGGGAACGGCGGCGCGCACATAGGGCCGCCGTCCACCGGGCAGCCTGGGCCGCTCGCCGCCGCGTGCTCCACGGAGCTGGATCGCCGTCATCCGCCGCCCGAGCGCGGTCCCTGCGGCCCAGACGCCCGGAGCGGCGGTCAACGGGACCGCCGTGCCCTCGGGCGAGGGCATGGCGGCGGCCACGGCCCAGGCCAGCAGCTCCTCGGCGGTGATGTCATGGCCGTAACGGGCCGAGAGAAGGGCAAGCAGCCCGGGAGTGACATTGGGCTCGGTGCCACCGGGACGGCGGTAGAGCGGCCGGATACGTCCCGGCCGGCCCGCCGGTGACCGTCCGTCCGGGAGCAGCGCGCTCACCAGCAGCGCCGGACCGTCGGCCTGCGGTACGTATCCCTGCTCCACGGCGAAGAGCTGCTGCTCGTCCGCGACTCGCCACAGCTCGGGACGTGCCGCGTCGATCAGCCGGTGGTCCGGGATCAGCCACTGCTCGTCGAACGGCCCGTGCAGCACCCGGCGCGGTACCGGACAGCGTCCCGACTCCCGTACGAACCGGCCCGTCCCGGTGGCTCCGCCCGGCAGCGCGGCGACCGCGCTGTGCGGGGTACGGGCCCGGCTCGGCCCGAACAGCGTCTCGCGCTCCGCGCCCTCGGCCGCCATGAGCCGGTCCCAGCGGGCGGTGAGGGACGGCTGGTCCGGCGCCAGGATCCAGGCCCTGCCGAACCGCAGCGGAGCCGTCGACCACGGCAGGAGATCACTCAGCAGCGGGCTGCCGCCCGTCGCTCCGGACCGCGTCGCCGTCATGCGGACCGTCCCTCCCGTCGGTCTGTGCGCCCTCGTCGGCATCGTATCCGCCGCCGGTTTCCGGCCGTTCGGTCGCCGGTTCGTCCCGAAAAGGACCAGTTCTGGAAGGTCTGACAGCCTAGTCGCCCTGGTGCGCCCTCGTCGGCGGTTCGCCCATGAGGTCCGTCTCCACCGTCACCGAGAACGAGAAGCGGTCGCCCCGGTAACGGATACGGGCCACATCCACGACCCGGCCCTGACCGTCGTGGCTCACGCCCGTGTAGTGCAGGATCGGGCTGAGCAGCGGCACCCGGAGCAGTTCCGCCGTGGCCGGATCCGCGAGCCGGGCCTCGACGGTGTCCGTGATCCGGCTGATCCGGATACCGAGGATGTCGCGCAGCACCTTGGTCATCGGCCAGCGCTCCAGATCGGTCACATCCAGACCGGCCGCGATCTCCGGACGGACCGCGTTCTCGGCCCAGTTGACCGGCTCACCGCTCTCGCCGTCGCAGCGCAGCCGTCGATAGGTGATCACCTCGTCCAAGTCCGGGAAATACTCGGCGAGTTCACCGGGCACCGGGCCGGGCCCATGGCCGAGGACCGTCGTCCGCTCGCCCGACTGCTGCGCCACGACCGCGTCGATCGAGCCGAGCAGCCGGCGCGGAGCACCGCGCCGCGCGCCCGGCTCGATAAAGGTGCCGCGCCGGCGGTGCCTGCTGATCAGGCCCTCCTCCTCCAGCTCCTTGAGGGCCTGACGCATCGTCAGCACACTGACTCCGTAGTGCGCGGCGAGCTGCTCCTCGGTCGGCAGCCGCAGCGGATCGAGCGGCCGGCGGCCCAGTATCGAGGCGCGCAGCGACTGCGAGACCTGATACCAGAGCGGCAGCTTGCGGTTCAGGACCAGCGAGTCGGGGGCGAAGGCGGTCACCGGCTACTCCACAACTGTGAATCTCGCGGCAGGGCCCGGAATTCAGGGCCTGAAGTGGCGCTCAAGACCCTGCCACACCCGGTCGTAGCCCCGCTGGAGATGGTCCGCTCCCGCCGCCTGCGCGGTCGCCGTCACCGGCCAGCGCGTCTCGAACATGAACGCGAGGCCGTCGTCGATCTTCTGCGGTCGCAGCTCGGCGGCGCTCGCCCGGTCGAAGGTCTCCCGGTCGGGCCCGTGCGCCGACATCATGTTGTGCAGCGAGCCGCCGCCGGGTACGAAACCGCCCTCGCCGGCCGTTTTCGCGTCATAGGCGCCCTCGATCAGGCCCATGTACTCGCTCATCACATTGCGGTGGAAGTACGGCGGCCGGAACGTGTCCTCGCCGACCAGCCAGCGCGGCGCGAAGACCACGAAGTCGACGCCGGCCAGTCCCGGGGTGTCGGAGGGCGAGGTGAGCACGGTGAAGATCGACGGATCCGGGTGGTCGTAGCTGATGGAGCCGAGCACATTGAAGCGGCGCAGGTCATAGATGTACGGCACATGGCTGCCGTGCCAGGCGACGACATCGAGCGGCGAGTGGTCGTAGGCGGCTGCCCAGAGATTGCCGCAGAACTTGTTGACGACCTGGGTCGGCCGCTCGATGTCCTCGTACGCGGCGACCGGCGCCAGAAAGTCCCGGGCGTTGGCCAGACCGTTGGCGCCGATCGGGCCGAGATCAGGGAGGGCGAACGGCCGGCCGTAGTTCTCACAGACATAGCCGCGCGCCGTCTCGTCCAGCAGCTCGACGCGGAAGCGGATTCCGCGCGGGATCAGCGCCACCTCGCCGGGACGGGCGGCGAGCAGGCCCAGTTCCGTACGGATCAGCAGCCCGCCGCGCTCGGGGACGATCAGCAGCTCGCCGTCCGCGTCGCTGAACACCCGGTCGGTCATGGCGGTATTGGCGTGGTACAGGTGCACGGCCATGCCCGTACGCTGCGTCGCGTCGCCGTTGCCGCCCAGCGTCCAGAGCCCGGCCAGGAAGTCCGTACCGGGAGCCGGCTCCGGCAGCGGATTCCAGCGCAGCCGGTTGGGATCGGGGACGGTCCCGGTGAACGGCGCGCCTCTGACCGAGCCGTTGTCGATACGGACGAACGGCGGATGCGCGGCCGACGGACGGATGCGGTAGAGCCAGGAGCGCCGGTTGTGCGCGCGCGGCTCGGTGAAGGCGCTGCCGCTGAGCTGCTCCGCGTAGAGACCGAGCGGCGCCCGCTGCGGCGCGTTACGGCCGAGCGGCAGCGCGCCGGGCACGGCCTCCGAGGTGTGTTCATTGCCGAAGCCGGGGGAGTGCTCCAGATCCTCGGCCGTCTTCCGTGCCCGCTCGATGCCGTTCATCGTCCGCGTCCGCTCCCTGCTGAGGCGATCCCGCTGGTCCTTACAATCCTATGTACTACCGTAGGATTGCGTTCACGGCACGTCAACGGGGCCACGCGGCATCATGGATTCCGTGTCATACGACCGCACGTCATACGACCGCACGGACGCGAAGCAGCACGCCGAGCAGCCCGCGAATCCGCCCATGGAGCCGGCCGACGGACTGCGCAGGGCGCCCGTCCAGCAGCGCAGTACGGAGCGGCTCGCGCGGATCCTCGACGCCTGCGCCGAGCTCCTCGACGAAATGGGCTACGAGCAGCTCTCCACCCGGGCCGTCGCCGCCCGCGCGGGCGTTCCCATCGGCTCCGTCTACCGCTTCTTCGGCAACAAGCGCGCCATGGCCGACGCCCTGGCCCGGCGCAATCTGGACAGCTACGCCGAGCGTGTCAGCGAGCGGCTGGCACCGCTGGACGCGCGCGACTGGCGCAGCGCCATCGACGCCGTACTGGACGAATATCTCGCCATGAGGCGCACCGTGCCCGGCTTCGCGCTGGTCGACTTCGGCGCCCAACTCCCGCTCGGCACACGGGTGGTGGCTCGGGACCCGGCCGCGGACGCGGCCTCACGGTCCGCGGACCCGGCCGATCCGGATTCCGATCCCGGCCTCCGGGTCGTGGGCCGTCTCACCGGACTGCTCGCCGCCCATCTCGGCCGGGCGCCCACCGAGGCGCTGCATCGTACGGTCCTGGTCGCCGTCGAGGCCACGGACGCGCTGCTCCAGCTCGCCTTCCGCACGGATCCGGCCGGTGATCCCGCCATCGTGGCCGAGACCCGGGAACTGCTCCGCGCGTATCTGGCCAGGACGCTGGACTGAGGCGACGGCGGGCCACGCCTCTTCCCTCTTGTGGTGGTGCTCGGCGCCGGAATCCTCTTCGGCATCATTTGATGGTGCCCGCCTCAGACATACCTCCTCCAGAAGTCCCTTTCGCAACCGCCCTGCCCGCCGGGCGGGGCTGGCTCCTCCGCCTCGTCATCGCGTTCGCCTTCGCGCAGGGCGCGGTGTCGATGGCCCGTCCGGCCGTCTCGTACCGGGCGCTCTCCATGGGCGCGGACGAGCGCGCGATCGGTGTGATCACCGCGGTCTACGCGCTGCTTCCGCTCTTCGCCGCCGTACCGCTGGGCCGCAGGACCGACCAGGGGCGGTGCGCGCCGCTGCTGGTGGCCGGAGTCGTCCTCATCTCGGCCGGCTGCGCCCTCAGCGGTACGGCGGGCTCGCTCGCGGCCCTGGGCGCCTGGAGCGGGCTGATGGGCCTCGGCCATCTCTGCTTTGTCATCGGCGCCCAGTCGATCGTCGCCCGCCGCAGCGCACCGGCCGAACAGGACCGTAACTTCGGCCACTTCACCATCGGCGCCTCGCTCGGCCAGCTCGCGGGACCGGTCGCCGCCGGGCTGCTGGTCTCCGGACAGGGCGACGACATGGCCCGTACGAGCGCCCTCGCCCTGCTCGCCTCGGCGGTGGCCGCCGCCGTCGCCTTCACCTCGCTCTGGCGGATCGAGTCCCGTACCTCTCACAGCCGGGCGGGAGCGCGGTCCACAGCGGCTGAGCGGCCCGCCAAGGTGCCCGTCCGTCGCATACTGCGGACCAGAGGCGTGCCTGCGGGCATCTTCATCAGCCTGGCCGTGCTCTCCGCGACCGATATCCTCACCGCCTATCTGCCGGTGATCGGTGAGCAGCGCGGGATCGCGCCCGCCACGATCGGTCTGCTGCTCAGCCTGCGCGCCGCCGCCACCATCGCCTGCCGTCTGGTGATGCCGCCGATGCTGCGGCTGCTCGGCCGTACGGTCCTGCTCACCGTCACCTGTGCGCTCGGCGGAGTGCTGTGCGCGGGCATCGCCCTGCCCGTACCGGTATGGGGACTCGCCCTGATGCTCGGCGCGCTCGGCTTCTGTCTGGGGGTCGGCCAGCCGCTGTCGATGACGACCGTCGTACGGGCCGCTCCCGACGAGGCCCGTTCCACCGCCCTGGCGCTACGGCTCACCGGCAACCGCCTCGGACAGGTCGCCGCGCCCGCCTCCGCCGGTCTGGTGGCGGGTGTCGCGGGAACGGCCGCGCCGTTCGTGATGCTCGGCGCGCTGCTGCTGGCGGCGGCCGGACTCGGTCTGCGGCGCCCGGACGGCGGGACGCCAGGGCGCGGCCGGTCGCCGCTTGACGGAAACCGGTTGCCGAACCGGTTCTCCGCGCGTCGTACCTGATGCCCGTTCCGTACCTCTGCTCCCGAAGGTTGGCAAGAGTCATTCCCTGACCGCGCGTAGTCGGCTAACTTCAGGCGTCGCAGCCGCTCCCTCTCTCCCTCCCGGGCGGAACCTCATGACTCGCGCCATCTCTCTGCACAGCGTCAGCAAGGTCTACGGCCGGTCCACCCGAGCCGTGGACCGCTTCTCGCTCGACATCGCCCCGGGTGAGTTCGTGGTGCTGCTCGGCCCGTCGGGCTGCGGCAAATCGACCGTGCTCCGCATGATCGCGGGACTGGAGGACATCACCGAGGGCGATCTGCTGCTCGACGGCGAGTACGCCAATCTGATGCCGACGCGGGAGCGCGGGATGGCGATGGTGTTCCAGAACTTCGCGCTCTACCCGAACATGACCAATCGCGAGAACATCGGCTTTCCGCTCCGGCTGGAGAACCCGCGCGCGGACACTGCCGAGCGGGTTCAGGCCACCGCGAGGATGCTCGGTATCGAGAGCGTGCTCGACCGCTATCCGAGCCAGCTCTCCGGCGGCGAGCGCCAGCGTGTCGCGATGGGCCGCGCCATCTCCCGGCGGCCCTCCGCCTTTCTGATGGACGAGCCGCTCTCCAATCTGGACGCGAAGCTGCGCGGCCGTCTGCGCGCCGAGATAGCCCAGCTCACCGCCGAACTGGGCGTCACCACCGTCTATGTGACACACGATCAGGCCGAGGCGATGTCGCTCGGCGACCGGGTGGCGGTGATGCGCGACGGAGTGCTCCAGCAGGTCAGCGTGCCACGCGAGGTGTACGCGCTGCCGGCGAACGTGTTCGTCGCCGCGTTCATCGGCACACCGAGGATCAATCTGCTCCAGGCCGTGGTGTACGCGCCGCTGGACGGGCGGATGTCCATCGACCTCGGCCGGCAGCGGCTGCCGCTGCCCCAACCGCTCAGCTCCGACCACCAGTTGCTCCGTATCCAGCAGGGCCGGCAGATCATCGTGGGCCTGCGGTCCGAGGCGGCCCGTATCGCCGCGCCGGGCCAGGCGCGCCCGGGCGAGGTGGCGCTGAGCGGCATCGTGGAGCACATGGAGTACCAGGGACACGAGGCGCTGGTGCATCTCAACATCGGCTCCAGGCCCGCCGTGGTGACCGACCTCGAATCGCCCAGGCCCAGGACCGGGACCGCACCGCGCCGACGCAGGAACGGCGGCCGGAAGACAGGCGTACTGGCCCGGCTGCGCGGGCGCGCGTCCGGACATTCCGGTGGTCCCGCGGCGGTCCTGGACGAGCCGGAGGAGGCGGCCGGGCCCGCCGCGTACAGCCCGAGCCAGGACCGTTCGGCCATCGCGGCCAGCGATCTCGTCGTCCGCACCGGCCCGGACATGCGGCTGCGTACGGGCGCCCAGGTGCCGCTGCTGGTCGATCTCGCGCATCTGTACGTCTTCGACGACTTCGGCCGCCGTATCTGCCCGGCACCGAGAAACCTGCCGGGCCTGGACGCGTAGACCGCAGCCGAAGCACCGAGGGCGCTGGGCACGCCTGTCAGCTCTCCTCCTTGAGCGGCGCGACGGCGGTACGGCGGCGCGGTCGGGAGCGGGACACCGCCACTCCGGCGAGGCACAGCGCGCCGCCCGCGAGTGTGAACAGGCCCGGGACCTCGTCCAGGAACAGCCAGGACATCAGCACGACCAGCGCCGGAACCGCGTAGGTCGTCGCGCCCATCCGCCCGGCCGTCGTACGGGCCAGTGCGTACGCCCAGGTCGTGAACGCCAGCGCGGTCGGGAACACGCCCAGATAGACCATGTTGAGCGTGGCCGACAGCGGCGCGCTCCCGGCCTCGTGGACGAGCTGTCCCGCGAACGGCAGACAGGCCACCGCGCCCACCAGACAGCCGAAGGTCGTCGCCTGGAGCGCGCTCGCCCGCGCCAGCGACGGCTTCTGCGCCACCACGCCGGAGGCGTACGCCACCGCCGCCAGCAGACACAGCAGCACGCCGAGCACCGAGGCACGGCCCTCGCCCGACATCGAGAGCCCCACGGCCACCGCGCCCGCGAACGACACCCCCATGCCCGCCACCAGCCGCGGCGGCAGCGTCTCGCCGAGCAGCCGGACGCCCAGCAGCGCCATGAGGACCGGGCCTATGTTCACGATCATCGCGGCGGTGCCCGCGTCGACCTCCTGCTCGCCCCAGTTGAGCGCCACCATGTAGAGCCCGAACCAGAGCACACCCGAGACGGCGATACCGGGCCAGGCCGCTCGCGGCGGCAGGCCCTCGCGCCGTACGAGACAGACCGTACCGAGGACGAGCGCGCCGAAGAGCAGCCGGCCGAGGGCCAGCGCTCCGGGCGAGTAGGCGGCGCCCGCGCTGCGGATCGAGACAAAGGCCGAGGCCCAGAGCACGACCGTGACAGCGGCGGCGGCGAGCGGCAGCCAGGTCGCGGGGGAGGGGCGGGCGGAGCCGGAGTCCGGGGCTTGCGAGGAGGACGTCTGCGCCGGAGGCGTCGGACGGTCTGTGTGCGAGTGCGTCATACGGGGAAGGTACGCGCGCGACGCTTCGGCCCTCACCGCAATATGCGCGGCTCTAAGCGCTTGCTCAGCTCGGGGTATGGTGTTCGTCCTGCCGAGTGGACGGCCGAACGGCAGGCCGAGGCCGAGTGGAAGTGGAAGGTGTGAGCGATGCGTACGGCGGAACAGACGGCGGACGGCGAGAGCGCTCCGTGGGGTGAGGTCGAGCCGGAGGCGGCCAGAAGGCTGCTGGTCGCCGCCGTCGAGGCATTCGCCGAGCGCGGATACCACGCCACCACCACCCGCGATATCGCGGGCCGCGCCGGGATGAGCCCGGCGGCGCTCTACATCCACTACAAGACCAAGGAAGAGCTGCTCCACCGGATCAGCAGGATCGGGCACGACAAGGCGCTGGAGATCCTGACGGCCGCGGCCGACGGCGGCGGCACGGCGGCGGACCGGCTGGCCGAGGCCGTACGCTCCTTCGTCCGCTGGCACGCGGAGCGGCACACCACGGCGCGGGTCGTGCAGTACGAGCTGGACGCACTGGCGCCCGAGCACCGTACGGAGATCGTCGGACTGCGGCGGCGCAGCGACGCGGCCGTACGGCGCATCCTGGGCGACGGTGTACGGGACGGAGAGTTCGACGTACCGGATGTGCCGGGCACCACGCTCGCGGTGCTGTCGCTCTGTATCGATGTGGCGCGCTGGTTCAACGCGGCGGGCCGCCGCACGCCCGACGAGGTCGGCGCGCTCTACGCCGACCTCGTGCTGCGTATGGTCTCGGCCCAGAAGTAGCAGCCACTCGGAGGCCGTAGCCGGTCAGAAGCAGTGACCGGTCGGAAGTGGTGATCAGAAGTAGTAACGGGAGACGGCCTCCGCCACACAGGCCGGCTTCTCGCCGCCCTCGCGCTCGACCGTGACCAGAGTGGTGATCTGCACACCGCCGCCCGCCTCCACGGCCTCCGTGATGACGGCCGACGCGCGCAGCCGTGAGCCGACGGGCACGGGCGAAGGGAAACGGACCTTGTTGGTCCCGTAGTTGATGCCCATCGTGACGTTCTCGACCCGGACGATCTGCGGTACGAACAGAGGCAGCAGCGACAGCGTCAGATAGCCGTGCGCGATCGTCGTACCGAACGGACCGGCCGCCGCCCGCTCCGGATCCACATGGATCCACTGATGGTCACCGGTGGCCTCGGCGAAGAGATCGATCCGCTTCTGGTCGATCTCCAGCCAGTCGCTGTGACCGAGCGGCTCGCCGACCCCGGCGCGCAGCTCCTCGGCGGAGGTGAAGATCCTCGGCTCAGCCATGTCCCTGTTCCCTGCCTCTCGAAGCCCGTTCCGCGGCCTGTCCGGGCGGCTCATCCTGTCCAAGCGCTTGCTCAGCTTGCTGGGCCCGGTTGCTTCTGTCAACGCGGACACCGGGTGCTTCCGACGCGGACACCGGGCCGCGGACATCAGGCGCGGACAGTACGCTTCGAGAGGTGCCACAGATTCCCGAGAAGATCCATGAGCTGACCGTCGGACAGCTCTCCGCGCGCAGTGGCGCCGCGGTGTCGGCGCTCCACTTCTACGAGTCCAAAGGACTGATCAGCAGCCGCAGGACGAGCGGCAACCAACGCCGCTACAGCCGTGACACGCTGCGCCGTGTCGCCTTCGTACGCGCCGCCCAGCGCGTGGGCATTCCGCTCGCCACGATCAGGGACGCCCTCGCCGAGCTCCCGGAGGAGCGCACACCGAACCGTGACGACTGGGCCCGGCTCTCACGGGCCTGGCGCTCGGAGCTGGACGAGCGCATCAAGCAGCTCGGCAGGCTCCGTGACCATCTCACGGACTGCATCGGCTGCGGCTGTCTCTCGCTGGAGACCTGCGTCCTGTCCAATCCGGACGATGTCTTCGGCGACCGGATGGCGGGCTCGCGTCTGCTGCCCGAGCGCCGGATCCCCAAGGAACGTAAAGCCGCTGCCACGGACACCACTGCCCCGGACACCACGGACACCGCCTCGGACGCCGATGTCGACGCCTGCTGCTGACACGAGCTGCCCGACCGAGCCGGAAACAGGGCCATAGAGGAGCCGAGGACCGAGCGGGGGCGTACCGTCTCGGAGCCCGCCCCCGCGGTTCTCATGCCACCGAGGCGAGTTCCTTGAGCCGTATCCGCTTCGCCCGGTCCAGCGCCTCGGCCGTCAGGACCGGCTGCGGTACGACAATGCCGCAGCCCCGGCAGACCGGCCCCGACCACGGCTCGTCGGACAGATCGGGCCGCCAGACGATGCCGTTCTCCGCACAGACAGGACAGGCCGTGCCGGGCTCCGACTCCAGGCCCGAGATCAGCCGGCGCAGCACCTCGGCCAGCGACTCGGACGGATGGACCGCCGGATCGTCGCAGCGGGCCACACCGTTGCCGCCCCAGGTCCGCCGGTGCCAGTCGTCGAAGCTCCCGGGCCGCCTCAGCCCGTCGTGCTTCTCGCGCTTGCGCCGCTCCGCGAACTCTCCCTCGTACGCGAGCCAGACGGCCCGCGCCTCCTCCAGTTCATCCAGCGCGGCCATCAGCCGCACCGGATCGGGTGACCTGTCCTCGGGTTCGATGCTGTGCCGTGCGCACAGATGATCCCAGGTCGCCCGGTGCCCATAAGGGGCAAACCGCTCCAGGCACTTGCGCAGTGAGTACCGTCGCAAGGCCAGATCGCACCGCGGATCGCGCACCTGTCTCGCAAGACTCCGGAATCCGGCCATCGCATGCCACCTCCGTCGCTACTTCGGCGTTGAGGAATGGACGTACGCCTGCCCCGTTTGGCTCCATCGAATTCCGGATCGCCTCAATATCCGGGACATCCCGGTCGATTTCGAGCCTAAATCGGAGGTGATGTAAAGGCGATCCAGCGGTGATCCGGGGGCGGTCCGCGGGAGGGCCGATGTGGGGATCCGGAAAAGGTGACTGATGTTCATCTTACTCAGCGGTCATACCGTCGCTAACCTCCGGCGCACCGGCCTCCCTGAGGAGCATCCATGCGACGACGCACCGGAAGACTCTTGCCCGCCACCGCCGCGGTGTTCGCGCTGGGCGCGGCTCTGCTGATCCCGCAGGCGCGGGCCTCCGCCGAGCCGGCCCGCGCCCCTGCACTCGCCTCCGCGTCCGCACTCGCCGCGGATCCCGTCGCCGACCACTGCCAGAGCCAGTGCGACGACATCCTGCCGCCAGGACAGAACGGCAACGCCACCCTCGCCGATATCCTCCTCCACCAGGTGTTCGGCACCCGCCCGGCGCACAGCTCCGACCAACTCGGCCGGTACGACGCGCTGGTGGCGGGCCAGAGCGGGCTCACCGACGCGAAGCTCAACGACTTCTTCAACGACGCCTCCTTCGGTGTTCCCGCCGACCAGGTCGAGTCCGTCACCACTCCGCGCCCGGATGTCACGATCACGCGCGACAAGCGCACCGGCGTACCGCACATCAAGGGCACCACCCGCTACGGCACCGAGTTCGGCGCCGGCTACGCCGCGGGCCAGGACCGGCTCTGGATGATGGATCTCTTCCGGCACATCGGCCGTGGCGAGCTGACCTCCTTCGCCGGCGGCGCGCTCGCCAACCAGGGCCTGGAGCAGCAGTTCTGGCCCTCGGCCCCGTACACCGAAGCCGAGTACGAGGCCCAGATCGAGCGGATCAGAACCACCGAGGGCGAGCGCGGCGAGCTGGCCATGGCCGACGCGCAGGCGTATGTCGACGGCATCAACGCCTATCGCCAGCAGTCCAAGGACGGGCGGTACTTCCCCGGTGAGTACGTTCTCACCGGCAAGATCGACTCGATCACCAACGTGGGCGAGATCCAGCCCTTCAAGATCACGGACCTGATCTCCATCGCGTCCGTCGTCGGCGGTCAGTTCGGCGGCGGAGGCGGCGGCGAGGTGCAGGCCGCTCTCTCGCTGCTGGCCGCACAGCAGAAGTACGGCGTCGTCGAGGGCACCCGGGTCTGGGAGTCCTTCCGCCAGCGCGACGATCCCGAGGCCGTGCTCACCATCCATGACGGCACCGCCTTCCCGTACGCGCGCAGGCCCGCGCAGCCACGAGGCACGGCCCTGCCCGACGCGGGCTCCGTCCAGGCCGAGCAGCTCGTGTACGACAGGACGGGCTCGGCGGGCACCGGCACCAGGGCGCCGGTCCGCGCTCCCGAGCGGCTGAAGCCCGCCCAAGGGATCTTCGACAACGGTGTGATCCCGCAAGGCTCGCTCTCCGCGAAGCGCGGGATGTCCAACGCCCTGCTGGTCTCCGGCGAGCACACCGCGAGCGGAAATCCCGTGGCCGTCTTCGGTCCGCAGACCGGCTATTTCGCGCCACAGCTCATGATGCTTCAGGAACTCCAGGGCCCCGGTATCAGCGCCCGAGGCGTCTCCTTCGCCGGAGTCGGCATGTATGTCCAGATGGGCCGTGGCCAGGACTACGCCTGGAGCGCCACCTCCTCGGGCCAGGACATCACCGACACCTATGCCGTCGAGCTGTGCGAGCCCGACGGATCGGCTCCCACCAAGGCGTCCGCTCATTATCTTTTCCGCTCGGTCTGCACACCGATGGAGAAGCTGGAGCGCGTCAACTCCTGGAAGCCGAGCGTCGCGGACTCCACCGCCGCGGGCTCCTACCGGCTCCAGGTCCGGCGCACCGAGTACGGCACGGTCACCCATCGCGCGACCATCGGCGGCAAGCCCGTCGCGTACACCTCGCTGCGCACCACCTACCGGCACGAGGCCGACTCGATCATCGGCTTCCAGATGCTCAACGATCCCTCGTACACCAAGGACGCCGCGTCCTTCCAGCGGGCGGCCTCGAACATCGACTACGCCTTCAACTGGTTCTACGCGGACTCCCGTACCGCCGCCTACTTCAACAGCGGGATGAATCCGGTGCGGGCGGCCGGTGTCGATGCCGCGCTGCCCGTGCGGGCCGAGCAGGCGTACGAGTGGCAGAGCTACGACCCGGTGCACAACACCGCCGCGTACACGCCCTTCGCCGAGCATCCGCAGTCGGCCGGCCAGGACTACTACATCTCCTGGAACAACCGGCAGGCCAGGGAGTACGACACGGCCGGATTCGGCTTCGGCGCGGTGCACCGCGGCGATCTGCTCGACGGCCGCGTCAAGAGGCTGGTCGCGCAGGGCGGAGTCACCCGTGCCTCCCTGACCCGGGCGATGGCCGAGGCCGCCGTGACCGATCTGCGCGGTGAGCAGGTGCTGCCCGAACTGCTCCGGGTGGTGCGCTCGGCGCCCGTCACCGATCCGGCGCTGAACACCGCCGTACAGCAGTTGGAGACCTGGCGCGCGGCCGGCGCTCAGCGCAAGGAGACCGCGCCCGGCTCGCACACCTACGGCCACTCCGCCGCCGTACGGATCATGGACGCCTGGTGGCCACGGCTGGTCGAGGCGCAGTTCAGGCCCGCGCTCGGCGACGGGCTCTACCAGGCGCTCACCGCCTCGCTCCCGATCGACGAGTCACCGGCGTCGAGCCACGGTCCGACGGGCGCGCACAGCGGCTCGGCGTTCCAGTACGGCTGGTGGGGATATGTCGACAAGGACCTCAGGCAGGTGCTCGGCGATCCGGTCCAGGCCCCGACGGCGACCACCTACTGCGGCGGCGGTGGGCTGAGCGCCTGCCGGGACACGCTGCTCACCACCTTGAAGGCAGCGGTGGCGGCGCCCGCCAACACGGTCTATCCCGGCGACGAGAACTGCTCGGCCGGGAACCAGTGGTGCACGGACGCGATCATCCACCGGGCGCTGGGCGGTATCACCCATCCCACGGTCAACTGGCAGAACAGGCCGACCTACCAGCAGGTGGTGGAGTTCCCGTCGCACCGCTGACGGAGTGATGCCGGCGGATTGATCCAGGGACCGGGCCGGACCGTGACGGATACGTACGGTCCGGCCCGGTCCGGCCCGGCGCCCGGTGCTCAGCGGTAGAGCAGATAGCCGCGCCGTACCCTGCGGAACGCGGCCAGCTCGCTCTGCCAGGCGTCCACCACCTCGTCCGTGTCGGCGCCCGCGTCGATCAGTGTCCGGACCTGTGCCGAGCCGGTCAGTTTGTCGATCCAGTTGTCCGGGCGCCAGGCGAATCCGCTCCAGGACCGCTTCGCCGTCACCAGCAGCGCGATCCCGGTGCGTACCGGATCGAACGACGTCCGGTCATGGACATGGAGCTGCACTCCGCCGATCGTCTTGCCCTGGAACTTGGAGAAGGTCGGCGCGAAGTACGCCTCGCGGAAGCGCACTCCGGGCAGCTCCAGCGCGTTGGCCGCCTCGGCCCAGGTCCGGTCGATGCCCTCGGCGCCGAGCAGCTCGAACGGCCTGGTCGTACCGCGTCCCTCGGACAGATTCGTCCCTTCGAACAGACAGGTGCCCGCGTACACCAGCGCCGTGTCCGGTGTCGGCATATTGGGGCTCGGCGGCACCCAGGGCAGTCCGGTCGCGTCGAAGAAGTCCGCGCGGCGCCAGCCCGACATGGTCACCGTCGTCAGCTCCACGGGCTCCGCCAGGAACTCACCGTTGAAGAGCAGCGCCAGCTCGGCGACCGTCATTCCGTGCGCCTGAGAGATCGGCTCGCGTCCCACGAAGGTCGCGAACTCCCGCTGGAGAACGGGCCCGAGCGCCGCCCGCCCGGTGACCGGATTGGGCCGGTCCAGTACGACGAAGCGCTTGCCCGCGAGGGCCGCCGCCTCCATACAGTCGTAGAGCGTCCAGATATAGGTGTAGAAGCGGGCGCCCGCGTCCTGGATGTCGAAGACGACGGTGTCCACTCCGGACTCGGTGAAGATGTCCGCGAGAGCCTGACCGCTCTTGAGGTACGTGTCGTAGACGGGCAGCCCGGTGGCCGGGTCGTCGTGGCGGCCCTCGGAGCCACCGGCCTGGGCCGTCCCCCGGAAGCCGTGCTCCGGGCCGAAGACGGCGGCCAGATCCACCCGGTCGTCGCCGTGCATCACATCCACCACATGGCGTACGTCGCGGGTGATCCCGGTCGGGTTGGTGACAAGGCCGATACTCCGGCCCGACAGCAGCCGGTAGCCGTCGGCGGCCAGCCGGTCGAAGCCCGTACGCACCGCGGGCGCGCTCCCGGAGTGCGCGGCGGCGTGCGAGGCACCCGCGGCGAGCGCTCCGGCGGCTCCCACCGCGCCGCCGGCGGCCAGCAAACCCCGTCTGGACAGGCTCATTCCGCTACCTCCGTGATCGGGTCGTCTGTCATGCTCACGCACGCTAGCGCGCGTGAGTGCCATACGGAACGAAGCCCGCGGCTTGTCGAATATGTAGATGACCCCCTGTTTGACGGACGCCTGCGTAGACGCACGGTTGGCCCCGGCGAGGGCAGCCATAGCATGCCGAAGGCCCCGACGCGGAGGGCTTCGAGACCTCCCGCGACGGGGCCTTACCTGCTCTCGAGCGGGAGAGCCTGATTCAGAATGGACCCGGCGCGGCGTCCGGAACTTCCGGTGTCGGCCGCCGCGCCGGGGTTTTGCAGACCTCCCCCGGCCAGGGCTTCCGGACCACCAGCCGGGGAGAGGCGTTCATAGGCGCGACCCTTAACCCGATTCAGTCGCCATGGGTTGATACCTGCCGCCGTGCTGGCCCCGCTATGAAGGCTGGGGACACCCGCTGTACGGCCACCGCACCGTCTCGGCGCCGGGACGGGGGCAGATATCGAGTGTGCGTTCCACGTACCGGCCGTCGATGGAGTAGTAGAACCAGTCCACTTCCCCGCCGCGTTCGAGCTGCGCCCGCGCCTGGGCGAGTACATCCGTCGGCAGCGGGGTCCTGGCGGCCCGCGGGTACCCCTGGAGTGTGGCCTCCAGCCAGGCACACGCCTCATCAACCGTGTGGTGTGTGGTGAGCACAGCGGCGGTCTCAGCGAACCGCGCCAACTGGACCTCGATGCTCGGCGGCTCCGTATCCGCCGGCCGGGGGCGGAGGTACGGGTCGCTTCCGGGGCGGCATCGGCGTCCGTTCCAGGCGTAGCCGTGCCAATGGGGTGGCGGAGGACCGTCCCCGTCCTGGCCGTTCATGCGATGGTGGCCGTCCACCTTCCGCGGGACAGGTGGCACACACCGTCCGGCGTGACCCTGACCGGACTGCCGTACAGCGACAGACCGCCCTCCGCGGACTGCCGGTTGCGGATGCGTTCCAGTTCGTCCCACAGTCGGCGGGGGCCGCCCTGGTGCACCGTGGGCGGATCCAGACGGTCGGCCGCAGCGCGTGCCCATGAGCCGTCCGCGTGGACGAGGTACGCGATGCGCCTCCGGCCCTGCTGCTCGTAGTCCAACTCCACGCCGGGTACGAGGACTTCGAGCATGCTGCGCAGCTCCCAGGCATTCTCCACGTCCACCACCGGATACCGGCCGGTCGACGCCTCGTCTCCGTCGAGGTCGCGCGCCACATCGAACAGCTTGGTCAGGCCCGGCTCGTAGTCCTCGCCGCGGCGCGAGGTCATGAATCCGGCCCAGTCGCGCTCGAACTGGCCTGTCGCTCCACCGTCCTCCGTCTTCCAGGCGGTGAGGATCAGGCTCGTATTCGCGATGGTCGTGACCAGTCGGCCGCCCGGCCGCAGAGCGGCGAGCCACGACGCGGGCACTGGCCGTACGGAGACTGTGGCGATGATCCGGTCGTACGTCTCAGGGAGCTTGGTGGCAGTGGCGTCCAGGGTGTGGATCTGCGGATGCAGGCCCATGGCCGCCAGGCGGTCCCGCGCCACGTCGCAGAGGTACGGGTCGACGTCGACGCTAGTCACATGCTGGTCGCCGAGTCGGCGACTCGCGTACGCGGTCAGCCCGCCGGCGCCGGTGCCGACGTCCAGCAGATCCATGCCTTCCGCCAGGCGTCCGTGGCGCAGCATCCGTACGACCAGTCCCGGATGCGTGGCAGACGACGTCGGCCGTCCCTCCGTGAGGTCACCCAGCTCGCCGTGGTCTGCGTGGGCTGTCCCCACCCGGGTGATCACCGACCTATCGCTGTAGGCCCTGCGCATCCAATGTTCGATGTCCGACGGCCCGTCCCGGAGGATCCATGTGTCTCCGTCGTGCCGTTCCCACCAGCGCGGCACCAGTTCATGCCGGGCCGTGCTGGCGATGGATTCGCGCCACCGCGAGACGGGATCGGTCACCTCGTCGGCGAGCCGTAAGGCCCTCTGCTCCCAGTCCATGTGCACTCTTCCTTGTCGGTCTGGCTAGTCGTCGGTGGGGTCGCACGCGTTGTTGGAGGGGTCGCAAGCATCGGAGTCGTCCGGCCCGCACGCCCCGCGGGCCGGGAGCGGGATCCTCGCCGAGAGATCCGCCCACGCGGGCCCGCTGAGCAGGTCCGCCAGCCTCTGTTCCCGGACGTTGCCGGCGGGAAAGTTGCGGGACAGGACGCAACCCGCGAGGTCACCGTTCGGGAGTACGGCCGCGCGGCCTCGGGTGCACCGGCCGCACATCTCGTCCAGGGTCGGAGACTGCCCCGGGATCGAGGCCCTGCCCACGGCACGCGCCCGGTCGGTGTTGATCCGCGTCACCCCCATCTCCAGCAGCTCGGCGCGCGCCTCCGAGACGCGCTGCCCATCGAGCACGTCCACGATGCCGGCCCGGATCGGAATACCGAGCGAGACCGCGTGCTGGATATTGAAGCGGGTCCGGTGATAGCTCCCGGGCCTGCCGGTGATCTTGTCGTGCTTCTCAGCTCGGTCGCTGTAGTAGCTCGTCCCGAGCGACACCCCGTCCTGGCTGAACACGTCCCACCACTGCGGGCGCACGTGAAACAGGTTGCTGTAGATCTCGACCTTGAGGCCGAGCGTCAGGGCGAGTTGGGTGAGCGGGATCCACTGCGGGTACATCGTGGGCTCGCCACCGATGAGCTGCACTGTCGGGATGCCGAGCGCCGCAGCTTCCGTCACGACCGACTCCCAGTCGGCCGGGGTCATCGCCCCGTGCGTCCCCTGAGGGCTGGACGAGGACAGGCAGTGCGTGCACGTGAGCTGACACCCCCCGGTGACTTCCAGCTCCAGTATGTCGAGCGGGACGGTCTTTCGGCTGGGCAGTTCAACGAGCATTGTCATGATCGCTTTCCTCTCGGGATGGGTGAGAGAACTTGACTGCTTGTCGTGCCTGCTCTGGCCGTCGAAGAGCAGCCGCTCATGACGACCAGGGCAGTTGTCCGTACCGGCCGGACCGTCCCCGCCGATAGGGGTGGCCGGTACGGAGTTCATGAGGTGCTGCTGGCCGCCGCGAGGATCTCCGCGGTGAGCGTGTCGTGCAGCAGCACGGGATCCGTCAGGTAGCGCGTGGCGGTCAGCGGCACGATCCAGCGCAGCCGCTTCTCCTCTCCCGTGTAGCTCACGGGCGGCACCGAGAGGAAGGTGGCGACGCTCAGCGGCACGACTGCCGACAACGGCAGATCCCAGGCGTCGGCGGCACCGAGAGGAATCAGCCAGTACAGGACCTGGCCGTGCCAGTCCTCGATGACCGCACCGCTGTCCGCGCCCATGCGCTCGATCACACGCTCGCCGATATAGGACCGCACCCGGACGGCGTCCCAGTAACGCCCAACGGGCACCATCTCGACCGTCGTCCCGGTCGGCGGCGTCCACGGCTCGGGAGACTCAGCCGCCGTACTCCGCTCCTCGTCGCCCTGGCCGAGGTGAGCGCACAGGGAGAGAACGGACCGGGCCAGACAGCGCGCGTGACGGACAGGGCCGAGCAGCCCGGGGCCGGCGGCCAGGCGTCGGCGGGCCTCCTCGATACCCACGGGGGCAAAGCGCCCAAGACGCTCCTCCGCAGCCGGAATGAGCAGACCGAGGAAGCCGCGCATCTGGTGCGTGGCCGTCTCTAGATCCTTGGCCGGCACCCGGCCGTCCCAGTCGATCACTCGTCGCGCGGTCTCCACCATCGTGGCGAAGTCGAGCGGAAAGTCAGCGTTCGTGGCGCGTCCACACGGCCGTCGTTCGATCGATTCGGGCATAATGCCCCCTCAGTCCATTGAGTCTGTGATCTCTGCCACTGACGCTACGGACCGAGGGGTGACGCTTGGGCTACAGAATGTAGCCCCTTTCCGTCAGACCACCCCCAACCGGGTGCCGAACTCCGCCAGTTGGCCGCGCTTCTGGGTGCGGATCATCGTGCCGACGGTCTCCCGCACCCCAGCATGCATCCGGGTCGCCTGCGGAGCCAGGCGTTCCGCAGTGAGGAACGCGCCGAGAGCTTCCTCCCGCTGTCCGTTGTAGAAGTGGGCACGGCCCACGTCGATGAAGTGATGCGACCGCCGCTCGGGCGAGTACTGCTCGGGGAGCTTGACCTTTTCCGCGCGCTCTACCGCCAGGCGTCCCTTGCCCATTTCGACTGGAAGAGAGACACCCCAGATAGCGAAGTTTGTTGGCCCGAACTGCAACTGAAAGTCGTTCCGGTCCTCGCCAAGTTGCTCTGCGGTCTCGCCTGCGCGCTTCCAGTACTGCTCTGCGGACTTGCCGTCTGCCGCGCGAGCGTAGTTCAGCGACGCCTTCAGCTCGAATGCCCCCTTCAACGACACGGCCGCAGGCCCTGGCCCCCTGATGGCGCTGATGCTGGACAGCGCGCCGTCAATGATGGCGCCAGCCTCGTCGTGCTCGCCAATCGACAGGAACTCTCCAGCGTCGTACCAGTTGGCGGCCAGGATGCGAAGCGGGTCGCCTGTCTCCTGGGCAGACCACATCACGCGCTCGGTGGCGAGGGTCGCGTCACTGACGTGACCGAGTTTGTAGAGGTACTGCATTGCACATTCGTAGGCGGAGGTAAGCAGACCGAACGCTGTACGGCGATCGTCTCCCTCGCTGACCTCGGCGGCCACTTGGAGGTCACGGAGTAGCGCGGGCAGGGTCCGGCTGGCCTTCGTGAACGAAGCGGAGGCCCTTTGACGGTTGGCCTCGTTCGTCCGCTTGCAAAGGTCGTGAAGGTCAACCTCTCGGACCTCCTGCTCGGTTGGACGGGCGGGCCGGCCGTGGCGGAGGATCGCGCGGCGTACTGCGGCCACGCCCGCAACGGCTTCTTGGCCGTCGTGGTCGCTCGTCGGGGGAATTACGGGGCCGCCCGTGATTTCGGTGGGGTGGCAGTCGAGAGCGCGGCAGAGGGTGAGGATGACTGCGGGGCGGTCAAGGGAACGGCGTCCCTGTTCAAAGGCTTTCACTGCGGAGAGGGAGTATCCGGTTTCGGTAGCGAGTCGTTGTTGAGTCCAGCGGCGGCGCATGCGTAGGCGAGACAGCCTCTGTCCGTTGCTGTCTGCGCTCCCCTGGATGTCGCTGTAGTGGGGCATACTGGTCTCCATTCCTAGCGTCCACTGGGAAATGTACCCGCGTCAGACGACGGGGCTACCGGGATGGGCCTTACGGATCTGTGACCGTAGGGCCCTTCTCCGGTTCGGAGTTGAGCGCTCCCCTGCCGCAGAACCCGGACGCTCGGGCTCGGATACGGTCCTGGGATGTCACCGACCAAGAAGCGGCACGCCCTGATCCTCGTATCCGCCCTCATCGTCGCCATAGCCCTCGCCCTCACCATCTGGCAGGACTGGCTCACCGCCGGGCGCGCCGCCGTCGTAGCCGCGTTCCTGAGCATCGTCGCCGCCGTAGCCGCATGGGAAGCAGCAGCTCGCGCGAGCGACACCGCCGAGGCCGCGCAAAGAACCGCGGGCACTGTCGCCTGAATCGAAAGCGCCTGATGGCACTCTGACCTCACCCCGAGCTTCGAGATCACCATCGAGCGTATGGAGGGCAACCGAGGCACCTTGAATGTGCAGCCTCCCTCTTCCTCTCTGCTTCCACTCTGCACCCTGTACGGCTGAGCCCCGCCCGTGTCCTGCTCCCTTCCCTCCGTACATACCGACTGGTTAGTCTGCTGGTGTCGGCGGAGCGGCCGGCGCGGAACCGGAAGCCCGGAGAGGCAGGACCCGATGAGTACGGTGCAGGGCGCGGGAGTTGTGGTCACAGGAGCCGGCGGTGGTATCGGCGCCGCGCTCGCCCGCAGATTCGCCGCCGAGGGCGCCCGGGTGGTGGTCAACGATCTCGACGCGGAGAAGGCCGAGGCCGTCGCCGCGGAGATCGGCGCCCGTGCTGTTCCCGGTGACGCCTCGCTGATCGTGGCCGAGGCCCGTGAGGCGCTCGGCGGCACCGTCGACATCTACTGCGCCAACGCCGGAGTCGGCTCGCCGGGCGACGGGCTCGTCGGCGAGGAGGTCTGGTCGACCGCCTGGGACGTCAATGTCATGGCGCATGTACGGACCGTCAGGGCGCTGCTGCCCGACTGGCTGGAGCGCGGCAGCGGCCGGTTCGTCTCCACCGTCTCCGCCGCCGGACTGCTCACCATGATCGGCGCGGCTCCGTACAGCGTCACCAAGCACGGCGCGCTGGCCTACGCGGAGTGGCTCTCGCTGACCTACCGCCACCGCGGGCTCAAGGTGCACGCCGTCTGTCCGCAGGGCGTCCGTACGGACATGCTCACCGCGTCCGGCAGCGCGGGCGAACTGGTGCTCGCCGCCACCGCCATCGAGCCGGAGGAGGTGGTCGACGCCCTGTTCACCGCCATGGCGGAGGACCGTTTCCTCGTTCTGCCGCATCCGGAGGTGGCCGACTACTACCAGGCGCGCGCGGGCGATCCCGACCGCTGGCTGGCCACGATGAACCGTGTCCAGCAGAAATGGGAGGCGACCGAGGGACAGAGCCGCTGACGGTCTGACGGTTCCGGCCTTCCCGCCGGAGCCGTCCGTGACCGGAGGTGGGAAGATCCTCGGACAGGGACCGCGTTCCCTCGGACGGACAGCGCGCGGACGGACAGTGCGCGCGGTACGGAACGGAAAGCAGGTGGCGGCAGATGGCCAGGACGACGGACGGGGGCGGAGTGCCCGTCCCTCAACGGCTGCTGGCCGCCGCCACCCGGCTCTTCGCCGAGCACGGCTACGACCGCACCTCGGTGCAGGAGATTGTCGAGGCGGCGGGCGTCACCAAGGGCGCCCTCTACCACTACTTCGGCTCCAAGGAGGATCTCCTCCAGGAGGTCTACGCCCGTGTTCTGCGCCTTCAGCAGGAGCGTCTGGACGCCTTCGCCGACGCGGACGAGCCGGTGGAGCGCCGGCTGCGGGCCGCCGCCGCCGATGTCGTGGTGACGACGATCGACAATCTGGACGACGCCTCTATCTTTTTCCGCTCGATGCACCATCTCAGCCCGGAGAAGAACAAGCAGGTACGGGCCGAGCGGCGGCGCTACCATGAGCGGTTCCGCGCGCTGATCGAGGAGGGCCAGCGCAGCGGTGTCTTCTCCACCGCCACTCCGGCCGATCTGGTGGTGGACTACCACTTCGGCTCGGTCCACCATCTCTCCACCTGGTACCGGCCGGACGGCAGCCTCACTCCGCAGCAGGTCGCCGACCATCTCGCGGACCTGCTGCTGCGGGCGCTTCGTCCGTAGGGCCTGTGCGCCGTACAGGCCCTACGGACGGGCCCTGAGAGGTCCCTCGGCTGCCGCCGGATCCTCTCAGGAGTTCTCAGGAGCTCTCAGTGGCTCTCCATGGCGGTGGCTCAGCACTCACCGCGCCAGACCACCTTGGTGACCGTGACACCGACGAAGTCGGCCTTGTACTCGCCGGGCCCCGGGTTGTAGTGGAAGCACTGGCCCCAGTCGCGGCCGTTGAACCGCCAGGAGAGCTGGACATGGTCGCCGCCGGCGAAGCGGACTCCGTTGTTGAAGACGGAGCGGACGCCGGCCACACTGCCCGACCAGTTGCCCGCGGTCTTCAGCAGCAGGCTGCCGCTCTGTCCCTCGCCGGAGTAGGCGCAGAAGTACTGCTTGGGACAGCCGGGCGGATTCGGCTCGGCCGAGGCGGCGGGCGCGGCGGCGACGACCGCCGCGAAGGCGGCGGACACGGCGAGAGCGGCGATCGAACGGTGACGCATGGTGGTTCCCCCTGTGGCTCCGGTGCACGGCTTGCGGTCGGTAGAGCGCTGCCGACGCTAGCCAGGGAAGAGGCCCGAGTTGAGACCCATGAGGCGATTACCACCGTAAAGGCTGAAATAAGTGGCGAATTGATGCCGCACGGCGCTCCTGACGACCACCGCGCGACCCTCGCGACGTCCCCGGCGACCCACGCGCAACCCTCGCGGCGCCTCCACCGCCACCATGCTTCCGGCCGCCCGAGCCTCAGAGGTACTTCTTCAGCTCCCGCCGCGCCAGCGACCGCTGATGCACCTCGTCGGGACCGTCCGCCAGCCGCAAGGTCCGCGCCGCCGCCCACAGTTCGGCCAGCGGGAAATCCTGGCTGACTCCGCCGGCGCCGTACAACTGGACCGCCGAGTCGATGATGTCCACCACCGCGCGCGGCGTGGCGATCTTGATGGCCTGGATCTCCGTGTGCGCGCCACGGTTGCCGACCGTGTCCATCAGCCAGGCCGTCTTCAGCACCAGCAGCCGGAGCTGCTCGACCGTCACCCGGGCGTCCGCGATCCAGTTCTGTACGACGCCCTGCCGGGCGAGCGGCCCGCCGAACGCCGTACGGGACACGGCCCGCAGACACATCAGCTCGATCGCGCGCTCGGCCATGCCGATCAGCCGCATGCAGTGATGGATACGGCCGGGCCCGAGCCGGGCCTGCGCGATCGCGAAACCGCCGCCCTCCTCGCCCACCAGATTCGTCGCGGGCACCCGTACGTTGTCGAAGACGACCTCGGCATGGCCGCCGTGGAAGTGGTCCTCGTAGCCGTACACCCGCATCGCGCGGCGCACTTCGAGCCCGGGAGCGGTGCGCGGCACCAGGACCATCGACTGCTGGCGGCGGATGTCCTCGCCGTCCGGATCGGTCTTGCCCATCACGATGAAGATGGCGCACTCCGGGTTCATCGCACCGGAGATGTACCACTTGCGGCCGTTGATGACATAGTCACCGCCGTCACGCTCGATCCTGGTCCGGATGTTCGTCGCGTCCGACGAGGCGACCTCCGGCTCGGTCATCGCGAACGCCGAGCGGATCTCGCCCGCGAGCAGCGGCTCCAGCCAGCGCTTCCGCTGCTCCCCGGTGCCGAACTGCGCGAGCACCTCCATATTGCCGGTGTCGGGCGCCGCGCAGTTCAGCGCCGTGGGCGCCAACTGCGGTGAGCGCCCGGTGATCTCGGCGAGCGGCGCGTACTGGAGATTGGTCAGCCCGGCGCCGTACTCCTTGTCGGGCAGGAACAGATTCCACAGCCCTTGCCGGCGCGCCTCGGCCTTCAGCTCCTCCACCACCGGCGGCGTGTCCCAGGGATCGGCCAGCCGCGCGCGCTGCTCCTGTGCCACCTGCTCGGCCGGCAGGACATACGCGTCCATGAAGGCGAGCAGCCTGGCGCGCAGCTCTTCGGTACGGGCGTCGAATGCGAAATCCATGGGTGGGACTCAGCCTTCCTGGAGTGTGGTGAGACCGTGCTCGATGAAGACGGGGACGAGATCGCCGATCCGGTCGAAGCCGGGTCCCACGGTCCGGCCGAGGGTGTAGCGGTAGTGGATGCCCTCCAGGATCACGGCGAGCTTGAACCAGGCGAACGCCGTGTACCAGGCGATGGCGGAGGTGTCACGGCCCGAGCGCGCCGCGTACCGCTCGACCAGTTCGCCGGGCGAGGGATGGCCGGCCGCTCCCGCCGTCGTACTGACCGGCGAGTCCGCCACCTCCAGGGGCTTGCTGTACATCACCAGCAGGCCCAGATCGGTGAGCGGATCGCCCAGCGTGGACATCTCCCAGTCGAGCACTCCGGTGATCCGGTCGTCCTTGTCCATCAGGACGTTGTCGAGCCGGTAGTCGCCATGGACGACGGTGGGGGAGGGCGAGCCGGGCAGCGCGCGGCCGAGAGCGGCGTGCAGTTCGTCGATACCGGCCAGCTCGCGGTCGCGGGAGGCGGCGAGCTGTTTGCCCCAGCGGCGGAGCTGACGGTCCAGGAAGCCCTCGGGCCGGCCGAAGTCACCGAGACCGACCGCCTCGGGATCGACGGCGTGCAGCTCGACCAGCGTGTCGACCAGCGCGAGGACGGCGGCGCGGGTGCGCTCGGGACCGAGCGGCGCGAGCTGTTCGGCCGTACGGTACGCCGTGCCCTCCAGATGCTCCATGACATAGAAGGGCGCGCCGAGGACGGACTCGTCCTCGCAGAGCAGCAGCGGTTCCGGTACCGGCACGGCCGTCGGATGGAGCGCGCTGATCACCCGGAACTCGCGCGCCATGTCATGGGCGGTGGCCAGCACATGGCCCAGCGGAGGCCTGCGGACCACCCAGCGCCCGGAGCCGTCGGTGACGGTGTACGTCAGATTCGACCGGCCGCCCTCGATCAGCCGTGCCTCCAGCGGCCCGCCCACCAGTCCGGGCCGGACGAGATCGAGCCGGCCGCGCAGCTTCTCGGGATCGAGTCCTGGCAGGGGAGCTGGGCTCATGGTGCGGTACCTCCGTGGGCGGTCGAGGGAGGGCAGGGCCGTACCGGCTGTACGGTCTTGCGACCATGATGCCGACCGGTCGGTATGCCGTCCAGTGCCGAAGCCCGATGCCGAAGCGCGGTGCCGAAGCCCAGTGCTGAAGCCTCGGTGCCGGGCGGCCCGGAGGCTCACAGGCTCACCTCATGACCGCCACCGCGCACACCGCCAGCAGTACGGTGCAGACCGCCGTGGCGACGGCGCCGCTCACCGGGAGCGCCCGCGGCCGTACGGAGTCCAGGGCCCGCACCCGGCGATGGGCCACGGCCAGAAAGCCCAGCCAGACCAGGGCGACGGCCGCGACGGCGGCCGGCGTGGCGGCCGTACCACCGCCGTGGATCGCCTGGCGGGCCGCCAGCACCGCCACGACGGTGCAGGTGAGTGTCGTACGCCGCCAGGCCAGCCGGGTGCGCTCCGGCTGGAGTCCGGGATCCCGGTCGGGCACCGGAGACGGAGGCACCTGGCCCGGAGGCACTGGCTCCGGAGGCCCGGGAGCGCCCGTCGGCATCAGCCCGCCCGGCCCAGCAGCACGATGATCAGCATCACCACCGCCACCAGTCCCACCGCCAGACTCAGCAGCGTGGGAAAACCGGACACCGGCAGATCCTCGCCGCGCCGCATCGCCAGCTCGCACCGCACCCAGTGGTTGACGGCGCGCAGCGCGCACAGGGCTCCGGCCGCGAGCAGCGCCACCGCGAGCCCGACCCGTACGCCCCAGCGCAGGTCCGGCAGAAACTGGTCGACCGCGAATCCGCCGCCCACCAGCGCGAGCGCCGTACGGATCCAGGCCAGGAAGGTGCGCTCATTGGCCAGCGAGAACCGGTAGTCGGGTGTCTCGCCCTCGTCGCCGATGCGCCCGGGCGCGAACCACAGCCGCAGGCTCCGTACAAAGCCGGTCACGTGCCGCACCCTACGCGGGCGGCGCGTGAGGCGCACGGGAGGCCCGGAGCCGCTCGTACGCCGCGAGGCCGTCCGGCACCCACTCCCACTCGCCGAGCCGCCGCTCCAGCTCGGCCTCCGTCAGGAAATCGTGCCAGTCGACCTCCTCCACCTGCGGATCGACCGGCAGCGCACAGCGCACCCAGTACACATACGCGCTCTCCCGGACGGATCCGTCCGGCGCGTCGTAGCGGAACGGGAACAGCGGTACGGGACGGTCGAGGCCAGACACGCCGAGCTCCTCCTCGGCCTCCCGCAGCGCCGCCTCGTCATAGCTCTCGCCCGCGCCCACGACACCGCCCACGAACATGTCGTAGAGAGAAGGGAAGACGAGCTTGCCGGCGGTCCGGCGATGGACGAACACCCGGTCCTCGGCGTCCCGTACCAGTACGAAGACACAGCGGTGGCGCAGGCCCTTGGCGTAGATCTCACCGCGTGGCGCCCGTCCGACCACACGGTCGTTCTCGTCGACGACGTCCAGGATCTCGTCAGCAGGGCTCATGAACCCCATCCAACCAGTTGACGTGTTACTCACGCGTACGGAGGATCGGACCACCTGCCCGGCCGCCTGTCCGGCCGGCGGCCCGCCATCTGCTCGCGAAGGACGGAAACCATGGCGTACGACGCTGATGTGATCGTGATCGGGGCGGGCCTCGCGGGCCTGGTCGCCACCGCCGAACTGGCCGCCGCGGGCCGGTCCGTCATCCTTCTCGACCAGGAGCCCGAGCAGTCGCTCGGCGGCCAGGCGTACTGGTCCTTCGGCGGGCTGTTCTTCGTGGACTCGCCCGAGCAGCGCCGGTTCCGGATCAAGGACAGCCGTGAACTCGCCCTCCAGGACTGGCTCGGCACGGCCGGCTTCGACCGTCCCGAGGACCGCTGGCCGCGCGCCTGGGCCGAGGCGTACGTCGACTTCGCGGCGGGCGAGAAGCGGGCCTGGCTGCATGCGCAGGGCGTGCGGTTCTTCCCGGTGGTGGGCTGGGCCGAGCGCGGCGGATACGACGCGCTCGGGCACGGCAACTCCGTACCGCGCTTCCACATCACCTGGGGCACCGGGCCCGCAGTGGTCGCGCCGTTCGAGCGGCGGGTGCGCGAGGGCGCCGCCCGAGGGCTGGTGACCTTCCGGTTCCGGCACCGTGTCACCGGCCTCGGCGCCACGGCCGGCGCCGTGGACACCGTCACCGGCGAGATCCTGGAGCCGAGCGACGCCGCACGCGGCACCGCGAGCAGCCGTACGGTCACCGGCTCCTTCGAACTGCGGGCGCAGGCCGTGATCGTCACCTCCGGCGGTATCGGCGGCAACCACGATCTGGTCCGCGCCCACTGGCCGGAGCGGCTCGGCACTCCGCCGCGCAAGATGCTCTCCGGAGTGCCCGCGCATGTCGACGGGCTGATGCTCGGCATCACGGAGGCGGCGGGCGGACACCACATCAACCGGGACCGGATGTGGCACTACACCGAGGGCATCGAGAACTGGAATCCGGTCTGGGCCCGGCACGGCATCCGTATCCTGCCGGGACCGTCCTCGCTCTGGCTGGACGCGACCGGGCGGCGGCTGCCCGTACCGCTCTTTCCCGGTTTCGACACGCTCGGCACGCTGGAGCACATCATGCGCTCCGGCCATGAGCACACCTGGTTCGTCCTCGACCGGCGCATCATCGGCAAGGAGTTCGCGCTCTCGGGCTCCGAGCAGAACCCGGATCTGACGGGCAAGTCGGTCCGTGGCGTGATCGGCCGTGCGCGCGCCGATGTGCCGGGACCGGTGAAGGCGTTCATGGACAAGGGCGTCGACTTCGTCGTGGAGCGGGATCTGGGCGCGCTCGTACGCGGGATGAACGCGCTCACCGGGAAGCCGCTGATCGACGAGGACCGGCTGCGCCGTGAAATCACCGCGCGCGACCGGGAGATCGCCAATCCCTTCACCAAGGACCTCCAGATCACGGCGGTCCGCGGAGCCCGTAGCTACCTGGGCGACAAGCTGATCCGTACGGCGGCTCCGCACCGCATCCTCGATCCGGCGGCGGGACCGCTGATCGCCGTACGGCTGAACATCCTCACGCGCAAGTCGCTCGGCGGTCTGGAGACGGATCTGTCCTCGCGTGTGCTGACCGAGGCGGGCGAGCCGCTGCCCGGTGTCTACGCGGCGGGCGAGGTGGCCGGGTTCGGCGGCGGCGGGATCCATGGCTACCGCTCGCTGGAGGGCACCTTCCTCGGCGGCTGTCTCTTCTCCGGCCGTGCGGCGGGCCGCGCGGCGGCGCAGGCGATCGGCTGACCGGCTGCCCGAAAGGCCGACGCGCCGACCGAGCCGCCGACCGGCCGACGCGCCGCGCCAGATCGGCCGACACGCCGTCGGAGTGGCTGACACGCCGCCATCGGACCGTTCCGCAACGTGACTTCGGCAACTCCGTCACGCCGTGCGAGAGGCATCGCCGTATGGGCCACGGTGGATGAAACCCATGTGAGCTGGGCTTCTGTACGAGAAGCGGATCAACCGTGCCGGAACGCGGAACAGTTGGCGTCGCTTTGCACCAAGACGGCCCTTGACGTGAAGCCTTGCCTACGGGTTGGCTGTCCGCGATCATCGCTCGTTCATGTGCCCTGGAGGATCACGCGGATGTCCCCGCCTCCGCCGCCCCTGGGCCGCTTGCGAAGACGTGGCTCACGCTCCGACCAGTTCTTCGATCCGGCCCTCGACGACGCCGAACTCGGCGCGGTAAGAGACCAACTGGCCCAGGGCCGTTGGTCCGAGGCCCGCACCCTCCTCGCCGCCACCGGTGACGACTGGGACCGGCGCGGACACCGGGCCGTCGTACTCGCCCAGGCCGCCGGCGCCGTCGCCTGGACCCGCGACTGGCTGCTCGCGGAACCCGACAGCTCCGACGCGGCGACCCTGCTCGCCTGTGCCACCGCCGTCGCCGCACTGCGCGGCAAGGAGCGCGAGGAGAAGGCCCGGGAGGCCTGCCGTGAGGCGGTCCGGAGGTCGCCGGCCGATCCCACTCCCTGGCTCGGACTGCTGCTCCTGGCCCGTACGCTCGGCACCGAGGAAGAGACCGCGCGGCTCTTCGACGAGGTCAGGAGCCGCCATCCGGAACACCATCACGCGCACCATCTGATGGCGGCGCGGCTCGCGGAACGGCACCCCGACGCGGGCCAGGATCCCTTGCACGAGGTGTACGACTTCGCCTCCTGGGCCGCCGAACAGGCGCCCGCCGACTCGCCGTTGGCGGTCCTCCCGGTGGTCGCCCACGCCGAGCGCTACCGCGTCCTCGCGGCGGCCGGGCATGAGCCCGCCGATCCTGCCGAATCCGGCCACTGGACCGGGCGCCGCGCCCGGCAGGTGCTGAAGGTCGCCTTCGACTGGTGGCTGGAGTGGGAGAGCGAGGAGCATCCGCGTAACCGCGTCGATCTCAACTTCCTCGCCCACGCCCAGTTCCACGACGGCCGTACCGCCGAGGCGGCGGCGCTCTTCCAGCGCATCGGCCCGCACATCACACCGGCGCCCTGGTCCTATCCGGACCGGGATCCCCGTAAAGCCTTCACCGCCGCGCGTGACGCCGCGTTCGGCGCCGCCTGACCAGCGCACCACCCTTCCCGAAAGGACACCCCTGTCATGCCGACGGGCAGTTCGAGCACGAGCGAGATCAATACCTTCAAAGGGCAGGAACGGGCCCTGCGCGCCGACCGGCTGGGCACACTGGGGCTGCTGCTCTCCGTGCTCGCCGCGAGCGCGCCACTGCTGACGGTTGCCGGTGTCATGTCCGCCGTCTACGGCGTGATGGGCGTCGTCGGCCAGCCCTTGCTGTATGTCGTCCTCGGGATCGTCCTGGTGCTGTTCAGCATCGGATACGCGGAGATGAGCCGGCATGTGCACAACGCGGGCGCCTTCTACGCGTATATCGCCCGCGGTCTCGGCCCGACCGCCGGTGCGGGTGCCTCGCTCGTGGCCCTGGTCGCCTACAACGCCATGCAGGTCGGCATCTACGGCATCTTCGGCTTCGAGATCTCCGGGCTCTTCGCCACCTATCTGGACATGAGCGTGGTCTGGTGGATACCGGCGCTCGTCGCCGTCGCGCTCGTCGGTCTGCTCGGCTGGCTGAAGATCGACCTCAACGCGAAGGTCCTCGGTGTGCTGCTGTTCATCGAGATCGCCCTGGTCGTGATCTTCGATGTCGCCGCGGTCGCGGATCCGGGCAAGGAAGGCCTGTCCCTGGCGGCGTTCAACCCGGACGCGCTGACCGGCGCGGGCATCGGCACCGCGCTCTGCTTCTGCATCGCCGCCTTCGTCGGCTTCGAACAGGCTCCCGTCTACGCCGAGGAGACCAGCCGTCCGCATGTCGTCGTCTCGCGCGTGATGTTCCTGGCCGTCGGTCTCTCCGCGCTCTTCCTGGCGCTGAGCGCCTGGGCGCTCTCCGTGGCCGCCGGGCCCGGCGAGATCGTCGCCCTCTCCGCGAAGGAGGGACCCGGGCTGATCTTCGGACTCACCGAGGCCCGGCTCGGCGCCACCTTCACCGATGTCCTGCATGTGCTCTATGTGACCGGTATGTTCGCGGCGCTGCTCAGCTTCCACAATGTCGTCGCCCGCTACGCCTTCGCGATGGGCCGTGAAGGGCTGCTGCCCGCCGCCTTCGGCCGTACCAACAAGAACAGCGGTGCGCCCGCCTCCGGCTCCGCGCTCCAGTCCGTGTTCTCGATCGTCGTGGTGCTCGCCTTCGCACTCACCGACGACAAGCCCGTCGGCGATCCGACCGCGCCGGTGCTGCGGCTGTTCACCTGGATGGGCAATGTCGGCGCGCTCGGTGTCATCGTGCTGATGGCCGCGGCCTCCTTCGCCGTCATCGTCTTCTTCGTACGGCGCGGTGCCGGCCGTCCGCAGGCGCCGCGCCTGGTCGCCTCGGCCCTGGCGGGCCTCGCGCTGGTGACGATCGCCGTGTACACGGTGAAGGACTTCGACGTCCTGGTCGGCGCGGGCCCCGGCTCCTCGCTGAGCTGGGTGCTGCCGGGAATCATCCTTCTCGCGCTGCTCGGCGGAGTGGTGTACGGACTGGTTCTGCGCTCCGCCAAGCCCGAGGTGCACGCCCGTATCGGGCTCGGCAACGAGGCCTTCCAGCTGGAGAAGGCCGCGAAGTCGGAGACGGCCGGGGTCTGACCGATCCGGTGTCGAGTGTCCGGTCTCGATGATCTGACGAATTACTGACGGATGTCCGCGGCCCCTGGCTTCCGGGGGCCGCGGGTGTTCTCCTCGATGAGTGAACTCTCAACAGAACGAGTCCGGAGGTGAGCCCGAAGGCGCGCCCGTGGGCCGCCGTCTGGTGCTCTCCATGCTCGGCCTGGGCGCGGCCGGACTCGTCGCGGCGCCCTACCTCCAGCGCGGCCTCGAAGCCTTCCTCGGCTCGGCCGCCGACAAGGATCCCACCGGTCTGACCGGACTGCTGCCCAACGGCGGCGGCTTCCGTTACTACTCCGTCACCGCCTCCGTGCCGCGCAAGGACGCGGACACCTACCGGCTGACGGTCGACGGACTGGTCGACCGGCCCACCACGTACACCCTCGACGCGCTGCGCAAGCTGCCGCAGACCAGGATGGTCCGCGATGTGCAGTGCGTGACCGGCTGGCGCGTCCCGCACACGCCGTTCGAGGGCGTACGGCTCTCGGACCTGCTCGACGCGGCGGGGGTGCGTCCGGGCGCCGGAGCGGTCCGTTTCACCTGCTTCGACGGCGCGTACAGCGAGAGCCTGACGCTGGAGCAGGCCCGGCGCGCCGATGTGCTGGTGGCGCTGAAGATGCGGGACGAGGAGATCGGGCACGCGCACGGCGGCCCGGTCAGGCTCTATGTGGCGCCGATGTACTTCTACAAGTCGGCGAAATGGCTCTCCGGGATCTCCGTCACCTCCGAGGTGCAGCCCGGCTACTGGGAGGAGCGCGGCTATGACGTCGACGCCTGGGTCGGCAGGTCCAACGGCCGCGACGACAGCCCGACCGTCTGAGCGGATACGGCGCTTCAGCCCGGCCGAGCGCTGGGTGCACCGTACGACCGGTGCGCTGATGCTGGTGTGCGTCGTGACCGCGGGCTGTCTGTACGTACCGCAGCTCGCCGAACTCGTCGGCCGCCGGTATCTCGTCGTCACCGTCCACGAGTGGTCGGGACTGCTGCTGCCGGTGCCCGTGCTCCTCGGTCTCGGCTCCCGTGCCTTCCGCGCCGATCTGCGCCGGCTCAACCGCTTCCTGCCGTACGACAAGGAGTGGCTGCGTGCCGCACTGCGGCGCGATCCGCGTCCCGCCTCCCGGCCGGCCGGGAAGTTCAACGCGGGTCAGAAGCTCTACGCGAGCTGGATCGCGGGCGCCGTGCTGGTGATGCTCGGCACGGGCCTGCTCATGTGGTTCACCGGTCTCGCGCCGGTCGTCTGGCGTACGAGCGCCACCTTCCTCCATGACTGGCTGGCCCTGGCCATCGGCATCGTGCTCGTCGGGCATATCGGGATGGCGTACGGAGATCCCGTGGCCCGGCGCGGTATGCGCACCGGATCGGTGGGCCGGGCGTGGGCGGAGCGGGAGCACTCCCGGTGGAAGGAGGAGTGATCCGGCCCGCCCATCCCTGGTCACCACGGAACGCGGCTACAACACCAGCGAGAGCAGCAGCACACAGCCCAGACCGACCACGGAGATGATCGTCTCCATCACCGACCAGGTCTTGAGCGTCTGGCCGACGTTCATCCCGAAGTACTCCTTCACCAGCCAGAATCCCGCGTCGTTCACATGGCTGAAGAAGAGCGAGCCCGCACCGATCGCCAGCACCAGCAGCGCGGTGTGCGTGCTGGACATGTCCGCTGCGAGCGGCGCCACCAGACCGGCCGCCGAGATGGTCGCGACGGTCGCCGAGCCGGTCGCCAGCCGGATCGCCACCGCGATCAGCCAGGCCAGCAGCAGCGCCGGGATCGACCAGTCCTCGGAGATGTCCAGGACCATCCGGCCCACTCCGGAGTCGATCAGCGTCTGCTTGAAGCCGCCGCCCGCGCCGACGATCAACAGCACGCCCGCGATCGGGCCGAGCGACTTCTCGACCGTCGAGGCGAGCCGGTCCTTGGTGAATCCGGCCGCGCGGCCCAGCGTGAAGAGACCGACGATGACGGCCGCGAGCAGCGCGATCAGCGGCGAACCGACCACGTCCGCGACCCGCTGGACGGTGTGCTCCGGATCGTCCACGACGATGTCCACGAGCGCCTTGCCCAGCATCAGCACCACGGGCAGCAGCACGGTCGAGACGGTCGCGGCGAAGCTCGGCCGCCTCTCCAGCTCCTCGGAGGCGCGCTGCGGCACCATCTTGTCCGGAGCCGGGATGTCCACCCAGCGCGCCGCGTACCGGGAGAAGAGCGGTCCGGCGATGATCACGGTCGGAATGGCGACGACCACGCCCAGCGCCAGTGTGAGGCCCAGATTGGCACCGATCGCGTCGATCGCGACCAGCGGCCCGGGGTGCGGCGGGATCAGCCCGTGCATCACGGAGAGCCCGGCCAGCGCCGGAACGCCGATCCGCATCAGCGAGTAGTTGCCGCGCTTGGCGACCAGCAGCACCACCGGGATCAGCAGCACGATGCCGACCTCGAAGAAGAGCGGCAGCCCGATCACCGAGGCGATGAGGACCATCGCCCAGGGCATCGCGCGCCCGCCCGCCTTCGCGAGGATCGTGTCCACGATCTGGTCCGCGCCGCCGGAGTCCGCGAGGAGCTTGCCGAGGATCGCACCGAGCGCGATCAGCACGCCCACACCCGCGACGGTCGAGCCGAGGCCGGTGGTGAAGCTGGCTATGGCCTTGTCCAGCGGAGCACCCGCGAAGGCGCCGAGCGCCAGCGTGCCGATGGTCAGGGCCAGAAAGGCATGGAGCTTGGCGACGGTGATGAGGAGGACGATGACGGCGATACCGGCGAGTACCGCTATGCCCAACTGGGCGTTGCCCGCCGAGGTGATCGGCTCGACGGCATCCGCCGCCAGCGTCTCGACGCTGAGACTGGTCACGGGGGATTCCTTCAGTTCTTGTCGAGCCGGCGCAGCGCGGCGACGGCCCGTTCGGTGATTTCCTGTGGGGTACCTGACACATCGACGGCGACGCCCGCCTCATCGGCCTCCAGGTTCTCCAGGGCCGCGAACTGCGAGTCCAGGAGCGCGGGAGGCATGAAGTGGCCCTTGCGTTCCGCCAGCCGCCGCCCGATGAGCGCCCGGTCGCCGGTGAGATGCAGAAAGACGGCGCCGGGCGCGGCGGCGCGCAGCCGGTCGCGGTAGGCGCGCTTGAGCGCGGAGCTGCTCACCACACCGCCGAGCCCGGCCCGTTCGTGCGCCCAGCTCCCGATCGCGTCGAGCCACGGCCACCGGTCCGCGTCGTCCAGCGGAACGCCGGCGGACATCTTGGCGATGTTCGCCGGCGGGTGGAAGTCGTCGCCCTCGGCGTACGGGACGCCCAGTGCGTCGGCGATCAGGGGCCCGACCGTGGTCTTGCCGGTTCCTGACACGCCCATCACCACGACGACGTGGGGGGTGCTCATCGCTTGCCTCGCTGTCTTCTTCGACATCGGTCGGTCGCGGACATCGGTCCGTCGCGCTACTGAAACGTATTAGGTACGACGTATTCAAGAGTCTGTGATGTAAACGTCGTACTTTTTACCTGCCGACTCCGGCCCGTAGGCTTGGTCCATGACCACAGAAGGCCGGGGCCTGCATACCCGTGTGCTCGACGCTCTCGGCCTCGCCATCACGGCGGGCGAGTACCCGGCGGGCAGCGTGGTCCGCACGGACGAGGTCGCCCAGCGCTTCGATGTCTCGCGCACGGTCGTCCGCGAGGTGGTCCGCGTCCTCGAATCGATGCATCTGGTGGAGTCCAGGCGCCGGGTGGGCGTGACCGTACGTCCCACCGAGGAGTGGAACGTCTACGATCCGCGGGTCATCCGCTGGCGCCTCGCCGGTACGGACCGGCCGCGCCAGCTCCGTTCACTGACAGTGCTGCGCTCCGCGGTCGAGCCGGTCGCGGCCGGACTCGCCGCCCGCCACGCCACGCCCGAACAGTGCGCCGCGCTCACCGAGCAGGCGCTCGGGATGGTCGCCACCTCGCGAGGGCGCCGGCTGGAGGAGTATCTCGTCCATGACATCGCCTTCCACCGGGTGGTACTGAACGCGTCGGGCAACGAGATGTTCGCGCGGCTCGGTGATGTGGTCGCCGAGATCCTCACCGGCCGTACGCATCACCAGGTGATGTTCGACGATCCGGATCCGGCGGCCGTGACGCTCCATGTGGGAGTCGCCGAGGCCGTACGCGAGGGCGACGCGGCCCGCGCCGAGGAACTCACCAGGGAGATCGCCGTCGGCGCCCTCCAGGAACTGGACGTCCTGGCGCCCTGACGGGCGCCGATGTCCACCGGCAGCCGCCTGGGCGCGGGATAGTGGTGCCTGACGTTCCGTCCGAGAGGTGAGGAAAGGCAGGTCCTGGCATGGCGCAGCAGGTGCGAGGGGTCATCGCTCCAGGCAAGAACGAGCCGGTACGGGTCGAGACGATCGTCGTACCCGACCCCGGGCCCGGCGAGGCCGTGGTGACGGTGCAGGCGTGCGGTGTGTGCCACACCGATCTGCACTACAAGCAGGGCGGGATCAACGACGACTTTCCCTTCCTCCTCGGCCATGAGGCCGCGGGCGTGGTGGAGTCGGTCGGCGAGGGCGTCACCGAAGTCGCGCCCGGTGACTTCGTCGTCCTCAACTGGCGTGCGGTGTGCGGCGCCTGCCGGGCCTGTCTGCGCGGCCGGCCGCAGTACTGTTTCAACACCCACAACGCCCGGCAGAAGATGACACTGACGGACGGTACGGAACTCTCCCCGGCGCTCGGCATCGGCGCCTTCGCGGAGAAGACCTTGGTCGCCGCCGGCCAGTGCACCAAGGTCGATCCGAGTGTCTCACCGGCCGTGGCGGGACTTCTCGGCTGCGGTGTGATGGCCGGTATCGGCGCCGCGATCAACACCGGCCAGGTCGGCCGCGGCGACTCCGTCGCGGTCATCGGCTGCGGCGGTGTGGGCGACGCGGCCGTCGTCGGCGCGCGGCTCGCGGGCGCGGCCCGGATCATCGCCGTCGACATCGACGACCGCAAGCTGGAGACGGCGAAGTCGATGGGCGCCACCCACACCGTCAACTCCCGCTCCACCGACCCGGTCGAGGCGATCCGCGAGCTGACCGGCGGCTTCGGCGCGGATGTCGTCATCGAGGCGGTCGGCCGCCCGGAAACGTACAAACAGGCCTTCTACGCCCGCGACTTGGCCGGGACCGTCGTCCTCGTCGGGGTGCCCACTCCGGAGATGAAGCTCGAACTGCCGCTGATCGACGTCTTCGGCCGCGGCGGCTCCCTCAAGTCCTCCTGGTACGGCGACTGTCTGCCCTCCCGTGACTTCCCGATGCTCATCGACCTGCACCAGCAGGGCCGTATCGACCTCGCCGCCTTTGTCACCGAGACCATCGGACTCGGCGATGTGGAGAAGGCGTTCGCTCGGATGCACGAGGGCGATGTCCTCCGCTCGGTGGTGGTGTTCTGATGACCGTCCGTATCGACCACCTCGTCACCTCCGGTACCTTCTCGCTCGACGGCGGCACCTGGGACGTCGACAACAACGTCTGGATCGTCGGCGACGACTCCGAGGCGATCGTCATCGACGCCGCGCACGACGCCGCCGCCATCGAGGAGGCGCTCGGCGGCCGGACGCTGCGCGCCATCGTCTGCACCCATGCGCACAACGACCATATCGACGCGGCTCCGGCCCTCGCCGCGGCCACCGGCGCGCCCGTACTGCTGCATCCCGACGATCTGCCGCTGTGGAAGCAGACGTACCCGGAGCAGCTCCCGGACGGTGAGCTGACCGCCGGCAGGACACTCTCCGTCGGCGGCACCACGCTGACCGTGCTCCACACTCCCGGGCACGCGCCCGGCGCGGTCTGTCTCCATGCGCCGGAGCTGTCCACGGTCTTCACCGGCGACACCCTGTTCCAGGGCGGTCCGGGCGCCACCGGACGGTCCTTCTCGCACTTCCCGACGATCATCGACTCCATCCGCGACCGGCTGCTCGTTCTGCCGCCGGAGACCGTCGTACGGACCGGCCACGGCGACTCGACCACCATCGGCGCCGAGGCGCCGCACCTGGCGGAATGGATTCAGCGCGGCCACTGAGCCGGCCGCAGAAGCCGCGAGCGGCTTTCGAAGCGGTACGGCTCGCCCGTCACCGGATCGGTGAACGCCAGTACTTTCGCCAGCAGTTGGAGAGGCCGGGCATAGTCGTCCGGTCCCTCCTCCAGGACCACCGGATAGACCGGGTCGTTCAGCAGCGGCAGTCCGAGGCTGTTCATATGGACCCGGAGCTGATGGGTACGGCCGGTGGCCGGCGACAGCCGGTACCGGCCGAAACCGCCGTGGTGCTCCAGCAGTTCGATCCGGCTCTCGCTGTTCGGCTCGCCCGGCACCTCCCGCGCGGCCAGCACTCCGCGCTCCTTCTCGATCCGGCTGCGCACCGTGACGGGCAGCGCCACCGTCTGGTCGTACGGCGCCACCGCCTCGTACTCCTTGCGTACGCGCCGGTCCCGGAACAGCGTCTGGTACGCGCCGCGGTCCTCGGCCCGTACGACAAAGAGCGCGAGACCGGCCGTCAGCCGGTCGAGCCGGTGCGCGGGCTGGAGCTCGGGCAGCTCCAGCTCCCGCCGCAGTCTGGCCAGCGCGGTCTCGGTGACATGGCGCCCGCGCGGAGTGGTGGCCAGGAAGTGCGGCTTGTCCGCGACCACGATCCGCTCGTCGCGGTGCACGATCCCGATCTCGAACGGCACCCGCTCCTCCGGGACGAACTCCCGGTGGAACCAGATATACCGTCCCGCCGTGTACGGCTCCGCGCCCGCCACCGGACCGTCCACTCCGACGAACCGGCCCGCGCGCAGTATCGCGTCGACGCGCTCCACACCGATGGCATGCCCGAACCGCGCGACCAGATGATCCCGTACGGTCTCCCACTCGCCACCGGGATCCGCCGGCAGCCGCACCCGTACCGGATCGATCCCGTCCCGCTGCGGCAGCGGCGCGGGCGGCGGCGGATGTCGATATCTGCGTGCCACAGCTCCCCGCGCCCTTCCCGGTGTGGTCTTTTCAGTGTGGTCTCTGCCTCACGGAGCGTCGGCGCCGAGAGTCTACCGATGCAGGCGTACCGATGCCGGCGTACCTCGTTCGGCCCTCGGGCGGGCAGCTCGGGGTGGTATGGCATGGTTCCGGTGCCGGTGAGCCGCATGATGGTCCGGTGATCAGTGTTCTGTTCGCCCTCCTGACCGCGATCAGTAACGGCTCCGCCTCGGTGCTCCAGCGCCGGGCCGCCGCCACGGCGCCCGATGCCGAGTCCATGCGGCTCTCGCTGATCAGACATCTGCTGCGGCAGAAGGTATGGCTGGCGGGCATCGGTCTGGTGATCGTGGCGGCGGTGTGCCAGGCGGTGGCGCTCGCCACCGGGCCGATCGCCGTGGTGCAGCCGATCTTTGTGATCGAACTGCCCGCCACCCTGCTGATCGCCGCACATGTCTTCCACCGCCGCCTGCCGCCCGGCGTCTGGTTCGGCGTGGCCGCGGTGACCGGCGGGCTCGCGCTGGGCATGGCCACCGCGGCACCCGGCGGAGGCCATGAGTCCGTACAGGACTACGCCTGGATCCCGGCGCTGATCGCCACCGGGATCTTCGAGGCCGTACTGATCCTCTGGGCGCTGCGGCTGCGCGGCAATCCGCGCGCCGCGCTGCTCGGTCTCGCCGCGGCCTGCGGATACGCGCTGACCGCCGCGCTGATGAAGGACGCCGTGGCGCGCCTCGACAACGGCGGCGGTGCCGCGGCGCTGTTCTCCTCCTGGCAGCTCTACGCCACCGCGGTGGCCGGCGTGGGCGCGCTGTTCCTGTTGCAGAACGCGCTCCAGGCCGGCTGGCTGGCCGCCTCCCAGCCGATGCTCACGCTCGGCGACGCGCTGATCAGCATCACCTACGGCGTGACGCTGTTCGGCGAGACCTTGCGTACCGGCTGGTGGCTGGTGCCTCAGATCGTGGCCGTCGGAGTGATCGCGGTGGGCTGTGTGGATCTGGCCAAGTCGCCGCTCGCCGCGGGCGGCCCGCCTCCGCCGCCTCGCGTCCGCTGACGCGAGAGCGACGAGGGCGGCACAGGGCACGCGCGCGGCGCCTGGCCTCAGTCGAGGTGTATCTCGGGCTGATAGAGATCGAACCAGTGGTACAGGTCCAGCACCCGTTCCAGACCGCGCCGGTCGCCGCTCGGCATGGTGACGTTCCGCCCGACGGCTTCGGTCAGCCAGGCCCGGTCGACCAGGGTGAACACCGGATGGTCGTGGTCGGCGAGCACCTCTTTCGCCTGCTGCTGGAGGGCGGCTCCGTAGCCGGGATCCTGGGTGGAGGGGTAAGGGCTCTTCCGCCTGCCCTGCACGGACGGCGGCACCACATGCGCGGTGGCGTGCCGCAGCAGGCTCTTCTCCCTGCCGTCGAAGCTCTTCAGCGACCACGGCGTGTTGTAGACGTACTCGACCAGCCGGTGGTCGCAGAACGGCACCCGCACTTCGAGTCCGACCGCCATCGACACGCGGTCCTTGCGGTCGAGCAGCATCCGGACGAACCGGGTCAGATGCAGATTGCCGATCGTACGCATCCGCCGCTCGTGGTCATCGGTGCCGGGCAGATGCTCGACCGCCGCCACCGCCGTCGCGTACTGGTCGGCGACATAGGTGTCGAGATCGAGGGAGCGGCGCAGATCCGGGTGGAGGGCCGCCGCCCGGTCCTGGCTCATCGGACTGCTGTAGGCGAGCCACGGGAAGGTCTGCGCGTTGACCGCGGCGGGATCGTGGAACCAGCGGTAGCCGCCGAACACCTCGTCCGAGGACTCGCCCGACAGAGCCACCGTCGACTCCGCCCGGATGGCCTTGAACAGCAGATACAGCGAGGTGTCCGTCTCGCCCAGACCGACCGGTATATCGCGTGCGGTGATCACCGCACGGCGCAGCTCGGGATCGGTCAGCTCGTGCGGGCTGAGTGTCACGAAGCGGTGGTCCGAGCCGACCAGATCCACCACATCGCGGATGTACGGCGTATCCGGGCTGTCCCAGTTCTCGTCGGCCCGGAAGGTCTCCTCCCGGTTGGCGAAGTCCACCGAGAACGTACGCAGCCGCTCGCCCTGTTCGGCCAGCCGGGCCGCGGCGAGTCCGGTGACCGCGCTGGAGTCGAGGCCGCCGGAGAGCAGGACGCACTGCGGCACATCGGCGACGAGCTGGCGGCGCACGATGTCGGTCATCAGCTCACCGACCTTGGCGACCGTCGTGTCCTGGTCGTCCGTGTGCTCCGTGGCGTCGAGCTTCCAGTAGACGCGGCTGCGGATGCCCCGGGCGTCGACGGTCACGACGGTGGCGGGCTCGATCTCGTACATGTCCTTCCACAGGGCCCAGCCGGGCGCCATGGTGAACGCGATCAGCTCGCGCAGACCGGCGGTGTCGACCGCCCTGCGGGCCGCCGGATTGGCCAGGATCGCCTTGGGCTCCGAGCCGAACAGAACGCCGTCGGAGGTCGGGTAGTAGTAGAAGGGCTTGACGCCCAGCCGGTCGCGGACCATGACCAGCTTGTTCTCGCGCTCGTCCCAGATCGCGAAGGCGAACATGCCGTTGAGGCGCTCGGCCAGGCCCTCGCCCCACTCCAGATAGCCGAGCAGGACGACCTCGGTGTCACTGACGGTACGGAACCGGTGGCCTCGGCTCTCCAACTCGGCCCGCAGCTCGGTGAAGTTGTAGACCTCGCCCGTGTAGACCAGGGCGACGGTGCCGTTGGGCGTCCGTACCTCCATCGGCTGTCTGCCGCCGGCGAGATCGATGACCGCCAGCCGCCGATGGCCCAGGCCCACATGCGGCCGGACCCAGACGCCCGCGTCGTCCGGGCCTCGGCAGGCCATGGTGTCCGTCATGGCGGCCAGTACCTCGCGGCGCTCCGTCAGATCGGAGTCGTAGGAGACCCAGCCGGCGATTCCACACATAAGGAGTCACTCCTGGTAGCAGTGCGACGGTGGTGCGGGGGCGAGCGGAATTGCTTCCGAAAATCGATGGCGATACCTGGCCGGGCTGCTTGAATTCTTCTATCACTTTGCGTCGAGACCTGTCCAGGGTTCGACGATTGGACGGCACCGACGGCCGTAAGCTGTCCAGCCGGGGAAACTCATCAGTTGGACAGCCGGGCGGTCAGGTATTTTCCTGGCGGACCCGAACAGCGGCACACCGCCGTATTCCCGCGACCGCCCGTATCTCCTGGGACGGTCGCGGACCGCTGTCCGGTGCCGAAAGGGCCGGTGCCGTACCGGAATACGTGACCATTCATTGCCGAAATCTTTGCCGTTATGTCTCTTGCGGGCCGCCCGGGCATCCGTACGGGGATGGATTTCTGTCGAACCGGAGCGAAATTTCCACGGAACCATAGACGTGGCACGGCCGCCCGCAGGTCGCGGAGGCTTGCGGCGCACCGGTTCCGCCGTGTGCCGCGGCGCGTGCGCGATGCCGTGCACCGTCTGCGACTTTTGTGGCATTGACGTTCTCGACATTCATTCCCTAGTGTTGCGGCGGATCTTCATCGGAGGTTTATCTCATTTCCTTGCGATGGTTGGGGTGTTAATGGTGAAGAATTCAACGGCCGGTCCTCTCAGAAGAGAGAGCGGCCTTTCCTATGAATGCTGGGGCGCGATTCCGGGACGCCGGCGGAAGCTGCTGGGACCGGTGGTCAAGGTGGTCATCGGGTCATTGGTGATTGCCGATACACCGCGGACCACCGGGGAGAATCCGGAGCATGTCAGAATGCTGGCCGGTGCTCTGGGTGAATTCCCGCCGATCGTTGTGCACCGTGCGACCATGCGCGTGGTCGACGGTCTGCACCGGGTGCGCGCCGCCGAGCTGCGCAAGCAGGAGTTCATCACCGCCCGGATGTTCGAGGGCGACGAGGCCGAGGCGTTCGTCCTCGCGGTACAGGCGAATCTGGCGGGCGGACTGCCGCTCTCCGTCGCCGACCGCAAGGCAGCCGCCGCGCGTATCATCGCCTCGCATCCCCAGTGGTCGGACCGATTAACTGCCTCCGTCACCGGGCTGTCCGCCAAGACCGTCGCCGAGGTACGCCGCAGACACCCCGCGGAGACGACACGCCGGCCGGACAGCAGGATCGGCAAGGACGGGCGGGTGCGGCCCACCGACGCCGTGGAGAAGCGCCGGCTCGCCTCCGAACTGATCCTGCGCAACCCGGAGTTGTCTCTCCGGCAGATCGCCAAGGCGGTGGGTATCTCACCGGAGACGGCACGCTCGGTCCGCGCCCGGCTGCTGCGTGAGGAGGATCCGGCCGAACGGGAGCCCGACGAAGGCCGGTGGACGGCCGAGCCGCCTCCGCTGCCGCTCCCGCCCACACTCCAGCCCTCGCCTTCGCCCTCGCTTCCAGATCCAGATCCGGGTCCAGATCTGGCCTCGGCCTCGGACTCGGCTTCCGCTTCGGCTGACGCGCGTAGAGGCTCCGGACCGGGCCCGGAGCCCACGGACCGCTCCTCGGTGGTCCAGCGGCTCAGGACGGATCCCTCACTGCGCTACAGCGAGAACGGGCGCACCCTGCTGCGTCTGATGGAAGCCCACGCCATGAGCAGCGAGAAGTGGGCGACTCTCGCGAACAGCGTCCCGGCCCACCGTCGACGCGCCATCGCCAACGCGGCGATGGAGTACGCCAAGAGCTGGCGGGTCGTCGCCGAGCAACTGGCCCGCAACGCGCCTCACTCCGCCTAGCGATCCGGCACAGCGACTCGGCACTGCGATTTGGCACAGCGATCCGGCACTGCGACGCGGTCCGACGCCATGACGTTCCCGTTCCCGGCCGGTACTCAAGCCTTCTTCGAGGAGAGAGCCACTCATGCCCGGTATTCCCCCCATCACGCCCTACGTGTTACCCGGCGCCGCCGATCTCCCCGCCAACTCCGCCGACTGGACCGCCGATCCACGGCGCGCCGTACTGCTTGTCCATGACATGCAGCGGTACTTCCTGAGACCGTTCCCCGAGAGCCTGCGCGACCGGCTCGTACTGAACACCGCCGAACTGCTCGGCCGCGCCCGTGAGTTGGGCATACCGGTGGCGTACACGGCGCAGCCCGGAGGCATGACCGACGAACAGCGCGGTCTGCTCAAGGACTTCTGGGGTCCCGGGATGCGTACGGACCCGGCGGACCGGGAAGTGGTGGAGCAGCTAGCGCCCGGCCCGGACGACCGGCGGCTCACCAAATGGCGCTACAGCGCGTTCCACCGCTCCGATCTGCTCGACTGGATGCGGGCACAGGAGCGCGACCAGCTTCTTGTCTGCGGTGTGTACGGACATGTCGGCGTGCTCGCGAGCGCGGTGGAGGCGTTCACCAATGACATCCAGCCGTTTCTGGTGGCGGACGCCATAGGCGACTTCTCGCTGCGCCACCACCGTATGGCGCTGGAGTATGCGGCCGAGCGCTGCGCCATGGTGGTCACCCACAGACAGGTTCTGGCATGACCGGCGACAGCATGACCGGCGACGGCGATCCGCTGACCCGGGTGCTGGCCGACCGGCCACCGCCCTTCGCGCTGCTGCACCGCCCGGAGACGACCGGCCGCGACCGGCTGGACGTACTGCTCGGCGAACTGTCGGAGCCGGCCACTCTCGCCGGGATTCCCGTACCCGAGGAATCCCTTGGACAGGGCCAGGACGTCCTGGTGATCATCCCTTTCCGGCAGATCGCCGAACGCGGTTTCGCCTGTGTCGACGACGGCGCGCCGCTTCTCGCACTGCGGGTGACGGAGCAGGCCGTACTGCCACTGTCCGAGGCACTGGCCCGTATCCCCGAAGTCCCGATCTCCCTGGCGAACAGCGGCTTCGACATCGCCGACGAGGAGTACGCGGAGATCGTCCGCAAGGTCGTCGCCGACGAGATCGGCGCGGGCGCGGGCGCGAACTTCGTCATCAAACGGTCGTTCGTCGCCGATATCGAGGGATACGATCCGGCCCACGCGCTCGCGTTCTTCCGGCGGTTGTGCGCACGCGAGTCGGGCGCGTACTGGACGTTCATCGTGCACACCGGATCCCGTACCTTCGTCGGCGCCACTCCGGAGCGGCACATCAGCCTGCGCGCGGGCACGGCCGTGATGAATCCGGTCAGCGGCACCTACCGCTATCCCGCGGGCGGGCCGGTGCTCTCCGACGTATTGGAGTTCCTCTCCGACGAGAAGGAGAGCGACGAGCTGTACATGGTGCTGGACGAGGAGCTGAAGATGATGGCCCGCGTCTGCGACTCGGGCGGGCGCGTCGTGGGACCGCGGCTGAAGGAGATGGCACGGCTCGCGCACACCGAGTACCTCATCGAGGGCCGCTCCCACCGGGCACCGCAGGAGATCCTGCGCGAGACGCTCTTCGCGCCGACGGTGACCGGGAGCCCGCTGGAGAGTGCCTGCCGGGTCATCAGCCGGTACGAGCCACGAGGCCGCGGGTATTACAGCGGTGTCATGGCCCTGATCGGCAGGGAGGGCGGCGCCCGGTCCCTGGACTCCGCCATTCTGATCCGTACGGCGGACATCGACCGTGCGGGCCGGGTGGACATCGGCGTGGGCGCCACGCTCGTACGGCACTCCGATCCCGTCTCCGAGGCCGCCGAGACCAGGGCGAAGGCGGCAGGACTGCTCTCCGCGCTGGAAGGCGACCGGCAGGGCGGTCTCGGCGACCATCCGGCCGTACGGTCGGCCCTCGCGAGCCGTAACGAGGACCTGGCCCGGTTCTGGCTCGCCGACGACTCGGCGGGCTCGGCGGTACGGGAGCGGCCCGTGCCGGCCCTGGCCGGTCGCCGCGTACTGGTGGTCGACGCCGAGGACACCTTCACCGCGATGATCGGCCATCAGCTCCGCTCGCTGGGCACGGTGGTGACGGTGCGCCGGTTCGACGAGGAGTACTCCTTCGACGAGCACGATCTGGTCGTCATGGGCCCGGGGCCGGGCGATCCCAACGACAGCGGCGATCCCCGGATCGCCCATCTGCACACGGCGATCGGCAGCCTGCTGGAACGGCGCCTGCCGTTCCTCGCCGTCTGTCTCAGCCATCAGGTGCTCAGCAGACGCCTCGGTCTGGAGGTGACGCCCTGCGACGACTGCCGCCAGGGCACCCGGCGCGAGATCGATCTCTTCGGCACGCGCGTACTCGCCGGCTTCTACAACACCTTCGCCGCCCGCTGTGACACGGACGAGATCCACCGCCCGGGCATCGGCCCGGTCGAGGTCAGCAGGGACGTCGGGAACGGTGAGGTGCACGCGCTGCGCGGACCTCGTTTCACCTCGATGCAGTTCCACGCGGAATCGGTGCTCACCCGCGACGGCCGGCATATCTGGGCCACTCATATGGAAGAGGTGCTCCGCGCGTGAACGTCACCATCGCGTGGTGGGATCTGACCGAGTCCGAGCAGACCATCGACTCGCTGCGGGAGTATCTGCGGAGCGACGGAGTGCCGCCGTGGAGCTCGGTCAAGGGCCTGCGGCTGAAGTTCTGGATCTCCGACCGGCCCGGGAACCGCTGGGGAGCGGTGATGCTCTGGGAGTCGGCGGAAGCCGGCGAGCAGCAGCCGCTGCCACCGCACCGCGCTGCCCAGCTGATCGGCTATCCGCCCACCGAGCGGGTGCGGTTCGAGGTCGAGGCCACGGTGGAGGGCGCGTACGAGAGAGCGGCGCTGTCCGGCCTCGGACTGGTCTACGGGACATGAGCCACGAGGCCGGGCCTGTGAGCCCTGACCTGTGAGGCCGGGCCTACGAGGCCGGGCCTGAGACCCGTACGTACGTATGGTCCGCGGCGCCTGAACTCGCGCCGCGGACCATGACGTTCCTCGGACCACCGGCCGACAGGGGACGATCCTCACATCTGGAAGGTCCCTCGGGCCACGATCACCGCGGAGCCCGCCACCTCCACCATGTCCACCCGCTGGCCTGCGCCGTCGGCGGTGGCGAGCATCGTGGAAGGGCGGCCCATCTCGACGCCCTGGCAGATCTCGATTTGGCGGCCGAACGGGATCAGTCCGTGCCGCGCCAGATGTATCGCGAGCGGCCCGGCGGCCGATCCCGTCGCCGCGTCCTCGGCGACACCGTAGGCGGGCGAGAACATCCGCGTCCGCCAACTGCTCCCGGATCCCGCGAAGCAGTTGGCCGCCATGTCGTGATGCCTGGCCAGCGCCCGCAGATCGGGCTCCACCTCGGACAGCGCCGCCACACTGTCCAGTCCGACGAACACATGGCGCGGCCCGTTGCGGTAGACCTCCACCGGCAGGACGGAGGACTTCACACCGAGCGCGGCGAGCAGCTCGTCGGCCTCCGCGTAGGGCTCCCAGGTCGGGATCGGCTGCCGCATGCACGCCGAGCGGATCCCGCCGTCCGGGTCCCGGTCGAACTCGAACGGCACGGTGCTCACGGCGGTTTCCATCAGCAGCCGGTCCTGCCGGGTGGTCGCGCCCAGCACGATCGCGGTGCCCAGCGCCGGATGGCCGGCGAACGGCAGCTCGTTCACCGGAGTGAAGATACGGACCCGTACGTCTCCGCCGTCCCGTGGCGGAAGGACGAATGTCGTCTCCGAGAGATTCAGCTCCCGGGCCAGTCGCTGCATCTGCGCGGTGGAAAAGCTGGAGGCGTCCAGGAAGACGGCCAGTGGATTTCCGGAGAGAGGTTCGTCGGTGAAGACATCAGCCACTACGTAATCATGCATTCCCGTAAAATAATGGTCCTGTGAGGCAGCCTGCAAGAATTCGCCGTCGTCCAAGTGCGGGGCGGCCACGAGTTTCCTACGTATGTCCGTGCGCGTGTCCATAGGCGTGTTCGTGTGCGTGTCCAACGGGCGGAAATCGCCGGTTGGACACCCGATGGCCCGGATAAGGTGCTCCGGACCGGCCAGTGAATTCCTGGCTCCTCCTTCCATCGTCCCTTGTGAGGTCCGGCAATGGCTGAAGCCACCGTCGACAAACCGGCGTCCGACGACGAAGCGGAACTGCGGCGCCGTAACCGAGCCGTGGTCGAGGACTATATGAGCAGGAAGGGCGAGGGACGGCTGAGCCGCTATCTCCTCTTCACCGAGGAAGGCAGCGGCGGCCTGTACACCGCCGACACCGAGGAACCGATCGTCTCCCGCGGCCTCGACAAGCTGAAGGCGCACGGCGCCTGGTCGCTGGAGTGCTTTCCCGACTGGGTCTGGTACAACGTCGAGATCTTCGAGACACAGGATCCGAACCGGTTCTGGGTCGAGTGCGACGGTGAGGGCGCGATTCTCTTTCCCGGATATCCGCCCGGCCACTACAAGAACCACTTCATCCATTCGTTCCTGCTCGACGACGGCAAGATCGTCCAGAACCGGGAATTCATGAATCCGTACAACCAGCTCCGTGCGCTGGGCATAGAGATTCCGGTGATCCGGCGGGGCGAAATTCCCACCTGAGGCCGGGGCCCGATGAAGAACATGACGGAGTGATCCTCCCCGACATCCTGGAGAGTCCGCAGTGAAAGCCGATCTGAAGGCGGCCCAAGAAGTAGTCGAGCTGATCACCGGAGGCTGGCGGGCACAGGCCGTCCACACCGCCGCGAAGCTCGGACTGCCCGATCACATCGAAGCCGGCCGCACCACCAGCGGCGAACTCGCCGAGGCCACCGGCGCCGAGGAGGAGGGCATCCGCCGTCTGATGCGCCTCCTAGTGGCGATGGGCGTGTTCGAAGGGGATCACGAGACGGGCTACCGGAACACACCGGTGGCCACGGCGCTCCTGGACCGGCCGGGGACGCTGCGCGACATGTGTCTTCTCTACGGCGAGGAGTTCTACACCGCCTGGGGCAACGCGGTGGAGTGCTTCACCACGCTGACCGCGGGCTTCGAACTCGCCTACGGCAAGCCGCTCTACTCGTATCTCGACGACCACGACGATCTGGCAGTCCGGTTCCAGCGGACCATGAAGGCCGGCAATCTCTTCTTCGACTACGTACCGGAGATCTTCGACTTCTCCGGCGGCAAGACCGTCGTCGACTGCGGAGGCGGCAACGGCCATCTGCTCTCCGTCATCCTTGAGGCCGCTCCGGACGCCCGCGGCGCGCTCATCGACCGCGAGCATGTGATACCCATCGCCCGCGACTATCTCTCCGGCACCATCGGCCTCGACCGTGTCGAACTCCACGCGGGCGACATGTTCAAGGCCGTGCCTCAGGGCGGCGATGTCTATCTTTTCTGCCGGGTCCTCGCGGGCTGGTCCGACGACGCTGTCGTGGAGGCCTTCCGGCACTGCCGGCACGCCATGGCCGGTCCCGGCTCCCGGCTTCTCGTACTCGACCGCACCGTGACCGACAAGGACTCCACGGTGCTGCCCGCGCTGTGGGATCTCCATCTGCTGATGACCAACGGCGGCAAGCACCGCTCCGTCGACCAGTTCCGGACGTTTCTCGACCGGGCGGGCTTCGACGTCGAGCGCATCGCGGAACTCCCGATGGAGACCACGGCCCTCATCGCGGCCCCGCGTGCCTCTGCGTAACTGACCTCGCGCCACTGATCCCGCGCCACTGATCCCGCGCCATTGACCTTGCGCCACCGAAACGAGTGCCGGCCGTGCCCACGGCCGGCACTCGTGCGTTTCGGGCCCGCGACCAGGGCTGGCCGGCGGCTCAAGAGGCCTGTTTGTCGTACTCCACACGGCGGTCGTACTCGGTACGGGCGACCGCGATCTCGTGCTGATGCTCCTCCGTCCAGGTCACCAGGGCCTGGATGGTGGCGTGGAGCGTCGCGCCGAGCGGAGTGAGCTCGTAGTCGACACGCGGCGGAACGACAGGGTGGACGGTCCGCCGGACGAGCCCGTCCCGTTCGAGCTGACGCAGCGTCACCGTCAGCATGCGCTGGCTGATGCCCTCGATCCTGTTGCGCAGTTCCGTGAAGCGCAGGGTCCTGCGCTCCAGGAGCGCGATGACCAGCAGCGACCACTTGTCCGCGACGCGATCGAGGATCTGCCGCACCTCGCAGCCTTCGCGTGTGTCCCACTGAAGGATGTCGTAGTCGCCCTCGGTATCCGCGCAGTGCGTCGGTGACTTTGAAGTGCCTTCTTCCATGGCCCGTCAGCCTGCCCGAGGATTCGGATAGTTACAAGTCGGAACCGGCAGGCTTCCGCGTAACCGCCGGCGCGCCGTGAGCGCGGACGGAATCTCTTTCACCCTTCCCATGCGTTCGAGGAGACATCTGTGTCCACCGTGAAATCCCCGTCGGGCAGCGGTACCGACCGTATGAGCGGACGCGCCTGGGGCGTGCTGTTCGTGCTGTGCGGCGCGATCTTCCTGGAGGGCATCGACGTGGCCATGCTCAATGTGGCGCTGCCGTCGATCCGTGAGGATCTCGGCATGTCCACGGGCATGCTCCAGTGGGTCATGAGCGCCTATGTGCTCGGCTACGGCGGCTTCATGCTGCTCGGCGGCCGGGCCGCCGACCTGTTCGGACGCCGTCAGATGTTTCTGTTCTGGCTGGCCGTCTTTCTGCTCTTCTCCGGCTTGGGCGGTTTCGCGACCGAAGGCTGGATGCTTATCGTGGCCCGGTTTGTGACCGGTGTGGCGGCGGCCTTCATGACTCCGGCCGGTCTGTCGATCATCACCACGAGCTTCGAGGAAGGGCCCGAGCGCAACAAGGCGCTGCTGGTCTACTCCGGCACCGCCGCCGGAGGCTTCTCCGTCGGTCTGGTCGTCGGCGGCCTCCTGGCCGCGGTCGACTGGCGCTGGGTGTTCTTCGCTCCGGTGATCCTGTCCTTCCTGATCCTGGTCACCGCACTCGCCCTGATCCCCAGGTCGGCCCGTCCCGACCGCGACGGCCGGCCCGTCGACCTGGGCGGCGCGATCACCGTGACGGGCGCCATCCTGCTGCTGGTGTTCGCCGTGGAGCGTGCCACGCATGTGGCGGCGATCTGGACGGCCGGCACCGTCGCGGCCGGACTGCTGCTGTTCCTCGCGTTCATCGCCATCGAGCGCACATCGCCCTCGCCGCTGGTGCGTCTGGGTATCTTCCGCAACGCCGCGCTCGTCCGCTCCAATATCGCCGGACTGCTCTTCGCCGCCGGCTTCTTCGGCTTCCAGTTCATCGTCGTCCTGTACCTCCAGGAACTACGCGACTGGTCGACGCTCCAGACCAGCTTCGCGATGATCGTGATCGGTATCGACGCCGTCCTCTCACCGACACTGACTCCCAAGCTGGTCGAGAAGTTCGGCAACGCCCGGGTCATCTTCGGCGGACTGGTCCTGGCCTCGCTGTCGTACGCCCTGTTCCTGCCGGTCCAGGCGGACTGGACGTACGCGGCCATGTTCCCGAGCCTGATCATCCTGGGACTGGCCTTCTCCCTGGCGTACGGTCCGCTCACCATCGTCGCCACCGAGGGCATAGCGGAGGAGGAACAGGGCGTCGCGGGCGGTCTGTTGTACACGTCCTTCCAGTTCGGAGCGGCGCTCGGACTCTCCTCGGTGGCCGCGGTCAATATCGCGGCGACCAACGGCTCGTCCCCGGCGGCGCAGCTCGACGGCTACCGGGCCGCCCTGGTCGTGCCCTTGATCGCGGCCCTGGCAGCCACTCTGATCAGCGTGTCCGGCCTGTTCGCACGCGGCAGCCGCGCGAATGTGACGTGACCGCCCTGGGCCGTTGGGCTCCGGGGCGGCTCGTACGGTCAGCTTCCCACGCGCTGCGCACATGGTTCGAGGCGGACGATGACGCCTTTCGACGTCGGTGTGTTGCTGATCTCCGCCACGCTGTCCAGCGGCACCAGCACATTGGCCTCCGGGTAGTACGCGGCGGCGCACCCACGCGCCGTCGGATAGGAGACGAGGCGGAAATCGTCCGCACGCCGCTCGACACCGTCGTGCCATACGCCGACGATGTCGACGCAGTCGCCGTCGGTGAGACCGAGTGCCTGGAGGTCGGCCGGATTCACCAGCACGATCTGCCGCGATCCGTGGATTCCGCGATAGCGGTCGTCCAGTGTGTACGGAATGGTGTTCCATTGGTCGTGCGAACGGATGGTCTGAAGGAGCAGATGCCCTTCCGGAACCTGTAGCATCCGCAGCTCGTTCGTGGTGAAGAGCGCTTTGCCGCTCGGAGTCGGGAACACGCCCTCGTTCACCGGGTTGGGCAGGACAAAACCTCCCGGCTTGGCCACGCGCTCATTGAAATTGTCGAATCCCGGAACGACGCGGGCGATCCGCTGCCGGATCTGGTTGTAATCCGCCTCGAACTCCTCCCAGGGCACATCCGCCTTCTTGGCGGCCTCGTCGCCAAAGGTGTGGCGGGCGAGCCTGGTGAGGATGGCCACCTCGCTGAGCAGCTTCCTGGAGGCCGGTTCGAGCCGCCCGTACGAGGCGTGCACCTGGCTCATCGAGTCCTCGACGGTGACGAACTGCTCACCGCCTGCCTGTCTGTCCTTCTCGCTGCGGCCCAGCGTCGGCAGAATCAGCGCGATCTCACCGCAGACCGTGTGCGAGCGGTTCAGCTTGGTCGAGATATGCGCCGTGAGGCGGCAGTTGCGCATGGCTTTCTCGGTCGTACGGCTGTCAGGCGTAGCCCGTACGAAATTGCCGGCCAGACCGAGAAAGATCTTCGCGCGGCCGTCGAGCATGGCCCGGATGGAATCCACCGTGTCCCAGCCGTGCCGGGCCGGAGGAGTGAACGAGAATTCGCGTCCCAGGGCCTCCATGAACGACTGCGGCATCTTCTCCCAGATGCCCATGGTCCGATCGCCCTGGACATTGCTGTGACCGCGCACCGGACACGCGCCCGCCCGAGGTGTTCCGATATTGCCGCGCAGCAGCAGGAAATTGACGATCTCCCGGATCGTGGGCACGCCGTACTTCTGCTGAGTCAGGCCCATCGCCCAGCAGACGATGATCCGTTCACTGCGGAGTACCAGATCACGTACCTTCTCGATCTCCGCGCGCGTAAGTCCCGTAGCCGCTTCGACATCGACCCAGGACAGCCGTCGGACATGTTCGGCGAACTCGGCGAAGCCACTGGTCTGGTTCTCGATGAACTCATGGTCGAGCACCGTGCCCGGACGGGCGTCCTCGGCCTCCAGCAGCAGCAGATTCAGCGCCTGGAAGAGCGCGAGATCGCCGCCGACCCGGATATGGAGGAAATCATCGGCGATCCGAGTGCCTCGGCCGATCACACCGCGGACCTCTTGCGGATGCTTGAACCGGATGAGGCCGGCCTCGGGCAGCGGATTCACGGCGACGATATGTCCGCCGTTGAGCTTGGTCTGTTCCAGTGCGGTCAGCATCCGCGGATGGTTGCTGCCCGGATTCTGGCCCACCAGAAAGACCAGATCGGAATGGTGGATGTCCCGCAGACTCACATCGCCCTTGCCGACGCCCAGCGTCTCGTGCAGCGCGGCACCGCTCGACTCGTGGCACATGTTGGAGCAGTCCGGCAGATTATTGGTGCCGAAGGCGCGCGCGAAGAGCTGAAACACGAACGCGGCCTCGTTGCCGGCCCGTCCCGAGGTGTAGAAGACGGCTTCGTCGGGGGAGTCCAGCCGTCGCAGCTCGTCGGCGAGCAGACCGAGCGCCTCGCTCCAGTTGACGGGCTCGTAGTGGTCCGAACCGGCTCGCTTCACCAGAGGCTCGGTGAGCCGCCCTTGCTGGTTGAGCCATCGGTCCGACTTCCCGGCCAGCTCACCGACCGAATAGCGCCTGAAGAACGAAGCCGTGAGCCGCCGTGAGGTGGCTTCGTCGTTGACGTGTTTGGCGCCGTTCTCGCAGTACTCGTTCCGGTGGCGGTGCCCGGGTACGGGATCCGGCCAGGCGCAGCCCGGACAGTCGAATCCCTGAGTCTGGTTCATGTTCAGCAGCGTCAGTCCCGTACGCCGGGCCGTGGTCTGCTCCAGTGAGTACTCCATCGCGTGCACCACCGCGGGCACACCCGTTGCCCAGGTCTTGGGCGGAGTAACGCGTGGACTGTCACCGTTCGCGTCGGCGACCGGTGGTTTTCTCTGCACAAGCATCAGCCTTTCGCTCGGCACCGCACCTGTCGGGTCCGTGCCACGGCTCTGCGGTACGGCTCTGCGGTACGGCACACTCAGCCCGTGGGCCAGGTCGGCACGCACGGGCCGCCCAGCACCGGGTCCGGTCGTACCCGGCCGCCATGGATCTCGCCGCGCCAGCTCCCGGTCTCCCGCCCGTTTCCCTCGATGAATTCCTTGAAGGACTCCATGCCTCGGTGGACCCGATGCTGTACGAGATTCAGCGCGCTCCCGGTCCTGCCGACCACTCCGCTCGGTCCCAGGTCCACCCGTACACTCACCCGGGTACGCCCGGAGTCAAGGGATTCGAACGTCACGGAGCCCTCGTGCCGGGGCTCGGTCAGCATCAGCCAGGACACGCACTCGTCGGGCCGCTGCTCCACGATCTCCGCGTCGAACTCGCGGGTGACCGCGCCGACTCGGGCGATCCAGTGCGTCAGCGTGCGCTGAGGCTGATCGATGCTCTCCACGCCTTCCAGAAAGCGCGGAAAGCTCTCGAACTGCGTCCATTGGTTGTAGGCGGTCCGGACGGGAACGTCGACGTCTATCGACTTCTCGATGATGGGCATACCGGTCTGTCCTCCGCTGCCCTGCACAGGGCGGAATGGGGAAGCGCGCGTCTGGGACAAGCACTTTCCATTAGATACGGATACAAATCGGCCTGCATGTCGGAGCCGGGCGGGCGGACGCGCGGACGGCGTCCGCGATTGCGCTGCTTCGACCGGGACGGAACGCACCGCGGCCACTCCGGGGGACAGCTGTCCCGCCGAAGTGGCCGCGGTACAAGAGGTGCTGTGGGTGTTTCACGCCGACGTCAGCCGATGAGCCGCTCCAGGACCCACTCGGCCAGCGTCTCGGTCACCTGGCTGTGCTCGGTGTTCCGGGAGTCGCACTTGAACTCGTCGAGCAGGCTCTTCTCGGCGGGCAGCGACTCGATGTTCTCGCACGGATCGACGTTCCACTCGACCGGGTCGAAGTCCAGCGCGACCGCGCTCACCGCCGGGACGAAACAGCCGCTGCGGAACTCCTGCCGGATGTCGGCCTTCAGCGCGTCCGCGACCCGGCCGAACGAGTCGAGGCTGCCGCCGGGCGCGCCGTCGAGAGCCGGCACGTACGAGGTGTTGCCGCGCCGCACCTGTCCCAGGGCCTTCATCTCGCCGATCGGCTGGTGCTCGCCCTTGGCGGGCTGGAAGCGCGCCTTCGCGGCGGCGATCAGCGGGATCTGCCAGTCGAACACCACCTCGCCGGCCGGCAGCTCGCGGCCGACACCGTTCCCGGCGCCGTTGGCCACGCCCAGCTTGCGAGGGCGCTGCGGGAACTGGTCGTACTCCTCCAGCTCGGCCAGGAACTGCTTGCGCAGCTCGCTGGAGGTGGCGACCGGGCCGGAGTACTTGGCGTTCTCGACCCAGGACCACAGAAGCTGCTGCGCGGCGGGGCTTCTGATCAGCTCGGCCTGCTTGGGCGCGTCCGGGTCGCCGGTGGGGAAGTCCTCGAAGAAGTAGGCCATCTGCTGGAGCACCAGCGGGATCCACGCGCCGTTGTGCGGGGAGTCCCAGGAGAGATACGTCGCGGTCTGGTGGTCCTGGGCGTGATGCTCCATCTCGGCGAGGGCATAGCGGGTGATCATGCCGCCCATGCTCACACCGCCCACGATCAGCGGAGCGTCGCCGTGGCGCTCCTCGATGGCCCGCTGGACGGCGCTGATCACCACACCGGCGTTGGCCTGGATGTAGGTGTGCCGCTGCTCGAAGCCGACCAGGACGACGTCGATGCCCGCGTCGAGCAGCTGGTCGAGAAAGCCGGGCCTGCCCTTCGCGTAGGGCGCGTTGAAGTGGTCCCACAGGCCCGGCAGATCGCTGGGGCCGTAGTTGAATCCGTCCGCGAAGATGAAGGGCCGCGTCAGATGCTTCTGGCCCGTGGCGTGGTAGACCGCCGCCGTGCCCGTTGCCACCTCGCGCCGGTACGGCCGCGCGGACCGCAGCTCCCAGATCTCCGGCTTCCGGTCCTCCGCGCGGGCGGTCCGCGCCGGGCTTGCGAACCAGACGCCCGGCCTCAGCGTCTTGGCGAGCTTCTCCGCCGCCTCGGCCGAGGGCTTCTCTTCACTCTGCGTCGCCGTCAACTCGACGTCGATCCTGGCTTCCTGCGCCATGACTATCGCTTTCGCTCGGATGCTTCACATGGCCGTGCCACGGGACGTGTCACGGCGGCCACAGCGGTTCGCGCCGCGACCACAACGCGAGAGGGAACTCCGCTCCCGCCTGTGACCGACTGTAACAGTCATATCACCGACAGTGCCGTCTCGGCGACGCAACGGAGCGACGGCGGAGTCTCACGGTGCTCCCGATGGAGCCGTGCTTCCGACGGAGTCGTGCTCTCGACGGATCAGAGCCAGCCGTTGCGGCGGAAGCTGCGGTGGAGCAGGAGGCAGGCGGTGGCGATGACTCCCAGGACGAGGAAGTAGCCGTACGTCCAGCGCAGCTCCGGCATATGGTCGAAGTTCATGCCGTACACACCGCAGACCATCGTCGGTACGGCGATGACCGCCGCCCATGCCGTGATCTTGCGCATGTCCTCGTTCTGGGCGACGGTCACCTGGGCCAGATGGGCCTGGAGGATCGAGTCGAGCAGCGCGTCGAACGACGCGATCTGCTCGGTGACCCGGGCCAGATGGCCGGCGACATCACGGAAGTACGGCTGGATGTCCGGGCCGACCGGCGGCAGCGGCTTGGTGGCCAGGGCGTGGAGCGGCCGGTCCAGCGGTGCGACCGCCCGCTTGAGCTCCAGCAGTTCGCGCTTGAGCTGATAGATACGGCCCGCGTCGCCGCGGCCGGCGTGCTCGCTGAAGACATGGGCCTCGGCGGCGTCGATGTCGGTCTGTACGGCGTCCGCGACGGCGAGGTAGTCGTCGACCACCTGGTCGGCTATCGCGTGCAGTACGGCGGCCGGGCCCTTGGACAGCTGCTCGGGAGCCGCCTCCAGGGACTCGCGGAGAGGGCCGAGCGAACCGTGCCCGCCGTGTCTGATCGTGACCACGAAGTCGGGACCGGTGAAGATCATCAGCTCGCCGGTGTCCACCACCTCGCTGGTGGCGGTGAGTTCCTCGTGCTCGACGTAGTGGCAGGTCTTGAAGACGGCGAACAGCGTCTCGTCGTACCGCTCCACCTTGGGCCGCTGATGCGCGAGCACCGTGTCCTCCACGGCCAGTGGATGCAGCTCGAACAGTTCGGCGATCCAGGCGAACTCCGTCTCGGAGGGCTCGTGCAGTCCGAGCCAGACGAAGCCCCGGCCGGACTTGCGGACCTGCCGCAGAGCCTCGTCCACCGGGCCGGCGTCGGGCTGCCGCGCGCCGTCCTCGTAGATCACACAGTTGACCACCGTGCTGCCCAGCGGGGAGCGGGCCGGGTGGCTCAGATCCACTTTCCGGCGGTAGGCGCGGCTCATCGCACGCTGGAGATTGCGGATGATCGGCACAGTGGGCTCCTTCGGACAACCGGCGGCCACCAGTGTGCCATCGGTCGTCACGGAGCCGCCGCGCCGAGCCGCCCGGTCCCTGACGCCGCGTGGGTGTCCGGCGTTCTGTGTCGGGACCGGGCGGCGGGTCGGCGTCTGCCCGAAGAGCCTCAGCTCAATTCAGCTCACATTGAGCGCGGTGTCGTCGATGACGAAGGAGGTCTGGAGCTTGGATCCTTCGACACCGGTGAACTTGACCGTCACGGTCTGACCGGCGTAGCCGCTGAGATCGAAGCTGCGCCGGGTGTAGCCGGAGGCGGCGTTGACGTTGGAGTAGGTGGCGAGGGTGGAGAGAACCGTGCCGGAGCTGTTGAGCACCTGTGCCTTGAGGGTGTCGTAGGCGGTGCTGCCGGTCTCGGCGGTGTCGATGTGGAGATAGAAGCTCAGAGTCGCGGCGCAGCCGGACGGGATGGTGACGGACTGGGAGACGGTGTCCGTGCGGGCCGTACCGTAACCGCCGAGCCATGCCTTGTACGAGCCGGTGCGGGCGGCCTGGCCGGTGCTGTTGGTGATGACACCGCTGGAGGCCGTCCAGGACGAACTGCCGGACTCGAAGCCGGGGTTGGCGAGCAACTGGGCCGCGGTGCAGGTGCCGCCGCCACCGCCGCCGTCGTCCCCGCCACCGCCGCCGGTACCCGAGGAGAGCCACTCGGTGGCGTTGAGGGCGAGCGCGGCATTGGTGGCGCCGGAGTCGCGCCAGCCGTCGTACAGGGTGTTGCCGGACTGGCCGGTGCCGTCGTCGATGGGGGAGCTGTCGCCCCAGAAGGCGACACGGCCGCTGCCGAAGGTGCTGGTGGCGAAGAAGGCGCCGGTGTTGCCCGAGTAACCGGTGCGGTAGAGAAGGCCCTTGACATTGGGATTGTCGGCGGGCTTGAGGGTGGCGGTGGTGCCACTGGCGATGAGGCTCTTGGTGACCGTACCGAACGAGCCGTGCAGCACCGGGTTGCTGCTGTCGCTGATCGCGCGCGGGTAGTCGGAGCCGACGGTGAGGGTGTCGACGGAGAAACCGAAGGGATCGGTGCTGTCGACGCTGTTGTTGGACATCAGGTCGTTGATGATCTCGACGGCGTCCTCACCGTCGTTGTTGCGGTCGGCGCCGGTGTGGTCGGCGATCAGGAAGAGACCGCCGCCGTTCTGTACGAACTTCATCACCGCGGTCTTCTCGGCCGAGGTCAGCAGAACGTTCGGCTCGGGCAGGACGAAGCTGTCGAAGTTCTTGAGGTCCGTGGCGCTCGTCGTGCCGTACGTGATCGAGCCGCTGGACGGCAGCGTCTTGAGGCTGTAGTCGCCGGTCCTCTGGAGGGCCACGCCCCAGGAGGAGAGGGCGCCGGTCCAGGAGGTGTCGGAGGTGGGGGAGGGGTTCTGTCCCAGCGGATCGGGCTGGCTGGTGCTGATGATCCAGTCGGCGTTCCCGGCCGTCTCGGCATGGGCGTTGTCGAACAGCACACGATGAGTGGCCGCCGCGGCGGCAGCCGGCGCGGCCTGGCCGGCCGCAGCCACCCGAGGAGCCGGTACGGCCTGCGCGGCCTGAGCGGCGGTACCGGCGGCGAGGGCACCGAGAGCGACGGTGACGCCGACGAGTCTGAGCCGGCGGGAATTCCCTGATCCGAGCATCCGTCAAACCTCCGTGAACGAGGAGCGGTGGGCGTGCGAGAAGCCAACTCTGCGCGCGTAGACCATCGGACGAACCGCCGCCGGGTAACGAGTCCTTGAACGGTACATGGCAAGAATCCCCGCGAGCAACGGGCCATGTATCCGCTTCTCGGGGATCCGGTCCGCCTTGACCTCGACCTCGGTCGAGGATCTAGCCTTGTCCGCACCACTCGCTGATCACCGGAGGGGCTGATGAGACATGACTCAGCGCACCATTCCCGCCAGTGCCGACCCGGACGCGACCGACGACATGCTGTCCGGACAGCCCATCGGCTACTGGAGCGGCGTGGCCCACAAGGCCGTCATCAAGCACATACGTGACGCGATGGCTCGCATGGACGTCAGCCAGCCGCAATGGTGGACGCTCAATCGGGTGGACGCCGCCGGCGACGGCCCGACGCGCGAGGAAGTGGCCGGCCAGCTCACGAGCGTCGCCGACAGTCCGGACGAGACCCGCCGAGCCGTGGACCAACTGCTGCACCGTGGCCGGCTCGGCATCGACACCGGCCAACGCCTGTACCTTACGGACTCCGGGCGGGCTGCCAAGGCCCGTATCAAGCAGCTCGTCACCGACCTGCGGGCAGAGATCCACGACGGCATCACCGACGAGGAGTACGTCGCCGCGCTCAAGGTCCTGCGCAGAATGATCCACAACGCCAACGGCCCGGCCACACTTCCTTAGTTCGGCAGGCCGGTGAGCTCCCAGGCCGCTCGCTCGGCCGTACGGTGGGGCGTGACCCGGATAAGCCCAGAGGCCGCCAGTTCTTGATCTTGAGCCTCTGAAGTGCCGCTCACCGACGTCCACCTGGGCAGCCGGAATACGCGGGAACTGCGCCGCAGGGACAAGCTGAGGAGGCTGCCCGTCTTGGCGGTCCGGATGCATATCGGGTGCGGGCAGCCCGCGAAGCGCTCCGGAGCGCGATCGGCAACACCGATGTGCTGCTGAGCATGCTCAAGTCCGTGGGCCTGTAGGAGCTCGTTGATGAGGGGGACGCCCACACCCGGAGATGTTCGGCAGGTCCGTGACCGGTAGCAACAGGAGGCCGCGGCGAAGAAGGCGCTGAAGGCTCAGCGGCGGGCGGAGAACGAACGCAACGCGGCGGCCAAGGCGTACGGAAGGCCCGCCACGCGCTGCCGCTCGAGGAGCGGCTGGAGGCGAGGGCCGCAAGCATCGAGGTGACGTGGGCGATGCCCGCCCCGGGTGTCCGGGCCGACGAGGTCAAGGCCGCGCAGCGGGCCCGGTTGACGCGGATCGCTGTGGTGGAGGTCGTCCGCGAGATCACGGGGTCCGAGTAGGAACGGACCAGGAAACCGGTGTTGCTGTCAGAAAGTTTGACAGGTCGTGATCCGGGCCAGCTCAGCGCGCGTACGAGACTTTTGGCACCCAACAGGGCGGCTGGTGGCCGTTTTCATCGGTGATGGTGCTGCCCAGAGTGTCAATCGTTTCCGGCTCACGGCCTACGAGACGCGGGAGGGCGCCTCCCCTGTGGGGGAGGCGCCCTGAGTGCCGTGCAGGACCGTTATTGACCGCGGGGCCTTCTGAGACCCAGCAGTAGTGCCGCCGCCGAGACGAGCAGCAGCGCGACGCGGGCGTCGATGGCGGCGGAGCCGAGCCGGGTCACCCCGCTGCGCAGCGCCGGCAGTTGGGTGACGCAGAAGACGCCGAGGCACAGCGCCCACGCGCCGAACAGCCGGGGCCGGTCGACGTGCCGCAGCCAGGACGGCGCCCATCCGGAGAGTACGGAGACACAGCCCGCCAGGATGAGGACGCACCCTGCGGCGAAGGCGGTGTAGTCAACAACCCTGCTCACATTCACTCCCTGCTCACATTGGGGTAGCCGAACCTGATCTTGAGCTTCACTCCCCGGTGCGGATTTTTGTACAGCGTCGTCTGGAGTTTGGCGCTGAGCCACCAGTAGTAGGCGGAGATGACCCCACCGAGCGCGGCGGCCAGCGCGCCGACGCCCGTCGCCCAGGCGTAGACGCCGATCATCGCGGCGATCACCGCGGTCATCCCCGCGCGCTCGTTGAACCGGTTGACCACCCCCCAGCCCCGGGCGTTGGTCATGTCCATCTCGTAGCCCCACCAGTGCCAACCGTGCTTGTTGTAATTGTGCTTGCTGAGACCGGTGAGGTCGAGACAGGTGACCGGGTTGCCGGAGCAGTAGTCGTAGGCGTTGGAGTTGCCACCGTAGACCGCGTCCCGGCTCAGGAAGCGGCCGGTCGTGGGGTCGTAGAGCCGGACGCCCATGAGCGTGTAGCCGCTGAGCGTGTCGCCCGAGCGCTGGTAGGCGCCCAGCCAGTCGTACCCGGTGCCCTCCGTGGAGTCGGCAAGCACGTTGCCGTACTCGTCGTAGTGCCGCACGGTGGTGGCCGCCGACGTGTCCAGCGGCTGTTGCACGGTGATGTTGCCGTGCAGGTCGGACAGCTGGAGTACCACCCCGCCGGACGCCGTGGTGGTCGCGGCGAGCGACCCGGTGAGGTCGTGCACGTAACGGGCGACGGTGCCGCCGGTCACGCTCCACGCCGGGCTGTCCGACAAGTCGCCGTAGTGGTTGGTCGTGGTGGTGCCGGTGCTCCAGGTACCGTCCGTGCCCTGGGTCTGGGCCGTCTGCACGGCGAGGCGTCCGGCTGCGTCCAGGGCCCAGGCGGTGCGGCTGGTCCCGACGGTCTCGGAGGCGACCAGGTCGTTGGTGTAGTACGCCAGCGCCGTGCTGCCGTCGGTTTTGATGCGGCCGAAGCCGTCGTAGGCGTAGCCGCTGTTCACCAGGCGGTCGGCCGTGTCGTAGGTGTACGACGTGGTGGCCGTGGTGGCGTCACCGGTACTGCTGCATTCGTCGGACGTGTTCGTCAACGCCGTGCGGTTGCCGTTCGCGTCGAAGGTGTACGCACGGGTCGTGCACCCGGTCGTGGTGATGTCCGCAGCCTGGGTGAGGCGGCCGACGCTGTCGTAGGTGTAGGCGGACTGGACGGTGGTGCCGTCGGTCTGCGTGTGGCCGGCCCGGTAGCCGTCGACCGTGTAGCCGGCGGTGTCGGAGGCGACCGGAGTGCCGTCGGACGTGGTGTAGGAGCGGTCCGTGACCTGTCCCGCCGGGTCCGTGTCCACGGTCAGCGCGTAACTGCCGGGCAGGGTCTCGGAGGTCAGGATGCCGTCGGCGTCGTAGGTGCCGGTGAAGGTGCCCGCGACCGAGTCGGTCAGGGTCTTGAGATCACCGGCGGTGTCGTAGGCGTACGTCACCGTGGACGGGGCCGAGTCGGTGCGCCTGACCGGGCGGTCCAGGATGTCGTACGCGGTAGTGGTTTGGCCCAAGCCGTCGTCGTAGGACATCTGGCGGCCCAGGTCGTCGTAGCGGTAGGTGATGGTCTGGCCGTTGGAGGACTGGGTGGCGAGCTGCCCGTTGTCCTCGTCGTAGGTTGTCGTGGTGGCTGGGGTGCCCGTGCCCGTGCCGCCGGTGACAGCCTTCTTGGTGACGCGGCCTGCGGCGTCCACCGTGGTGGTGGTCGTTCGGGTCACGCCGCTCGCGGTCTCGGCCTTGGTGGCGACCTGGCCCCAGCGGTCGTAGGTGTAGACCGTGGTGACCGCGTCGGACGGGTTGCTGCCGCCACCGCTGATCGACGCCGCAGGAGCGGTCCGGCACAGCATGCCGTCCCACTCCACGGAAGCGCAGGCGCCCGTGGCGGTCGCGCTGTAGTAGGTGTGGTTCAGCGTGTCTGCGTCCGAGCCCGACGAGCCCGCGGTGCGGGTGCTGGCCACCCGGCCGGCGCTGTCGTAGGTGGCGACGACGTCGGTGGTGCCGCCCGTGGCTGACTTCTGCTGACCGCTTGACCAGTCGTAGGTGTAGGTCACCGTGCTGGTGTCGGCGTCGGCGGAGTAGCCCGGGATCGCCGCGCCCGTCACCTTGGAGGTGAGCAGACCGGAGACCGCCGCGTCACCGGGCCGGTTCTCGTCGTAGGTGAACGCGGTATGGGTGCGGGCCAGGACCACCGAGTCGGCGGCGAGAGTGGACTCGCTGGTGGAGCCGGTCAGTTCCTTGGCGAGGGTCACTTGGTACAGCGGCCCGTAGGTCTCGGTGACGCGTGTACCGTCGGCCGAGTACTCCGAGACGGTGGCCAACTGCTGGGCGCGGTCAGCCGTGGACACGTCGGCGAGGCCCAGCTCTGTCAGCTCGTCGGAGGAACTGCTCAGCGCCAGCGCGCGATTGGCGGCGGTAAGCTGGTCGGTGGTGTTACCGAACACGTCATGCTCGGTGGTGGTGATGCCCCCGCCGGGGCTCGCGGTGTTGGTCTCCTCCCCGTCTGCGTCGATGTAGGTGACGGTGGCCCGGTCGTACGAGGATGACGTCAGGTCGCTGCCGGTGCTGGAAGACGGGACGGAGTCGACCGGGAATACAGCCGTGGCGTCCGTCGGTGGCTCGCTCTGCGCCCAGGTGGCGACCGTGGCGGAGTCCATTTGGTACGGAGCCGTGGAACCGGACAGCGGCACGTCGTAGACGACCATGGTGGTGGCCGTGCCGGCTGTGGTGTCCGTGGTGCCCCCGGCCAGGGCCGGGCGGGACGCCTTGAGCAGCATGCCCTCCCCCGCGGTGAGCGCGGAGCCCGCCTTGCCGTAGGTGAACGTCCACGGCAGTTCACCCGCGGGGGTGAGGGTGGCGACGTGACCGTCGGCGTCGTAGGTGTACTGCGTCTTCAGCGCGGGGCTGATCCGCGGGTCCCAGACCTGGGTCAGATGCCCGGAGGCGTTGTACGCGTAGGAGGCGACGGTCTCGGCGGTGGCGGCGGAGGCACCCGGGGTGGTGGCCCACAGTCGGATCGCCTTGACCTGGCCCTGGTAGTCACCGGGCACGCTCGAGGTCGCCGTGGTGGAGTCAGCGTAGACGAACTCCAGGGCCCGGCAGCCCTTGGCGGCCGGAGTGGCCTGGCAGATGGCCGCCTTGACCGCGCCGGTCGGCGAGATCACGTACTTCGGGCGGGCCAGCGTGGAGCTGCCGGAGACGACCGTCTCCGAGGCGACCGTGACCGTGCTGTCGTCGACCGCCGAGGCGGACGAGGACAGCGTCCAGGTCGTCGCGGTGACCGCGGCCTTTGTGAACACCGTGGTGTCGGCGTCGGTGTCGGTGAGTGTGAACGTCGAACCGGTCAGACTGCCCGTCAGCGTCAGATCGGCGGAGTCGTCCTGCGGCTTCCAGCCGCCGCCGGACTTCGCGGTGAAGGCGACCGAGCCGCCGTCGCCGGTCAGCAGTTCGACCGAGGTGGCGGAGGTCTTGCGGAGCTGCGTGTAGTCGCTCGAGTCAGCCGAGACCGACGAGGTCCAGCTCGACCCAAAGATCTGGGCCTGGCCCTCGGTGTCGTTGTCGTTGGCGCGCGAGGAGAAGGTGCGCCCTGCTGCCACCGCGAAGGCGGAGGCATCTGTACTGGATAGGGAGAAGTCCCCGGTGAGAAGGTTGACGCTGCCTGGCCCCACGTCGGTGGTGGGGGCCTTGCCTGCGTCGCGGTCGACCGTGACGGTGTTCGAGGGGGAGTTGTCACTGGTGGTGCCGTCGGTGAACACTGCCCGCACGTCCACCGCGCCGTCCTCCACCAGTGTGCTGGTGATGTTCCAGGTCAGTGCGGCGGGAACGCCGCCCGGTGCGCTCAGCGGCCACGCACCGACCGGTGCTCCGCCGGCGGCGACGATGACATCGGTGGTAGGCACGTTGTGCCAGGTGGTGTCGGCCTCACCCCGCCGGTACTGGTAAGTGACCCCGCTCTCAGTCGGCTTGCCCTGACCGGTCAGAGTCACCCGCCGTGCCGGGGTGTCCCCGTCAGCCGGGGTGGTCAGGGCAGCCCCGGAGCCGGCGTAGAAGACGTATGTCGTGAGAGCCGATATGTTGCCGGCCTTGTCGTGGGTGGTGCTGCTCACGGTGTGCTTGCCCGCGCGGAAGGTGATCGTGTCCGTCACCTTCGCGCCGGTGGTGGGCAGGGTGTGCGGGGCTGCGCCGTCCAGGTTCCACACCACGGAGGCCGCGTCGGTCGCGGGAGGTGTGAAAGTGAAGTCGGCGGAGAAGTCGCCCTTGTCGTCCGGGGTGCCGGACCAGACCCCTGCCGGGAAATCGGTCGAGGAGATGGCGGGCGACGCCGGCTTGGTGGTGTCGACGGTCAGGGTGTTCCATGCCGGCCAGGTCCTGCTTCCGTCGGTTCCGTCGCGGGCCAGCGCGCGCCATTTGTAGGTTCCCGCCGGCAGGGCGGGGGTGGTGTAGGAGCCGGTGGAGCCCGAGGCCACCTGCGGGGAGTCACCGTTGGCGATCATCGTGGTCGCCGCGGAGTTCCACACCTCGAAGTGCATGGTCAGCTTGCCGCCGTCGGCATCGGTCGCCTTGGCCTGCAGCGTCGGAGTGGTGTCGTTCGTCGCCGCTCCGGTCGCTGGGGCGACCAGGGTGGCCTGGCCGGGGTAGGAGTTGTAGTTGACCACCAGTTTGGGTGCGAACCCGGCGGTGGTGTAGTTGGCGGAGCGGAAGCGGCGCCAGGTGGTGGAGTCTTTCTCGTCCGTGCTGTTGACCTGGACGCCGTAGTTGGCGGTGCCGTCGGCCCATGCCTGGACGATGCTGGTCAGGTTCCAGTTCGACCAGTTCGCCGGGCAGGAGGCGTCGTACCCCCAGTGGCCGGTGTTGTTCGCCGCCCCCGTCGCCGTGGTGGAGGGACGGGTGGCCCAGGTGACGGTGGTGGTGTCGAGGGGGGTGGTGATCCGCCGTACCTCGGTCGGTGGCCCGGTGGTGGCACAGGTGGCCGAGTAGTAGGAGTACAGCGACATCGTGGCCGAGGTGATGTGCTTCCCGGTGAACGCCGCGGTGTTGAACTTCAGGAACGAGCGGGCCGTGTCCACCCCGCCGTCATACGTCCCGGACTTCAGCTCCTGTGAGCCGACCTGCGAGTCGGGATAGTCGGGGTTCTGCACCCAGGTGTCGGTGGTGACCGCCAGCGTCGACGACGGGTCGATGGTCACCGGGTAGGTCAGATCTCTGGAGAAGAACACCGGATTCGGGGTCAGGACCAGGGTCGTGGAACCGTCGCCGGCCTTCTCCACCGTGGTCTCCACCGGCATCTGGTTGACCGGTTCACCGGAGGCAGGGTCCCGGGAGGAGTCCCACATGTGCGGGGCCGCCGCCTGGGCGACCAGTTTTCCCGCCCCGTCCTTCAACAGCAGCTGACCTGTATCAGCGTCCTTGGTCAGCGCCAGACCCTTCAGCGTCAACGGGATCCGGTAGGACACCGGAGCACTCGGCGCCTGGTCGAGCACTACTGACTGCTCAAAACCCTGCGCCAGCGCTTCCACCGACAAGGACGCGCCGCCGCCCAGATCGTAGGTGGCGGTATTGCCCGCGACATGCGGTACGGGAAGCGTCGAGTCCCAGTTGAGGCCGAACGTCTTCCTGCCGTCGGTGACCGACGCCAGATGGGTGTCCCCGCCGTCGGACAGCGCCAGATCAGCCGGCGCCGTCCGCGGTTTGAGATCCGCACCCGCGTCCATGAGCGAGGTATCGACGTCCTTCCACGAACCGTCGCCCTGCTTCACCCGGACCGGGCCCGCGTACGCCTCCGTCGACTGTGAACCGTCCGGATTCACGAAGGTGGTGGTATCTGCCGCCCGCTCCGAGAGCACCTCGATCCGACGGTTCTGCAACCGCGCCATCAATCGCGCCGACGCCACATCCTGCGCCTCGGCCGGGCCTGACACAGCCGCGGCCTCGGCAGCGGAGCGGACCGGTCGCAGGTGCGGGGTGACCGCGAACGACTGCCCCGAATCCAGTGCGACCAGAGCCACCTGAGCCGACATCACCACAGCAAGACCGGCACCCGTCCACCGCAAACCCCTCAGCCGGGATCCGGGTCTCGCTCTCGGTCTGGGTAGGCGCGACAACCAATGTGGTGTGAACCGCTGATACCAGGAAAAATGATCAGACATGACGTCAACTTCTGCTCAATCCGGCACCAGTAGCCGGGACTGAACGATCATGCCTATGGCATATTCTGCAACAAGCGACCCGTCACACCGTGTAATGCTCACCCCGGCGTCCGTCCCGCCGCAACAATCTTCGGGCGCCCGAAACCCCCTCAAAATCATCCCCAGCGGCCTGTTCCGGCGGAAATCTACACCCTCTTTACATGTCGATCACGATAAGAAGATACCAAGAACCCTTTCCTCTAATTTTGAGGAAAAACCTCTCCAATTGAATAATTGCGACAAATGACACGTGCCGAATCGCACAAATGACACTAACCGGCCAACGGGTCTGCTGCGACGTGACGGTGCGTGACGTCGGGAGCCGTCCCAGCCCCAGAGCGCACCTCGTTGACCGCTCGCCTCGGCCAGCGAATTTGAACGGGGCCATGGCCGCGCAGGAGAATGCGGTCTTGCCGACCACGAAAGCCCAGCCCGGCCAGGTAACCCCAGAAAATGGTCCAACCGCATCCGGTCGTAGACATAGGTGCGACAGCGCCCCTTCCTCACTCTGTCAGCCCCTCCCCGGGCCTGGCCTCCTGTCGGTCAACGATCCGGCCGGCCCGGGCCAGACGGTGGGCACCGGCCGCCCGGCCCGGCGGTGATCACGCGGCTTCGCTGTCGAGGCCGTCGCGGAGTTTGGTGAAGTCGACGTCCAGGTGTGGCTCGTACGCATCGGGAATGATGCCGAGTTCATGCGTGGAGTATTCACCGAACCGGTCGATATTCTCCGTGATGTACGGGGAGATCTCCGCGTGGTCTTCGGGCTCGATCTTCCATCCCTACCAGGAGGTGTCGCCGAGCTCCTTGTGTCGGGTGATCCGGTCGGTCGCCGTCAGCGCGTCCGCCGTCACGTCGGCGCGCGGGATACGCCACCGGGTAGCGCCCGGGCTCGTGCAGCAGGGCCACGTCCTCGCTGTCGGCGATCCACACGCCGCCGAAGAGCACGCGCATCCGCCGGCGCAGCCGCTCGGCGAACAGCAGCCGCTCGGGCAGGCCGCTGTGCGACCCGGCGTCGGCCAACGGCGACGCCGTCGGCGGTGCGGTCTCATCCAGCAGAGTCGTCCGGTGTTCGGAAAATTCATGACCGGGAACGCTGAGGGCATGGCCGGTTTCCGGCCCCGCCCACTCAGGAGAAGCGCGATGGCGACGCTACTGTCGGTGAATGTCGGTATGCCCAAGGACGTTTCCTGGCAGGGCAGGACCGTCCACACCGGAGTATGGAAGAAGCCCGTCCGAGGCCCCCGGATGGTGCGGCGGCTGAATATCGACGGTGACGGTCAGGGCGATCTGGCAGGTCACGGCGGAGAGTACCGGGCCGTGCTCGTATACCAGCTGGAGTCCTACCGGTACTGGCGAGAGCACCTTGAACGTGACGACTTGCGGTTCGGCCACTTCGGAGAGAACTTCACCGTCGACGGGCTCGCCGACGACGAGGTGTGCATCGGCGACCGCTACCGGGTGGGCGAAGCCGAGTTCGAAGTCACCCAACCACGGGTCACCTGCTACCGGGTCGGGATGCGTCTGGGGCTGCCCGCCATGGCTTCCCTGCTGGTCGCCCACCACCGTCCCGGCTTCTATTTGCGAGTCATCACCGAAGGCCGTGTCCAGGCCGGCGACGAGATCATCCGTACCCGGATCGGCCCGGGCGCGCTCAGCGTCGCCGACATCGACGCCCTGCTCTACCTTCCCGGCCGCGATCCGGTGAAGCTGCGCACCGCGCGGTCCATCCCGGCCCTCAGCCCAGGCTGGCAGCAGTCCTTCCGCGAGATGGCGGAAGCCGACGAGCACCCGGCGGCCCCGGCAGGGCCCGACAAAGAGATCACGGGATGGCCCGGGTTCAAACCGCTGCGCGTCGCCCGTATCGTCCCCGAGACACCCACTGTTTCCTCGTTCTACCTCGAACCCACCGACCGGCAGCCACTGCCCGCGGCCCGACCGGGCCAGTACCTGGCAATCCGCGTCACCGACAGCTCTCCGCCCGCTCCCGTGCGCAGCTACTCACTGTCTTCCGGGCCGGGAATGGGTTCCGCGCCAGGAGCGGACAGTTACCGCATCAGCGTCAAGCGCGAGGCCCACGGCCTGGTCAGCACCTATCTCCACACCGAAGTGCGCCCGGGGACGCTTCTGGACGTCGCGAGCCCCAGAGGGGACTTCGTGCTCGCGGAGGACACCAGCCCGGTCGTACTGCTCTCCGCCGGCATCGGCGTCACGCCCGTACTCGCCATGCTGCACCGACTGGCCTCCGACCGTGAGCCGCAGCCCGTGTGGTGGATCCACACGACACGCAACCGCGAACAACACGCCTTCGCCGACGAAGCCCGCCACCTTTTGGCCCAACTGCCCGACGCGCACCCGCACATCTTCTACACCGCGCCGCCTGACCGGGCCCGGGCCGAGCGACAAACGCACATCACGTACGGGCACCTCGTCCCTGAAGCCCTGGCCGCCCTGAGGATTCCGACCGACGCCGACGTCTACCTGTGCGGGCCGGAATCCTTTATGACCGACCTCAGCAAGGCCCTACAGGACCTCGGCCTCCCTCCGGACCGTATCCACACCGAACTGTTCGGCGCCCGGGCCTCCATCAACCCAGGCATCGCAGCCACAGCCGCAGCCGCCACGCGCCCGCACCAGCCTCCCGGCCCGCCCGGCTCCGGCCCTCTTGTCACATTCACCCGCAGTGGCATCTCCGCGCCCTGGTCAGCGGTTTACAACTCCCTGCTGGAGCTCGCCGAAGCATGCGACATCCCCACGCGGTGGTCCTGCCGTACCGGCGTCTGCCATACGTGCATCACGCCACTCGTCTCCGGTGACGTCGACTACACCACGCCGCCGCTCGAACCGCCCGAGGCCGGCAACGTCCTCATCTGCTGCTCCACGCCCGCCGGCGAGGTGCTCGTCGACCTGTGAGTGGTCGACCTGTGAGGTTGTGTGTCACAGCCTGTGAGTGGGCGCCTCACAGCCCTGCGGACACCGCGACCACATGCTTGCCCACGATGCCTCCGCGCTCGAACGCCTGGTGCGCGGCGGCGATGTCCGCGAGCGGATACACACTGTCGACCACGGGCCGCAGAGCGCCCGAAGTGACATGGTCGGCCAGATCGCGCAGCACGGCGGTGCCGGGATTGGCGCTGAAGGTACGGATACGGCGAGGACCGTACACACTCGACGCCGCGATCGCGGCCAGGGCGGAGGGCGACAGACCGACGGTGACCATCCGGCCGCCCTTGGCCAACCGGCTTCGGTAGCAGTTCAGTTCCGTGCCGACCGTGTCGACGATGACGTCGAACGGCCCGATCCGGTCCGAGGTGGTGGAGCCGTAGTCGAGAACCTCGTCGGCACCCAGACCGACAAGGATCTGGGCATGCCGGTCGCGGGCCAGCGCGGTCACATGGCAGCCCAGCGCATGAGCCAGCTGCACGGCGGCCGTGCCGACTCCGCCTGCCGCACCACGGACCAGGACCCGTTCCCCGGTCGCAAGGTGCACACTGTCGCGCAGCGCGATCAGCGCCGTCGCGCCCGCGACCACCAGAGAGGCCGCGTCAACCGCCGAGACGCCCGCCGGAGCGGGTCCGATACGGTCCACCGGGACCACGACGTACTCCGCAGCGCCACCGGTGATGTGCCGCTCCCGGGGATGCACCATGCCCCACACCCGCTCCCCGGCCCGGAATCCCTCGACACCGGCGCCGGTCGCGACGATGGTGCCCGCGAAGTCCAGGCCCACACCGATCGGGAACCGGCGTCCCGATACGAACTTCAGCTCGCCGGAGCGGACGATCACATCGTGCCCGTTCACACTGGACGCCTCGACCGACACCAGGACCTCACCCGCGCCCGGAGCGGGGCGGTCGACGTCGTTGACCCGCAGGACATCCGATGTGCCGTAACTCGTGATCTGAGCGGCCTTCATATCGCTGTTCCTTCCGTGGACGGCCCTCGTGACGGCCCTCGTGACGGCCCTCGTGGACGGCCCTCATGGACGGCTTCCCTGAAGGGCTTCCGCGGAGAGCTTTCGTGGATCCGATCCTGGGCCCTGCTCACGGCAGCACGGTCGTTCGCTCTTTCCTGGGACTGCCGGACCCACCCTCACGGGCCGGGCCCGGGGCATACTGCTGCCGTGACCGACGACGCGCTCGCCCTGACCGACGATCCCCGGCGCGAACTCGCCGAGTTCCTGCGCACCCGCCGAACCCGGCTGCGACCGCAGGACGTCGGTCTGGAACCGGGCCCGAGGCGGCGCGTCGCCGGACTGCGGCGTGAGGAACTGGCCCTGCTGGCCGGTGTGAGTACGGACTACTACCAGCGCATGGAGCAGGGACGCGACGTACGGCCCTCCGAACAGGTCCTGGACGCTCTCGCGCGCGCCCTCAACTTCTCCGCCGAGGAGTCCCGGCACCTGCACAGCCTCGCCACCGCCGCGCGCACTCCCGCCCGCCGCCCGCGCCACCACGTACCGGAGGAGGTACCGCCCACCACGCTGCGGCTGCTGCGTACGACAGCCTCGCCCGCCCTTGTCGTCGGCCGCTTCCTGGATGTACTGGCCTGGAACCCGCCGGCCGGCGCCCTGCTCGGCGAGTTCATCCAACAGCCGTACACCGAGCGGAACCTGCTGTCACTGCTGCTGCACCCGGAGGCCGACCAGGCCTGCCCGGAGCGGGCGGCCACCGTCGCTGAGCTGACCGCGATGCTGCGTACACAGGTCGCCGCCGATCCGGGACACCCGCGCGCCGTGGAACTGGTCGGTGAACTCGCGGTCCGCAGCGATGAGTTCGCCACGATCTGGGCCCGTCACGACGTGGAGGAAACGACACGCGGCCGGATGCGTGTCAACCACCCACTGGTCGGCGAACTGAACCTGGACTGGGACGCCTACCCGATGCCGGGCACCCCCGGCCCCGTGCTCATCGTCTACACCGCGCCCGAGGGCGGCCCCGACGACGAACGACTTCAACTGCTCGCCGCCCTGCTCAACTCGGCACCGGCTGAAGGGCCCGATCGCGGGTGACCACGAAAAACGGATGGTGACCGCCGAAGCACAGCCATCACCATCCGTGCGCGTAGTGAAAGCGCTTCTCCCTCTCCGGTCGGAGAGGACCTAGCTGTATCGACCTAGCGGACGTGGACGAAGACCGGGTTCGAGTAGAACCACAGGTCGTCCCAGGGGCTCTCCAGCCCGTCCGCGAGGGGCTCGGCCTCGTCGGTGCTCGTGCCGCGCACGCGGGCGTAGAGGTCGCTCTCGACGTTGCGCAGGGTGTGCTTGATGACGTACTCCTTGCCCTGCTTGCGCCAGTCGCGCGGGCCGAAGCGCGCCACCACCTTGGTGGTCGGGTTGGTGTCGGTGTCGAGGCTGGCGCTCGGGCCGGTGATCTGACCGGTGATCAGGTCCACGCGGCGGACCTCCGGGCGGTCGCCGTTGCCGTTCTTGCCCTCCAGCGGCCGGAACCGGATCTCGATCTCGACGTCCGTACGGTTGCGGCGGCTGACGGTGAGCGTCTCGCCCATGGCGGCCTCGTCGCCACGGTTGCTCGCCGTGAGATCGAGGCTGGTGACCAGGTCGCCGGTGCCGACCCAGACGCGGCCGTTGCGGAGCCCGTCCATGATGTCGGCGTAGTCCTGCCGGGCCAGCACATGGGTCTTGCTGTACTCGCCCGGCCAGAAGTCGGAGCCGCCGCGCGTCCAGTGCACATGCGAGTCCGAGGTCGCGGTGATCCACCAGCGCCGGCCCTCACCGAGCAGCGAGTCCCAGAGGCCGCCGACACGGGCCGTCATCTGGTCGAAGCCGCCGTGGGTCGGGTAGTTGCCGTAGCCGCCGCGCGCGCCTCCGTTGAGAGGACCGGCCTGGTGACCGGGCGCGCCCTCGAAGCCGACGTAGATCTCCGGCGCGATGTTGTTGCCGTTGCGGAACTCGCGCGGGGTGTCCTGCCCGTACACACCGAGGCCGGTCGCCGACCGCGAGGCGTGGTGGGCGATCACCAGCGGCTTGCGGCGCATGTCCTTCGCGGCCTTCAGGAACTCGATCATCTTGGCCTCGGTGTCACGGCCACGATCGGCGGGGAAGGGATCGTTCTTGGCGAAGCGGCTCTCCAGCTCGAAGAGCTGCTGCGCCTCGTCGCTGTGGTGAGGAATCATCAGCGTGTGGTGGTCCAGTGCCGGGGCGTCGAACTCCATTCCCCAGAACTGGAGTACCTCGGGTACGAGCACACGGGAGCGCAGCAGGTCGGGGTAGGCCTGCTCAAGGTTGACCTTGGAGTGCGTCGGACCGCCGTGGTCGGTGCACATCACCCAGGTGAGACCGAAGTTCTTGGCCATGATCGCGTTGGTGACGATCGGGTAGACCGCGTCGGCGCCCTTGTGGAACGTCGGCGGATTCGTCGACGTGTCGAACTCACCGCTGTACTCCGAGTGCACATGGTGATCACCGGCACGCCACACCCGCTTGCCGGAATCGCCGGACTTCTCCTGCTTGCGGTCGTCATCGTCATGGGCGTACGCCGTACCGGCCGCCACCAGCGGGCTCGCGGCGGCCAACGTCGCCCCCACACCCGCGTACTTGACCAGCCGACGCCGCGAGATCGCCGCCTGCTCGGGATCTTGGATGTTCTTGTCCGTCATGGTGAAGCCTCTCGTTGACAAACGCCGGGGGCGACGGCCGAGTCTCGAAGAACAAACCGAACACAACATGAACAGGGGTCAGGACTACTGAGAACAAAGGAATCTGGCCCCCAGGAGTCGCACCACTGCACTGGCAGGTCACTCGCCTTGTTACTAAAGAACTAAGTTCTATAGTGTGAACGAACGAACGAACCTTCGCGCGATCGATCAGAAGGAGACCGCCGCAGTGGCGTCCCACCGTCGTCCCAAGCAGACCAGCCAGGCCTACACGGCCGTTGTCACGGCGACGGCCGCCGCGGCCGTCGCCATGACGGCACAGTCGGCTTCGGCCGATCCGCTGCCGGACCCCAACAAGAAGGGTGTCCAGGCGCAGATCGACCGGCTGTACGAGGAGGCCACACAGGCCACCGAGAAGTACAACGGGGCGAAGGAGAAAGCCGGTGTCCTGCAGAAGCAGGTGGATGATCTACAGGACACCGCCGCGCGTAAGCAGAGCGATCTCAACGACCTGCGGACCCAACTCGGTTCGATAGCCGCGGCCCAGTACCGGAGCGGCGGGCTCGACCCGTCCGTACAGCTCCTGCTCTCCGCCGATCCGGACGGCTACCTCGACAACGCTTCCGCGCTCGACCAGTTGAGCGCCCGGCAGATCACCGCGCTCCAGCAGTACCAGTCCCAGCAGCGGGATCTCCAGCAACAGCGCAGTCAGGCTTCGGAGAAGCTGAAGGACCTTCAGGAGACCCGCGAGGAACTCGGGGACAGGAAGAAGGAGATCCAGGGCAAGCTCGCGAAGGCGCAACGGCTTCTCAACACCCTCACGGCCGAGGAACGGGCCGAACGGTCCGCCGAGGAGGAGCGCGCCAACCGGTCCAGCGAGCGGGTGCAGCTGGGCAACGAGGCCAGCGCCTCCCAGCGGGCCGCCGCAGCCTTCGAGGCGGCCAAGAGCCGGGTCGGAATGCCGTACGTATGGGGCGCGACGGGACCGAACTCCTTCGACTGCAGTGGGCTGACCTCCTGGTCGTTCCAGCAGGCGGGAGTGTCGATTCCCCGTACGTCGCAGGACCAGGCGAACGTCGGCACCCGGATCAACTCCCTGAGCGCGCTCAAGCCCGGCGACCTCATCATCATGCGCACCGATCTGAGCCATGTCGGTTTCTACGCCGGGAACGGGCAGATCCTCCACTCGCCGAAGCCGGGTGCCCAGGTGCGTTACGAGTCGATCGCCCGGAGCGGTATGCCGTTCATGTGGGGCGTACGCATTGGCTGGACGGCTGGACGGCTGGACGGCTGGACGGCTGGACGGCTGGACGGCTGACCGGGGCCCTGGGAACGCAGGTCAGCCGAGACCGGGAGAGCAGGCGACCAGCAAAGGCAGTACCGGAACCACCGTGGCCACCGCGGCGATCGTCCCCGAGACGGCGGGGTGCGGTGCCCTGCGGGGGATCAGGATCCGCTTCATACGGACCGCGACGTTCCCGCCGCCCAGTGCGAGCGCTCCGCTCGGCACACTGGCCGCCGCCATTTCGTACATCGCGGTGGCGAGTACCTCGTGCGAGTGGCTGCGCAGCGCTCGGTCGTCCGCGGCCATCTCCAGCAGAAGCGCGGTCTGTTCCTTGCCCAGGCGGGCCAGCGGAAGGCAGCGGAAGACGGAGCGGAACGCCTCCATGGCCGCCAGCGCCAGATGGTGACGGCCCGCGATATGGGCACGCTCGTGCTCCAGAACGGCGTCGAGCTGTTCCGGCGACAGCTCACGGAGTGCGGCGTCGCTGATGACGATCCGAGGGCGGCGTCCCGGCAGGCAGTAGGCGGCGGGCCTGTCGTACGGCAGTACGGTGGCGCGCAACCGTGCCGAGTGACGGCCCACCAGATCCACGGTGTCCCTGTGCCGGTTCCGCAGGCGTCGTGCGCGTACGAGGTGGAACGTGAAGCTCGCGGCCAGCACCGAGAAGACGGCGCTCGGCAGTGCGATGGCGAGTAGGTCCGCCGTACCGGGATCGGGCCGGCCCGTGCCCAGGTGCAGACCGCAGGAGTGCAGGACGCCCACGAGTCCCGCGTGCAGGTGCTCGGTCGGTACGGCCAGGCCGACCGCGGCGAGCGCGACCGCGGTCGAGAACGAGACCGCCAGCGCGTGCCACACCACCGCTCCCAGCACAGGAATCCGGTGGGGCCAGGCACTGCGCAGCAGCAACGGAGGCACGACCACGCCGACCACCACCGCGTAACCGATCAGCGCGGGAACCGTGTTCACGGCTTGGCCTGTCGTCCCACGCTCCGCAGCGCCTTGCGGAGGGCGTCGATCTCCTCGGCGGTCATGTTCTCCACGAAGTGCATCAGTGCCGCCGGGCGGTCGCGGCTGATTCCCAGTCCGTCTTCCATCAGCGCGGCGGCGTACGCCTCCCGGCTACGCGCCGGTCGGTACAGCCAGGCTCGTCCCTGTCGGTTGTCGCGCAGCAACAAGCCCTTGGTGAACAGGATGTTGGTGACGGTCATCACCGTGGTGTACGCCACGGGCCGGGTCTCATTGATGTCGTCGACGATCTCGCGCACCGTGGCCGGACGGTCCCATGTCCACAGGCGGTCCATGATCTCCGCCTCAAGATGCCCCAGCCGCCGCATGGCCCTTGTCTTCCTCTCTTCCTTCCGCCACCGAGTACGCAGAGCCATAGTAGGCGCGGGCGGGGCCACCTGGTGTTCGACCACCATGACGCGGTCACCGCGGTCACCGCGGTCACCGCGGTCACTGCGGACCTCGCGGAGCAGGGCCCCGAACCGCTCTCCGCGTTGCCGCTCTTGCGGGCTCAAAGGGACTCTCCCCATGCCTGTGATACTAATACCGGTATAAGTATTGGGTAGCCGCATCGCAGGGAGTCACGACACATGGTGGAGATCAAGACCGACACGGCACTGGAGGCGATGCGTGAAGCCGGACGCGTCGTGGCCGAGGCCCTCGCAGCCGCCCGCCGGTCGGCAGCCGTGGGGATCCGCCTGCGCGAGCTCGACGAAGCCGCCCGCACCGTCCTGGCCAAGGCCGGGGCGCGTTCTCCGTTCCTGGGCTACCAGCCCTCCTTCGCCCCCACCCCCTTCCCGGCGGTCATCTGCGCCTCCGTCAACGACGCCCTCGTACACGGCATCCCCGACGACTACCGCCTGCGCGACGGCGACCTGGTCAGCATCGACTGCGGAGCCGAACTCGACGGCTGGACCGGCGACGCCGCGATCAGCTTCACCGTCGGCACCCCCCGTCCCGCCGACCTCGAACTCATCGCCGCCACCCAGCAGGCACTGGACGCCGGCATCGCCGCCGCCACCGTCGGCCACCGCATCGGAGACATCTCCCACGCCATCAGCACCGTCGCCCGCACCGCCGGCTGCGGCATGCCGACCGACTTCGGCGGCCACGGCATCGGCCGCCAGATGCACGAAGACCCCCACGTCTCCAACCACGGACGACCCGGCCGCGGCTTCCCTCTGCGTCACGGCCTCACCCTCGCCATCGAGCCCATGCTCATGGCCGGAGGACACAACGACTACCGCACCGACCCCGACGGATGGACCCTGCGCACAATCGACGGCAGCCGCGCCGCCCACATCGAACACACCATCGCCATCACCCAGAACGGCCCCCGCATCCTCACCCTGCCCTGACCCCGAACCCGAATGGCCCCGCGCTCGGCCGCGATCCGGTGTTCTCCCAGGCGGAGAGGGAGGGCTTGGCGTGCGTCGGATACGGAGAGGGCACCCAGGCTGAGCAGTTGGGCGCCGTCACGGGCATTCAGGCTGGTCATCCGGTTGCGGCTGGTGATGAGGACGAGGCATCCGGGGCTGCCGGGGAGGAGCGGCCGTATCTGGCGGGTGTCGCGGGCGCTGTCGAGCACGACAAGGACGCGCCGTCCGGCCGGCAGGCTGCGGTAGAGGGCGGTCTGTTCGTGCAGATGCTTCGGGTGCCGCTCCGCTTCGATGCCGCTTGTGGTGTCCACGGGCTGGGACGGATCGGCCTCGGCGGTGGCCGGTCGGCCCTTCAGGACCTGCTCAACGGTTCGGTGCTCCGGCCCGTTTCCGGTCGTTCTCCGGCGGCGTGGTCGGCCAGTTCCCGGAACCGGAGCAGGTCCAGTTCTTCCGTCGTGGTGGCCGGTACGGCTGTTTGTACACGTTGTGGTTCCGCTGCCCGGACAAGTAGCGGGGCAGGACACCGCTGAAGCGGTGCGAGTGATTCATGGCCGCCATGGCAGGCAGGAGGGCGGGCCCGGTCGCGGGATGCCGTGCGGGCCGGTCTCGGTGAAGGGGAGAGCGCGCAGTCACCGGAACAGGGTGTCCGCGTCCTCACCGGGCAGGGCCGCGAAGCAGATCCACGGTCGTGGTGTGGGCGTGGGCGCAGATTTCCAGGGCGTTGCGGTGGGCCGGCGAGGGCACTTCGTCGACGAGGTGTTCCAGCAGGGTGGCGTAGATGTCCTCGGGTGGCTGCCAGTTCAGGGTGTTCGTCCGGTTCTTGACCGCGACCTCCGCGGCGAGGGACAGCGCGAGGGGATGGCCGCCCGCGAATCCGATGAGCGCGGAGTGCAGTGGGGGCGGCACCTGTCGCGACGTCAGCAGCGCGGTCGCGTCCGAGGGCGGCAGGTTGCGCAGGGCGATCACGTGCAGTGCCTGTGCCCATCCGGGATCGGCCTGCCAAGGGAGGCCGGGCGGCTCGGGCGGCTGTCTGCCCGCGATCACGACGAGGGCCTCGGCTGGCAACCGGGGCAGGAAGTTCTCCCGCAGCCACGTCTCCAGGCCCTGGCACTGCTTGAAGGTGTCGATCAGCAGGACGGGCCGTTCGTCATCGAAAGCCGCTGCCGCCTCGGCTTCGATGCTCTCCGGGGACAGGCCCAGGGAACGCCCGTCGATCCGGATGAGGGTCCGCCCTGCTGAGCGCGCCAGGCCGGCGAACCTCCGCAGCAGGCTGGATTTGCCGATTCCTCCCGGTCCGTGGACGAACAGTACGGCGAAGGAATCCGGTTTACCGTCCAGGGCCGAGCCGAACTGGTCCAGTTCCTGGGCGCGGCCCACGAAGCCGCGCTCGCGAGCGTGGCTGAGCCGCTGTCCGAGGCTGGAGGGCGGGTTCATGGATCCGGTCACCGGCTCGCCGGGCGACCGGTCCGCCGGGATGCGTCCTCGGGCAGGGCACGCAGGGCGATGTCGACGACTCGGGTGAGGTCCTCGGGGGTGGAGCCGGCCGCGGCGTGTACGGCCAGTCCTTCGGAGAGGACCATGATGAAGCGGGCGAGGTCGTCGGGCCTGGTTCCGGGGGCGAGGTCGCCTTCCCGGGCGGCCCGGTGGAACCTCTCGCTCATGGCGCGTTCCCCGGCCTGGCGAGAGCGGGCGAGAGTGAGGGAGACGTCGGCGTTGTCCGGTCCGCAGGCCAGACCGCCCTGGAGGGAGAAACAGCCGAGCGGACGGTCCCGGGCGGTGACGGCCACCACGTTCTCCCGAAGGAAGGTCTCGGCGACCTGACGCGCGGCCGGCGCGGCGAGGGCGCGGCCCGCGTAGGCCATGACGGTCTCGGCGTACCGGACCAGCGCGAGTTCGAAGAGCCGGCGCTTGTTGCCGTAGGCCGCGTACATGCTGGTCCGGCTGATCCCCATGGCGTTGGTCAGGCCGGTCAGCGTGGCGCCCTCGAAGCCGTGCCGCCAGAAGACCAGCATGGCGCGCTCCAGCGCCCGCTCGGAGTCGAAACCGCGCGGCCGACCGATCGGTGACTGCGTGTCGGTACCCATGGCCACACGATACACACATCAGTACTCATCGGTACACAATGCGTCCGTCATCGTGCGGGCCGCCGTGGGTCAACCGGGCGATACCGGGGGCCAGTTCAGCAGTGCGGTGTCGGCGATCTGCTGGAGGTCCTCGCGGCAGACGCCGCCGGCCGCCTGTACGGAGATGCCGTACGCGAACGTGGTCACGTAGCGCGCGAGGTGGGCCGGGTCGGCGTCCGGGGGCAGGTCGCCGCCGGCCTTGGCCTGTTCGAAGCGTTCGCGGACGGCCTTCCCGCCGTCCTGGCGCCAGGCGATCAGTGCGTCACGGGCGCTGTGCGCCGGTTCGCCGGCGGCCAGCGCGCCCTGCACGCCCATGCATCCCGCCGGGCGGTCCGGGCGGGTCGTCGCGTGGACCGCCCCATGGAGAAGTGCCTCCGCCACCGCCTGTGCGGTCGGTTCCTCCAGCGCCTTGGCCACATAGCTCGCCGGGCCCTGCGTGTAGCGGTCCAGGGCCTTGTGGAAGAGCTCCTCCTTGTTGCCGTAGGCCGCGTACATGCTCGTACGGGTGATGCCCATGGCCTTGGTCAGGTCGGTCAGCGTGGCGCCCTCGTAGCCCTGCTCCCAGAACACCATCAGCGCGCGGTCCAGCGCCTTGTCGGCGTCGAAGCCCCGCGGCCGGCCCATCACTGACTTCTGCTTGCTGTCCATAAACACCAGTATACCCACATCGGTACCGACCGGTACTCAAGTGGGGCGAGGTCGTGCTACCGTCCACTTCAGTACCGATCGGTGCGTAAGTTTTACCAGATCAGCCAGAGGATCGGCCTGGCTACGCCATGCCCGGTTCCGGCGATGAGGAGAAGGAATTTCCATGGGACAGCTCGAAGGCAGGACCGCCGTCGTCACCGGCGGCACCACCGGCATCGGCCTGGCGACCGCGGTCCGTCTGGCGTCCGAGGGCGCGCACGTGTTCATCACCGGGCGGCGCAAGCCCGAGCTGGACGCCGCTGTGGAGACCATCGGTGCCAACGCGACCGGGGTCCAGGGGGACGTATCGGTGCTGGGAGACCTCGACCGGCTCTACGAGACGGTGCGCGGCCAGGGCCGCAGGATCGATGTGCTGTTCGCGAATGCCGGCGGCGGCTCGTTCACCACACTGGAGCAGGTCACCGAGGACCACTTCGACCAGACGTTCAACATCAACGTCCGGGGTCTGCTGTTCACCGTGCAGAAGGCGCTGCCACTGCTCAACGACGGCGCTTCGGTCATCGTGCCCGGCTCGACCACCGCCACGACCGGCACCGAGGCGTTCGGCGTCTACGCGGCCTCCAAGGCCGCCGTCCGCTCCTTCGCCCGCACATGGGCCAACGAGCTCAAGGGGCGCGGGATCCGGGTCAACGCCGTCACTCCCGGGCCGATCGACACCCCCGGAATCGCCGGCCTGGCCCCCGACGAGGAGCAGGCGGCCGGCCTGAAGGGCTTCCTCGCCGGCCAGGTGCCCCTGGGTCGGATGGGCCGCCCCGACGAGATCGCCAACGCGATCCTCTTCCTCTCCACCGATCAGAGCAGCTTCATCACCGGAGCCAATCTCTACGTCGACGGCGGCCTCAACCAGATCTGACCCTCAGTCAGGTTCCGCCCTTTTCGGGCGGTGCCGGTGCGTTCGGCGGCAGCGGGCGCGCCGGCACCGGCCCGGCACCACTCGACACCCCTCCGACAGAACCCCTCCGACAGAACCCCTCTGACACACCCCTCCGACAGACAACGGCGTACAGGCGCGGTCAGGAGCATGCGGCATGAACGTGGGACGCGTAGGAATCTGGAGCGTGGAGCTGCGGCTCGGCGACCCCGGTGAGATCAGCGAGCGGGCCGCCGAGCTCGACGAACTGGGCTGGGGAGCCTTGTGGATCCCCGGCCTGGGCGGAGGCGACATCATCGGCGACAGCGAACGGCTGCTGCGGGCCACTCGCATCCTGACCGTGGCCACCGGCATCCTGAGCATCTGGCGGCACGACGCCGAGGAGACAGCCGCCGGTCACCACCGGCTCCAGCAGACCTACGACCGGCGGCTGATCACCGGCCTCGGCGTGAGCGATCCCGTCGTCGCCCAGCAGGCCGGCCGCCCCTTCCGCCCGGTCGCCGACATGAACGACTATCTCGACCAACTCGACGCCTCCGCAACGCCCTTGCCCGCAGGCGAACGGATCCTGGCGGCACTAGGGCGTGTTTCAGAAGTCCCGTCTGCCTCGCGACGTCCGGCACGCACGCTCGCTGCGTTGTCGGAGTCGCCCGAGTACGTCCAGTACACGGGCGATCCTCCGCCTTGCGATCGCACGCACCGGACGCCGCGAGGCCCGCCCTGCGGGCGGACGACGCTACTTCTGGAACACGCCCTAGGCCCCAGACTCCTCGACCTGGCCGCGCGCCGCACAGCGGGCACCCACACCTTCCTGGTCACGCCAGAATCGACGGCCGCCACACGGCAGTTGCTCGGCCCGGCCGCCGCCCTCGCGCCGTACCAGGCAGTCGTCCTGGACACGAACCCCGACACGGCCCGGGCCACCGCGCGCGGATTCCTCGGCCCGTTCATCGGCATGGCCCACTACGCCCGCAGCCTGCGCCGCCAGGGCTTCACGGACACCGATCTCGCCGACGGCGGCAGCGACCACCTCATCGACAGCGTCGTCGCCTGGGGCGACACCGAGGCCATCGCCCGACGCGTCCAAGCACACCACGACGCGGGCGCCGACCACGTCGCCCTCCACGTCCTCACCGCCAACGGCGGCTTCCCGCGCACCCAATGGCGCGAACTGGCTCCCCTGACCCGATGACCCACTGACCCGACCAGCCCGACGCCGGCGGGCCTGCCGCACCGGCGATCCACCACCCCACCACCCCGTCACCCCAGCAACCCACCCCCCCCCACATCCCACACGCGAAGGACTCCCGTGCCCACCGGCCCATCAGCTCTCCGGCGCCCAAGCCGCCACCGGCTCCTCCTGCTCCTCACCGCCGTCCTGCTGAGCACGGCCTCCCTTGTCGGGGCCACACTCGGCGCGTCGGCCACCGTCCCGGCTCGGGCCACCGCGCCGACCTCCGCCTCCCACACACCGACCTCCCAGGCACCGGGCTCCCAGGCACCCGCCTGCGTTGACCCGGAAAAGCCACTCAGTCCGGGATACGACGCCGCCACCAAGCGCGACACCGCGTTCAACAAGAACTTCCGGCACTGCTTCACCACCGTCAACGGCGTACAGATGCACTACGTCATCGGCGGCCACGGACCCCGGACCACCGCCCTGCTGCACGGCTGGCCCGAGAGCTGGTACGAGTTCCGCGGCATCATGCCCTCGCTGCTGCCCGGCCGTACCGTCATCGCTGTCGACCTGCCCGGCCTCGGTGACTCCACCGGCAATCCGCCCTCCTACACCAAGCAGACGCTCGCCACCTACACCCACCTGCTGCTCGACAAGATCGGCCACCGACAGGGCGTACGGTTCATCGCCCATGACTTCGGCGTCGGCGTCGCCTATGCCCTCGCCGCCCAGTACCGACAGCAGGCAGCGGGGCTGTTTCTGATGGACTTCCCCCTCGTCGGCAAGAACCTGAAGTTCTCCGACATCCAGCCGCTGGAGTGGCACTTCTCCTTCAACCTCCAGCAGCCGCTGGCCGAGGATCTGGTCACCGGCCGGGTCAAGACCTTCCTCACCTACTTCTACCCGACCCAGTCCCACACCCCCCGGCCTGTCCCCGACAACGAGATCGCCGAGTACACCCGGGTCTACTCCCGCCCCCAGGTCCTCCACGCCGGCTTCGAGCTGTACCGCACCTGGACCCAGGACCAGGCCGACAACACCCGCCTGCAAGCCACACCGCTGACCATCCCGGTCCGCCTCCTCACCCAGGACGGCTTCGCGCCTCTGCTCCTGTCCGCCGTACAGGACACAGCCCCCGCAGCCACCGGAACCGACATCCCCGGCGCCGGACACTGGCTCCTCAGCGAAGCACCCCGGCAAGTCCTCTCCGAGGTCAACGCCTTCTACCCCGCCCACTGAACCACGCGGAAACCCAACCCCGGAAAACCAGGTCCGGACAGAGGCGAACCTCTGTCCGGACCTGGTCGCTGCTTCCGCACGAGCACGATGTCGCGCTCTCAAGGCCGTCTTCTCGTGCGTGTCGGGACAGCCCTCAGTAGCCACTCTTGCTACTGTCCGCTTCGCGCAAATCGCCCATAAGGGGGTGATTCGAGTCGGGTGGCAGTCGAGAGGACACGGACTATGAACGACTTTTCCCGTCGCAGAGTGCTCAAGGCGACGGCGGCTGCCGGCGCCGGCGCGGTCGTCGTCTCGGGTGTCGAGCCCACCGAGGTCTCAGCCGCGAGCGCCGTGAATGCCGGGGCTGAGGGTGTCGGGGCGGAGGGTGCGACGTGTGCGCCGGCGAGGCTGACCGGGCGCATCGTCCGCCCGAACGACCCGAACTACGCGGACGCCAGCCAGGGCTGGGACGAGTTGTTCGTGCACTATCCGCTGGTCATCGTCTTCGCCCAGAACACCCAGGACGTCGTCAACGCCCTCACGTGGGCGCGGCAGCACAACGTCGCGCTGCGGGTGCGCAGTGGCCGCCACAGTCTCGAGGGCTGGTCGAATGTCGACAACGGCATCGTGATCGACATCAGTGAGCTGAAGTCGGCGCACATCAACGCCCAGGCCCGTACGGCCACTGTGGGCGCCGGCCTCAACCAGTTGGAAGCGGTGACGACGCTCGCGAAGAAGAACTTCGCGGTGACGACAGGCACGGAGGGCACCGTGGGCCTCGCCGGTGCCACCCTCGGCGGCGGCCTGGGTTTCCTCACCCGCTATCTCGGCATGGCCTGCGACAGCCTGATCGGCGCCGAGGTCGTCGTGCCGGAGGGCGCCGTGTGCGCCAAGGTGATCAAGACGGATCTGGATCACAACTCCGACCTGCTGTGGGCACTTCGCGGCGCGGGCAACGGCAACTTCGGGATCGTCACCTCGCTCACCTACAAGGTGGCCCCGCTCAAGAGCGTCACCTATCTGACGGCCACGTGGGACGGGCTCGGAGACCTGCACAGGGTGTTCGACGCCTGGCAGCGTACGGCCCCGGTCACCGACAACCGCATGGGCACCCAACTGGAGATCCACCCGAACCGGATCCTGCTGTTCGCGGTCCTGGCGGAGGGAACGCCCGCGGAGGCGAAGAAGCTGCTGGCACCGATCCTCTCGATCGGCCGTCCCGAGGTCACCACGCAGGTCGGCAACTGGGGCGATGTGTACGCGAGTTTCCAGACCCCGACCGAGGACGAGCCGGCGAACTGGAAGTTCTTCTCCCAGTTCACGAAGAAGCCGTTCCCGGACGAGGCGATCAGCGTGATCGCGTCGTTCATGCGGGACGCGCCGACGGACGACAGCAACTTCTTCACCCAGGCGTTCGGCGGTGCGGTCAGGAAGGCTCCGCGTGGCGGCACGTCGTTCCCGCACCGCGACGCGCTGTTCTACTCCGAGCCGGGCGCGGGCTGGGGCAAGCGCGGTGTGCCGGGCAGCGGCGACGAACTGACCGCACAGGCCCAGGCGTGGATCGCGGAGTTCAGCCAGGCACTGCGGCCTTACGTAGACGGTGCTTACGTCAACGTCCCCAACATCGGCATGCAGGACTGGGAAACCGCCTACTGGGACGGCAACTTCGACCGCCTGCGCCAGATCAAGCAGAAGTACGACCCCCGCAACGTCTTCCAGTACGAGCAGAGCATCCCGCCGGCCTCCTGCTGAACGGCAACGCCGAAGCCCCCTCCCGGACGGTGAGGGGGCTTCGGCGTATCCAGCCGCCAAGTGCGGGCCGTCGGAGGCAATGCCCGGTGTGCGGGTGCCGCCGGCGTCGACCGTGACGACGATCAGCTTGTCGAACTGACGTGAACTCGGCCCGGTGAAAGGGGGCTGTCCAAGAGGGCTCCGACGCCGTGATCACACCAGCCACATCAAGATCATCCCACTCGGGACCAGCAGGGCGGTTCTCAGCACGGAACCAGGCCGCCGTGAACCACGTCGTGATCTGGAATGCGCGACCGGAAGCGCACGGACGACAAAGGGGGGCGGGGTGGACCGGCGAACCCGATGCCGTATCAAAGTGGCAGTGTGGGCCGCGATGGTGACTTGCACGACTACCGCCCTCACGGGCTGTATCGCCCAGGGAGAGCAGGCGGCACCGGAACCAGGCCCTGCGGCGGTCGACGTCACCGTGGTACGCGGCGACCAGACGTACCCCCTGACCGCCCGGATCACTGGTTGGGAGGTGCGACCGCACCCCCAGACCTCCGAGGGCACGGACTGGCTGCACTTCACCTATAGCGCGACTCAGACGGGACCTCTGCCGGTCGTTTCAGTGGAAATTCCGGTGTGCGCGGTAGACGCTGCGGACGTCGTGCTGATCTGCAGCACCCTCGTCTTGAACGAAGCGCTCTCTGCCTACGACACACACCAGGTGGCAGACGGCGACACCTGGACGGGCCTCGGCCCCGATGCGAACGTAGCCCGCGTTCTCTTCCTCCCTGACGACCTGCATCGTGGTCCGCACGCCGGCGACCCCAAGGATGATGACGGGTACGTTCCGCCCCGCATTCCAGAGCCCGGCGAACGGCTGCACACTCTCTGAACCCCTGGGTAACTACGCGCCATCAGGACCAGTTACGGGACAGCCCTTACGAGCTCGTGCATGGTTGGTGGTGGCGCGTCGAGGGCCGCGGACGGGGTGTTGTGTTCAGGTTCGCGTACCGCTGTCCTGGGTGCCTGTCTGTTGGTGGGAGAGCAGCCCGGCGATGGCTCGGATGATGTCACTCATGTGCTCGTGTCGGCCGTGATGGCGCGAGAGGGCCGCCAGTTCTTCAAGTGGCCGATGCCGTGCTCGACGCGGATACGGCGTGAGGAGTGCGCCTTGCGCCGCTGTTCGTGGATCTCCTCGTACCAGTCCGGCGCGTTCTTCTTGAACTTGCGATGCGGCGGCGTCACCACGCGGCCGCCGGTTTGCGCTCCCAGCCCCTGATATCCGGCGTGGGCGAGGACCTCCATAGCGGGCCCGTCGGCCAGCAGCCTGACGAGGCCCAGCCGACGGGCATGGGTGATGTCCGCGGTGCCGGCCGGCACGGCCGGGCTGCAGAACACAGCCGTCCCTCGGCGTCCGTGACAACCATGGATTTCACGGCGTTCTGCTTGTTCTTCCTGGAGATGAACCTCTTCCGGTCCTTGCGCCCGGCCGCCGGGCGACGAGCGGCGCCAGCAGCCGGTCGATGAAGACCAATTTGTGCTTCGCTCCGCCACCCACGGGCCGCTTCCTGGCACGGGCCGCGAGCGCGGCCTGGTGCCGCTCGTGCCACAACGGACCTATCTCCGTGATGAGTTCAGCGAGCACCTCGGGCGTCAGCCCCGTGATCTGCTGACTTCGAATGATCGCTGCACGTGCCCTGATCCCCACCACGAAAACCATGATTAACGATCAAGATCCCGACGCGCCACCACCAACCATGCACGAGCTCGTAAGGCGCGCTTTCGGCCGCTCGTCCTGTTCGCGGTCTTCTTCTTCGCCATGGTCTTCTTTTCCGGCATCTCGTGAATGGTGCCCTCGCCGTCGCTGTGCAACTCCTACGCCTGCCGCACCGATGCCTCCAGGGCCGCCATTTAGGCACCAGGACCGGCGCTCGTAAATCAGGTCTCCAGTGACCGTGAAAGGGATCTTTTAAGCGTCTTCCCGAATTTTTGCTGGCAGGGGGGCTCGCCGGATGATTCCAGCGGGCCCCCCCGTTTCCCTTGATGGCTCACTCAGCAGACATGACATCGGCTCAGCACACGTAAAGGCTGCCGCCATTGTCGAGGTTGCCGTCGTACACCCAGCCCTGGGCTCCGCTCGCGCGAACCGTCACCCAGGTCCAGGTGTTTCCGACCTCGTTGACCGTGTAGCAGTGATAATCAACTGGCCTGCTGCCGACGGGATTGCTGCCGCAGGTGTCGTGGGGGCCGCTGCGGCGCAGCGTATTGGTGCTGACCGTGTTGCCGCCGCCGGGGTCGATGTCCCTGTGGGAGTGGGAGGAACAGGTTGCTGCTCCACTGGGATTCCAGTTGGGCGGTTCACCGATGCCGGTGCCCTGGGCCAGGGCTGGGGGTGCGGTCAGTGCTGCGGCCAGAAATGTCAGGGAAGCGAGACCGATCCAATTTCTCATGGTGATCCTTCCTGAACAGTAGCCGCCGCCCCCATGCGGGGGAACGGCGGTCTCACGTAACACGGAATCCTGTACGTTCCGGTGGCTCCGAACAAGAAGGAATACGGTCACTTGCCCAGTCCCGATCGCTGCCGTTGTGGCCTGTATATGTGTGGACGCATTCCCGCCATTTGTCAGCTCGGAATGCATTGGCTTGATAACACCGGAACGGCCAAAGGATTTGGCTGCCGTTCCCGGGGCCGACGGCATGGCTTACAGGGCCCCTGTGCTTGTTACTGCTTGTTGCTAAAGGAGTTCGCCGGTGATCTTGTGGCCTGGTTACTGGCTGATGGTCTTGTGGGTCGTGGTGGGCGTTGAGCAGTCCGTGAAGTCAACATGCGGCCAGCCCTGTCGTGACGGCGAAGTTCCCGGACACATACCCTCGCCTGTCGACGTCCGTGGCACCTGCCTGATCAAACCAAAGCACCCGCCGCCGTAGGCGGGCGGCCGCCGGCTCAGCGGAGCCCGGTGCAGGTCCATGTGGGCGGCTGCTACATGGCGGGCGGCCTGACCGGGGCCGTCTCGCGAGAGCCCTCGAAGGTGCTGATCAGGTCGGCGTCCGGGGTGGCGCCACCGGTCAGCTTGGCTGTCGGGACGATAAGGCACTTATCACCGGCCTCGGCGACATCGCCGGCGCGGTCCACGGTGCCACGCCGCAGGAGAAGGCCGCCGTCTATCGCAGCCTCGGCATACAGGGCATCTACCACCCCGGAAAACACCTGGTCCGGACAGAGGCGAGCCTCTGTCCGGACCTGGTCACTGCTTCCACATCACCCCGTGGGGTAATGGTTTGTGTCCGAGGGGGGACTTGAACCCCCACGCCCGATAAAGGGCACTAGCACCTCAAGCTAGCGCGTCTGCCATTCCGCCACCCGGACCAGGTGTCTGTCGGGCGGCTCAGGGCCGTTCCGACGTGGAAAACCATAGCAAACAATCGGCGGTGCCCGATCACGGCCGTTGCCGGCCGCTCCGTGTGACGGGCGTATGTCGGGCGGGGAACCGCCTTGGGGTGCGGGGGCCGTACGCGGGAGTATGTGGGGGACCACCAGCACCGACCGTGGGAGTGAGCAGCGTGAGTGAGTCGAACGCGGGCAGGACCGTCTCCGGCGAGGACGAGGTCGTCGACCTCTGCCGCGATCTGATCCGGATCGACACCAGCAACTACGGCGACCACTCCGGACCGGGAGAGCGGGCCGCCGCCGAATATGTCGCCGAGAAGCTCGCCGAGGTGGGCCTCGAACCGCAGATCTTCGAGTCCCACAAGGGCCGTGCCTCGACCGTCGCCCGGATCGAGGGCGAGGATCCCTCCAGGCCCGCCCTGCTCATCCACGGCCACACCGATGTCGTCCCCGCCAACGCCGACGACTGGACGCACCACCCGTTCTCGGGCGAGATCGCGGACGGCTGTGTCTGGGGCCGTGGCGCGGTCGACATGAAGGACATGGACGCCATGACGCTCGCCGTCGTACGGGACAGGCTGCGCAGCGGCCGTAAGCCCCCGCGCGACATCGTGCTGGCCTTTCTCGCCGACGAGGAGGCGGGCGGTACGTACGGCGCGCGGTATCTCGTCGACAACCACCCCGGTCTCTTCGAAGGCGTCACGGAGGCGATCAGCGAGGTCGGCGGCTTCTCCTTCACCGTCAACGAGAATCTGCGGCTGTATCTGATCGAGACGGCGCAGAAGGGCATGCACTGGATGCGGCTGACGGTCGAGGGCACCGCCGGGCACGGCTCGATGACCAATACCGACAACGCCATCACCGAGCTGTGCGAGGCCGTGGGCCGGCTCGGCCGCCATGAGTGGCCGGTGAGGATGACCAAGACCGTACGGTCCTTCCTGGACGAGCTGTCCGACGCGCTCGGCGTCCCGCTCGACCCGGAGGACATGGAAGGCACGCTCGCCAAGCTCGGCGGCATCGCGAAGATGATCGGCGCGACCCTGCGCAACTCCGCCGCTCCCACCATGCTCGGCGCCGGCTACAAGGTGAATGTGATCCCCGGCCAGGCCACCGCCCATGTCGACGGGCGCTTCCTGCCCGGGTACGAGGAGGAGTTCCTGGCCGACCTCGACCGGATCCTCGGTCCTCGGGTCAAGCGCGAGGACGCGCACTCCGACAAGGCCCTGGAGACCAGCTTCGACGGAAGTCTGGTGGACGCCATGCAGAGCGCGCTCCTGGCCGAGGACCCGATCGCGCGGGCCGTTCCGTACATGCTCTCCGGCGGCACCGACGCCAAGTCCTTCGACGATCTCGGGATCCGCGGTTTCGGTTTCGCGCCGCTCAAGCTTCCGCCGGAGCTGGACTTCGCCGGGATGTTCCACGGTGTGGACGAGCGAGTGCCGGTGGACGGACTGAAGTTCGGTGTCCGCGTACTCGACCGTTTCATCGATCAGAGCTGACACAACAGCCGGCGGAGAGTCGGCCGGGAGTCGGCACAGGACTCTCAACAATCGCCAGCGCGTGCGCATTTGACTGAAAAGAGTGAATGCGACGATACGCTCGTAGCCCCAATGGTTCCTCCTCGTTACAGGTGTTGCGGCCCGCGGTTGGGGCCGCGCTTGCCAACAAGGAGGAAATAATGATCAAGAAGATCGTCGCCGCTGCGGCTGTCACCGGTGGCCTGGTGCTCGCGGGTGCGGGTATGGCCGTCGCCGACTCGGATGCCCAGGGTGCCGCCGTGAACTCTCCCGGTGTGGTCTCGGGCAATGTCATCCAGGCCCCCATCCACGTGCCGGTGAATGTGTGCGGCAACACGATCTCGGTGATCGGGCTGCTGAACCCCGCCTTCGGCAACGTCTGCATCAACAAGTGACGTCGTATCTCTCACCCGTGAGGGTCTGAGCCCGGGCGGCCCCGGAGTGCGCGCCATGCACTCCGGGGCCGCTGGGCATCCTGCCCCGGCACCGATGCCCAGGGCAGTCCCGGAAGGCAGAAGGCAGGGATCCAAGCAATGCGACAGGTCACGCGCAAAGGCCTGATCACCATGGCGGCGGCGGGCGGCGTGCTCGCGCTCGGCGGCGGCCACGCGCACGCGGACTCGGGAGCCGAGGGAACCGCGGCGAAATCTCCGGGCGTGCTGTCCGGGAACAATGTGCAGGTTCCGGTGCATGTACCGGTCAATGTGTGCGGGAACACCGTGGATGTCGTCGGGGTGCTCAACCCGGCGTTCGGCAACGGCTGCGCCAATGGGCGCGGCCCGTCGTCCGGCGGTCACGGCGGCGGCTCGCACACCTCACCGCAGGGCGGTGGCCCGCACCACGGCGGATCGCATCAGGGCGGTTCGAGCCAAGGCGGATCGAACCAGGGCGGATCGCAGCACGGTGGATCGCACCCCGGCGCCACACACACCGCGCCGGCCGGTGGGTCCCACGCGGAGGGCGGTTCCGCGAACTCGCCCGGCGTCGGCTCCGGCAATACGATCCAGGTGCCGATCGACATCCCCGTGAACGCCTGCGGGAACAGTGTCACCATCGGCGGCCTGCTCAACCCCACCATGGGTAACGGCTGCGCCAACGATGCGCCCGTCGCCCCGCCGGCCAGGCCGGAGCGGCCCGAGAAGCCCGTCACCCCGGGCAAGCCGAGTCAGCCGGGCAAGCCGGTCCAGGTGCGCGCGATCCCGCCGTCGCCGAACGCGCCGGAGCCGAAGACGGTCGTACGGCCCGAAGGCACCGAGACGCTCGCCCAGACCGGTGCGGGTGCGCTCGGGATCGCCGTTCCGGTGGGTGCGGGACTGCTGATCGCGGGCAGCCTCATCTACCGCCGCGCCCGCTCCGCCGCGTAATCGGACGCGTACGGACGGTGCGTACGGCGGTTTGGTACGGACCACGGGCGGGCCTCGCGTCAGCGGGGCCCGTTCCGCCGTACTCACCAGGTGGCGCGCACCTGGCGGATGATGCGCCGGCGCAGCCGCACTCTGCGACTGCCGTCCCGGTGCAGGCTCAGGCGGTCCAATTCCCAGTGTCCGTACTCGGCATGGTCGGTGAGCAGACGGGCCGCTTCCTTGCGGGAGACCCCGCGCGGCACGTACACGTCGACAAATTCGTATTCCGGCATCGCATCTATTGTGCGGGCAGAGGCCCGGTACGGATAGCGTCTGCACTATGTCTGATGCTGCGCAGCCCACCGCTGCCGAGGTACGCGCCGCCGCCGAGGCGGTCAAGGTAGCCCTGGACCGCCATCTGGCGGCGGTCGAACACCGCACGGGTGAGGACGATCCGGCGGTCTCCGACGCGTTCAACGCCCTCGCCGTCGCGGCCGAGGTCTATGACGAGCGGCTCTACAACCGGTACGACGAAGTCACCCCCTTCGAGATCCCGGATCCGGACGACTCGCTTCCGCCGTACAAGGGTCCCGAGGAGCCGAACGCCCTCAGTGTGCTGATCCGGCGCGACTACGCGGTGGTCGAGCCGCAGCGGCTGCTCGCACAAGCACAGCGCATCGCCGATGTGGACGGTGACACCGGCACCGGCACCGGTGGTGTGGTGGGCAGCAGTGTGCATGCCGCTCTCGGTGTGCTCTTCGGCGAGTACGAACCGGACGAGATCGCGTCCCGGCACAAGGAATTCGGGCTCGAAGAGGGCGATTCGACTCTCTGGGTGTCGGCGGCCGACGATCTGCCCGAGCCGGGGGAGTGGCTGAGCGCTCCCTTCGACCAGGCCGATCCGCAGCAGGTGGTCTGCCGCTTCGATGTGAGCGCGGTCTTCGACGAGGACGATCTCGACGCGGATCTGGACGACCTGGAGGAGCAGGACGCCTGAGCGGCGGCCGAGGTCGCTGTAGGGCGCCGACGGCCGCCGACCGACGGTCGGCGGCGGGTGAGGGCGCTGTGGGCCCGCACCGCGTCCGCCCTGCTGGAAGGGCTGGGATCCGGCCCGTCCAGCGCGGGCCTGCCCGGTCGCCCTCGGTCCGGCACATGGCCCGGTCCTGCCCGGCCCCCGGTCGCCCGGCCGGGGGCCGCCTGGCGCTACGGGTGCTGGGCCGTCGGCGTCAGCAGGCCTTCGATCAGCGGGCGGAGCCGGGTGGTGCGCTGCTGGGACGGGATCGTGGCCACCGCGTGCGGCAGGGCCTGGTCCACACCATGGACCACGGAGAGATGCCGCTCGCCCCGGCCGAAGGCCGTGTAGACCCATGGGCGGCTCAGCCCTTGGGCGGCATCACCGGGAAGCACCACGACCGCGGCCGGCCAGCGCATACCCGCCGCCTGGTGCGCGGTGAGCGCCCAGCCGTGCCGTACGGCCGACTCGACACGCTTCCTGGGCACGGTGACCTCCCCGCCCTCGCAGTCGAGCCGCAGCCCGTCCTGGTCCGCCGAGACCACGGCGCCCTGGAGCGTCCTGCCGGGCGAGGGTACGTACGCGATCCTGTCGCCCGGATCGAAGCCGCCGAACCGGCCGGGGCCCGGGTTGAGCCGCTGCTTGAGCGCCGCGTTGAGCGCGCGCGTGCCGGCCGCTCCGCCATGGCCCACGGTGATCACCTGTGTCTCTCCGGCGGCCGTCCCGAAGGCCCGCGGCACCGACTCGGCGACCAACTGGACCGTGCGGTGCACCGCCTCGCCCGCGTCCCGCACCGGAACGATCACGACCTCCCTGCCCGGTGCCTCCACCTGGTTCAGCTCGCCGATGCCGATGCCGGAGACCAGCTCGCCGACCGGTCCCGGGTCGGGCGTACGGGACGCGATCTGCGGGCACACACGGGCGGCCAGCAGATCGGCGAACACCCGGCCCGCGCCCGCCGACCACAGCACTCCGGGATCCCCGCCGAGCACCAGCCGGGCGCCGTCCGGCAGCGATTCGACGAGCAGCGCGGCCGTCTCCACATCGAGCTGCGGCGCGTCCAGCACCACCAGGAGATCGAGAGCGAACCGGCCGTCCTCGTCCCGCCCGGGGCCCTCCGTACCGGCGAGCAGCCCGGCGACCGTGACCGCCTCCGTGCCCAGCCTCCCGCGGCCGTTCTCACTGTGGACCGCGAGGACCGCGCGTACCCCGAGGGCGCGGGCCGCCTCGGCCAGCGCGGCCGGCTCGGCGCGGGCCGCCTCACCGCCGGTGTGCAGGACGAGCCCGTGTCCGGAGGCCGCGCGGATCAGCTCGGCGGCCGAGGGTGAGGGAGCGACCGCCGCGGCCTCCTCCCACGAGGCGTCGGGACCGGTCTTGACCAGCCGCGCGAGTCCGTCGGCGAGGCTCTCCTCGGCGAGGGCGTAGCGATCGAGCCCCAGCAGGACCGGGACCGCCTCGGCCGTCGCCGCCTCGGCCGTCGCCGCCTCGGCCGCCGCGGCCGGGTCCGCGTGCTCCTGCGACGCGCCGTCCTCGGTCTCCGCGCCCTCCAGGCCTTCTTCGAGGCCGTCCTGGAAGAGCAGCACGGCGCCTTCGGCGATGGCGTGCTCCACCGCTTCGTCGGGCTCGGGCACCGCGTGCTCGGCCAGCGCGCGGCGCACCGACGACGCCTCCAGGGCGGTATGGCCCTGGAGCGCGGCCCGCTCCAGCAGCCAGCCGACCAGCGCGGCGGCCCGTCGCTCATCGCCAGGGCCGCACGCCGCACCGAGCAGCGCCCGCGCGAATCCGTCGGCCTGCTCCGGCCGCACGCCGGGCACGGCGAGGAGCTGCCAGGGATCCTCCCGCAGCGCGTCCGCGGCCCGCTTCCCGAGCACGGCGGCGACCTGCCCGGCGAGCGCCTCCGGTGCGCCGCCCTCCGCGAGGACGGCCCGTACGTCGGACACGGCCTCCGGCGCGGCGCCCGGAGGCGCGGACCGAGGCGCCGGAGCCGGCGCGGACGAGCGCGCGGGTGCCACAGGGGGCGCGGCTGTGCGTACGGGCGCGGGCGGGCCCAGCAGGGCCGGGTCCACCGGAGCGCCGCTCTCCACGGCCCGTACGGCGGCGAGCAGATCGGCGGCCTGCCCGCTCAGCTTGGCACCGGCCGCGATGGGCCCGCCCTTCTCCGCCTTCCGCCGCTCGATCCGCTCCCGCAGCTCCCGCTGCGCCGCCAACTCGGCCGCGGCCTCGGACACTTCGGCCCCGCCCTCGGCCGCCTTGCCGTCGGCTTCGGCAGCCCCGCCGGCGTCGGCTTCCGTACCGTCCGTCTCCGCCGTGCCGTCGGCCCCGGCCGCAGCTTCCCCGGCCCCCTCCGCGCCGGTCCCGGCGCCCGCCGAGGCCGTGGCGCCCGCCGCGTCCGTACCGTTCGCGGACGGTCCCGCCTCGGCCGCGGGATGCTCGCCTGTGTCGGCCATGGCGTCGGCCTCCTCCGTGGCAGCGATGTCGCGGTCCGTACTCACAGCGTGCTCCAGTCCTGGTCGGGATAGCGGTGCACGGGCGCCGACACATCGTCGAGCGCCTGGCAGATCTCGTCAGGAAGACTAAGGCTCTCCACTGACAGCGCCGCCGTGAGCTGCTGCGCGTTGCGCGCTCCGATGATCGGGGCCACCACGCCAGGGCGGTCCCTGACCCAGGCCAGCGCCACCTCCAGCGGTGTCGTGGCGAGCCCGTCCGCGGCCGTCGCGACCGCGTCCACGATCCGGCTCGCCGCCTCGTCCAAGTACGGTTCGACGAACGGCGCCATCTGCTCCGAGGCGCCCCGTGAGTCCGGCGGTGTGGTGTGCCGGTACTTGCCGGTGAGCACACCGCGGCCCAGCGGCGACGAGGGCAGCAGCCCGACGCCCAGATCCAGCGCGGCCGGCAGCACCTCACGCTCCACACCGCGCTGCAACAGGGAGTACTCCATCTGTGTGCTGGCCAGCCGCGTCCGTATCCCGGGCGCGGCAAGCTGCCAGGTGGCGGCCTTGGCGAGCTGCCAGCCGCAGTAGTTCGACACTCCCGCGTACCGGGCCCGGCCGCTGCTCACCGCGATGTCCAGGGCGTGGAGCGTCTCCTCCAGCGGTGTTTCGTCGTCAAAGGCGTGTATCTGCCACAGATCCACATAGTCCGTGCCGAGCCGCTCCAGCGACGCGTCGAGCGCGGCGAGCAGATGCCCGCGCGATCCGTCGAAGCGCCGGTACGGATCGGGCACACTGCCGGCCTTCGTCGCGACGATCAGATCGCGGCGCGGCACCAGCCGCTCGATCAACTGCCCGAGCAGATATTCGGACTCCCCTCCGCCGTACACATCCGCCGTGTCGACCAGTGTCCCGCCCGCCTCCCAGAAGGCCTTCAACTGATCGGCGGCGTCGTGCTCGTCGGTGTCCCGCCCCCAGGTCAGGGTGCCGAGCCCGATCCTGGACACACGCAGGCCGGTACGGCCGAGATGCCTCTGCTCCATGGCTGCTGAGATTACTGGCCAGGACCCCACGCGGAGAGAGCCTGTGGACAACCCGCCGCTGACGGAAGCCCGTACGGCGCGCTAGAGTCCCCGGCACAGGGACGTTACTCATCAGTAGTAGGGAGTGGCCATGCGGCTCGGCATCAATCTCGGGTACTGGGGCGCGGGGATGGACGGCGACAACCTCGCGGTCGCGCAGGAGGCCGACCGGCTCGGCTATGACGTCTGCTGGGCCGCCGAGGCGTACGGCTCCGACGCCCCGACCGTACTGAGCTGGGTCGCCGCGCAGACGGAGAGCATCGACGTGGGCTCCGCGATCCTCCAGATCCCGGCCCGTCAGCCCGCCATGACCGCCATGACCGCGGCCACTCTCGACTCCCTCTCCGGCGGCCGGTTCCGGCTCGGCCTCGGTGTCTCGGGCCCCCAGGTCTCCGAGGGCTGGTACGGCGTGAAGTTCGACAAGCCGCTCGCCCGCACCCGGGAGTATGTCGAGATCGTCCGCAGGGCCATGTCCCGCGAGCGGCTGTCGTACGAAGGCGAGCACTGGACGCTGCCGCTGCCCGGCGGTCCCGGCAAGCCGCTGAAGCTCACCGTGCACCCTGAGCGTGAGCACATCCCGCTCTACATCGCCGCGATCGGTCCCAAGAACCTGGAGCAGACCGGCGAGATCGCCGACGGCGCGCTGCTGATCTTCCCGTCCGCCGAGCATCTTGAGGACACCGCGATCAGGCATCTGCGGGCGGGCCGTGAGAAGGCCGGGCTGACCATGGAGGGCTTCGACGTCTGTCCGACCGTGCCTCTCGCGCTCGGCGACGACATCAACGCGCTGGCCGACATCTTCCGTCCGTACACCGCGCTGTACGTGGGCGGCATGGGCAGCCGCAAGCAGAACTTCTACAACCAGCTCGCCTGCCGTATGGGCTACGAGAAGGAGGCCGCGGAGATCCAGGACAAGTACCTCTCCGGCGACAAGGAGGGCGCGGCGGCGGCCGTTCCGCACGAGCTGATCGACTCGACCACCCTGCTCGGTTCCGTGGAGCGGATCGCCGACCGGATGCGGGCCTATGCAGCCGCCGGTGTCACCACGCTGACTCTCGCTCCGGCCGGCTTCACGCTCGACGAGCGCCTCGCCGCCCTGCGCGCCGGTACCGACGCCCTGGAGCACGCGGGCCTGGTGTCCTAGCTCCGGGTCTGGGCCCTTGAGCCGCGGTCCCGTTGGTCCGGACGGGCGAGAGCGGCGGTCCCGAGCACGATGAGAAAAGTCCGCGGCCGTGGTGGGGGCTCGGGGGGTCTTCCCCGCCACGGCCGTCATGTACGACAACGCCTCCGGGCCCCGCTCGGTTACGCGCCGGGCCCGCCTTCGCGCTCCTTCTTTCGGCTCAGCCGAACGGCGCACCTGTTGCCTGTTGTCCCGCACCCCATTTGACTCGTTTTCTGCGGATGTCTGTATGGAGGTGACAGTGATGCTCTCGGCCCGAAGCCTGTTCCAGGAAATCCTGGACGACGACCGTTCCTTCCGGCTCTTCTGTTCCATCGCGGCCAGCGGAGAGTCCCAGGGCGGATGGGAGAACGGCCGGATCGCCGCCCTGGTACCCGAGTCCATGCGGGATCTCGCCCCGAAGATCGCCCGGCACGGAGTCGACGAGGACAAGCACGGGCGTATTTTCCACGCCCTCCTTAAGAAGCGCGGTCTCGAACCGGTCGAGGTCCCGCGCGAGACCGACTACACCATGCTGCTGGAGCGCCGTGGCATCGGGCTCACCCATGCGAAGCTGCGCCGCGACGAGCGGCTCACCGAGGCGGACATCGTGATTTATCTCTCGCACAGCCGGATCACCGAACAGCGGGCCGCCGACCAGATGGTGATGCTGGTGAAGTACTTCGGCGACCATCCCGAGGTGGGCAAGGCCGTCAGGATGATCAGCAATGACGAGGACAACCATCTTGCCTACTGCCACGAGGAACTGCTCGGACTGGCCCGGCAGGGCCACGCCCGTACGATCCACCGGATCCTGCGGGAGTGCGCGATGGCCGAGATCCAGGTCTACCGGCAGGTGAGCCTCGCCGTGATGGAGCGGATGGGCCGGCTCCTCGACTGGCCCACGCCCAAGGCCGCGCTGCTCGCCGCGGCGATCAACGGTATGTACGCGTACGAGCGGATCCTCGGCTGGCGCCGGATGGTCCGCCTCAGGATGCCGGAGCGCCGCGATGCCCTCGGCGGCCCCGCGACTACGGTCCCGGCCTTCTAGCCTTCCAGGCCCGCCTCACGGACTTTGGGACTCCGCTCCGGGACTCCGCAGGCCCCACAGAGCCCACACACCCCACAGGCCGCGCCTAGAGCCAGCCCCGCCGCTTGAACTGGCGGTGCAGCGCCGTCACCACGACCACCATGAAGCCGATCACGGCGGGATAGCCCCACACATAGTGCAGCTCCGGCATATGCGAGAAGTTCATGCCGTAGATCCCCGCGACCAGCGTCGGCACCGCAGCCATGGCCGCCCAGGCCGAGATCTTCCGCATGTCGTCGTTCTGCCGCACGCCCATCTGCGCGAGATGCGCCGACAGGATGTCCGAGAGCAGCCGGTCCAGCCCTTCCACCTGCTCGTTGGCGCGCAGGAGATGGTCGTTGACATCCCGGAAGAACGGCCGTGAGTGGTCATGGACGAAGGGCACGCCCGCGCTCGCCAGCCGGGCCATCGGCGCCGCCAGCGGTCCGCTCGCCCGGCGGAACTCCAGCACCTGCCGCTTGAAGTTGTAGATCCGCGCCGCGGTCGACGTCGCGGACGCCGTGCCGCGTGACGAGCCCGGCGCACCGTCGCCGCCGCTCGGCGAGAAGACGTCCTCCTCCAGTTCCTCCAGATCGGTCTGGAGCTCCACGGCGATCTCGATGTAGTGGTCCACCACCGCGTCGCTGACGGCGTAAAGCACCGCCGTGGGGCCGTGCTTGAGCACCTCCGGCTCCGCTTCGAGCCGCTGCCGTACGGCCGTGAGCGCCGCGCCCTCGCCGTGGCGGACCGTCACCACGAAGGAGTCGCCCATGAAGACCATCAGCTCGCCGGTGGAGACGGTGTCGCCCTCCGGCTCGTACTCCACGGGCTTGAGGACCATGAACAGCGAGTCTTCGTAGACCTCCAGCTTGGGCCGCTGATGCGCGTGGAGCGCGTCCTCGACGGCCAGCGGATGCAGCCCGAACTCGTCGCGTACGAGGTCGAACTCGTGCTGTGTCGGTTCGTGCAGCCCGAGCCAGAGAAAGGCGTCGCCCTGGGCACGCGCCTCATCAAGGGCGTCGGAGAAGTCGGCGGGGCCGTCGGTGCGGCGCCCGTCGCGGTAAATGGCACAGTCCACGATCACGGCGGGCATTCTTCCCGCTCCCGCGCCCGGCCGCACGCCGTGCCCGTAGCGGCCGTACCTTGCACGTGTGCCGGCCGCACGCCGTGCCCGTACGGTCCGCCTTGTACCTACGGGCCGTACCCCGCCCGTACCGCCCGGTTCACCCCGGCGGGCACCGGCCGGCACCGGGCGGCATACCCTGGCGGGCATGGCCACGTTGATCCTCGTACGTCATGGACGGTCCACCGCCAACACCGCGGGAGTGCTCGCCGGCTGGACGCCGGGGGTCGCCCTCGACGAGCGCGGCGCCGCGCAGGCCGCGGCCCTGCCGGAACGGCTGGCCGGTGTGCCGCTCGCCGCCGTCGTCACCAGCCCTCTCCAGCGCTGCCGCGAGACGCTTCAGCCGCTGCTCGACGCCCGCCCGGGACTGGAGGCGCGGACCGAGGACCGGATCGGCGAGTGCCACTACGGCGACTGGTCGGGCCGCAAGCTCGCCGAGCTGGCCGACGAGCCGCTGATGACGGTCGTACAGCAGCATCCCTCCGCCGCCGCGTTCCCCGGAGGCGAGTCGATGCGCGCCATGCAGACACGTGCCGTGGAGGCCGTACGGGAGTGGGACACCCGGATCGAGGAGGAGCACGGCGAGGACGCCGTCTTCCTGATGTGCTCCCACGGCGACATCATCAAGGCGCTCGTGGCGGACGCCCTGGGCATGCATCTGGATCTCTTCCAGCGGATCCATGTGGACCCGTGCTCGGTGACGGCGATCCGCTACACGCGTCTGCGCCCGTTCCTGATCCGGCTCGGCGACACCGGCGACCTCGGCGGACTGGCGCCGCGCGAGAGTCCGGGCGAGAGCACCGGAGACAGCGCCGCGGACGGCACCGACGGCGGCAGCGGGATCGTAGGAGGCGGCGCGGGAGCACCGTGATCGCTCCGCGCAGTAGGGTGGACGCGCCGTCCGCGCGATCCGGTGGGCCGTCCGCGGCCCTCGGTCCCGCCCTCTGCAATCCGTTCTGCAATCCGCTCCACTGTCCGTCCGTATTCGTCACGCCATATCCGTCACCGTCCGTCGGTGACGGTCGATTTCCAAGGGAGACAGGACGTGTCCCGTCAGGTGTTCCTCTACGATCCGCCGGACCGCTTCGTGGCCGGCACGGTCGGGCTGCCTGGACGCCGTACGTTCTTCCTCCAGGCTTCCGGCGCCGGGCGCGTCACCAGCGTCGCCCTGGAGAAGACCCAGGTGGCCGCGCTCGCCGAACGGATCGACGAGCTGCTGGACGAGGTGGTACGCCGTACCGGAGGCAATGCCCCGGTGCCGGTCATGGCGCCTCCCGAGATCTCCGACTCGGCCCCGCTCGACGCCCCGGTGGAGGAGGAGTTCCGGGTCGGCACCATGGCGCTGGCCTGGGACGGTGACGAGCAGCGCATGATCGTCGAGGCTCAGGCGCTGGTCGAGCTGGACGCCGATACCGAGGAGGACCTCGCGGAGGCCGAGGAGCGGCTGCTCCAGGACGAGGAGAACGGTCCGCCGATGCTCCGCGTCCGGCTCTCCGGCGCCCAGGCCAGGGCCTTCGCCAAGCGCGCCCTGGACGTCGTCAACGCGGGCCGGCCACCGTGTCCGCTGTGCAGCCTGCCGCTCGATCCGGAAGGACATGTATGCCCGCGCCAGAACGGATACCGCCGCGGAGCGTGACCGTGGTCGATCTGCTCACCAAGGGCGAACTGACCGTGCGCGGACGCATCCGTGAGGCGTCCAACGCGGTTCTCTACTGCTCCGTCTCGTACGAGGGCATGGAAGCCAACTGCGTCTACAAGCCCGTCGCGGGCGAGCGGCCTCTGTGGGACTTTCCCGACGGGACGCTCGCCCAGCGCGAGGTGGCGGCGTACGAGGTCTCCGAGGCGACCGGCTGGGCCCTGGTGCCGCCGACCGTGCTCCGGGACGGCCCGTACGGCCAGGGCATGTGCCAGCTCTGGATCGAGGCCGAGGCCGAGGCGGCCGGACAGCAGCTGCTGGCCCTGGTGGAGGACGAGGAGCCGGGCGACGGCTGGAAGGCCGTCGGCCTCGCCGAGGTGGGCGAGGGCCGTACGGCGCTGCTGGTGCACGCCGACGACGAGCGGCTGCGCCGGCTCGCCGTGCTCGACGCGGTCATCAACAACGGCGACCGCAAGGGCGGTCATCTGCTGCCCGCGCCGGAAGGGCGGCTGTACGGGATCGACCACGGCGTCACCTTCAACGTCGACGACAAGCTGCGCACCCTGCTCTGGGGCTGGGCCGGCGAGCCGCTGACTCCGGAGGTGCTGGAGGTGCTCGCGCGTCTGGAGGATGCCTTGGCGGAGTCCGCGCCTCTCGCCACCCGGCTGGCCGAACTCATCACGGCGGCCGAGACCGATGCCGTACGGGCCCGGGTCCGCGAGCTGCGCCGTACGGGCCGTCATCCGCAGCCCTCGGGCCAGTGGCCCGCGATCCCCTGGCCTCCCGTGTAGCCACCGGTCGGTACGCGACCGGACACCGGCCGGTACGAGACGGCCGCCCCGGGTGCCTGTCGGCCTCCGGTGCGTATCGGCCATACTGCGCAAGCACTTTCCGGCCGTATGCGCAAGAGTGCCCAACCGGCCAGGCGCACCCATCCGGTTCGTATGCGGAACATCCATCCGGTTACGCTCATGGCATGTATGCCTGGCCCGCTTCCGAAGTCCCCGCCCTGCCCGGCAGTGGCCGCGACCTCAGGATTCACGACACCTCGACCGACGGCCGAGTCACCCTTGAGCCCGGTCCCGTCGCCCGTATCTACGTCTGCGGTATCACCCCGTACGACGCGACCCACATGGGTCACGCGGCGACCTACAACGCGTTCGACCTCGTTCAGCGCGTGTGGCTCGACACGAAGCGGCAGGTTCAGTACGTCCAGAACGTTACGGATGTCGACGATCCGCTGCTGGAGCGGGCACGGCGCGACGGAGAGGACTGGATCGGCCTCGCGGAGCGTGAGACGGCCCTCTTCCGGGAGGACATGACAGCGCTGCGGATGCTGCCGCCCCAGCACTACATCGGCGCCGTCGAGGCCATACCGGGCATCGTGCCGCTGGTCGAGCGGCTGCGCGACGCCGGTGCCGCCTACGAACTCGAAGGCGACGTCTACTTCTCCGTGGCGGCCGATCCGCACTTCGGCGAGGTCTCCCGGCTCGACACCGAGGCGATGCGGCTGCTTTCGGCCGAGCGCGGCGGCGATCCCGACCGGCCGGGCAAGAAGAATCCGCTCGACCCGATCCTCTGGCTGGCCGCCCGTCCCGGCGAGCCGAGCTGGGACGGCGGCACGCTGGGCCGTGGCAGGCCCGGCTGGCACATCGAGTGTGTGGCCATCGCCCTCGACCATCTCGGCATGGGCTTCGACGTGCAGGGCGGCGGCAGCGATCTCGCCTTCCCGCACCATGAGATGGGCGCCTCGCATGCCCAGGTACTGACCGGTGAGCATCCGTTCGCGCGCGCCTACGTACACGCCGGAATGGTCGGTCTCAACGGCGAGAAGATGTCCAAGTCCAAGGGCAATCTCGTCTTCGTGTCCACGCTCCGCCGTGAGGGCGTGGACCCGGCGGCGATTCGTCTCGCGCTCCTCGCGCACCACTACCGCTCCGACTGGGAGTGGACCGACACGGTGCTCCAGGATGCCGTGGCGCGTCTGGCGCGCTGGCGGGCGGCGGTGTCGAGACCTGACGGACCGCCGTCGGACGCGGTCGTCGAGGAGATCCGCGAGGCGCTGGCGGACGATCTGGACGCTCCCGCGGCGCTTGTGGCCGTCGACCGCTGGGCGGCGCTCCAGGAGGCCGACGGCGGTACGGACGAGGGCGCGCCCGGCGTGGTGTCCCGCGCGGTCGACGCGCTGCTGGGAGTGGCGCTGTAGGCGTACCGGCCGAAGGCCGTAGGTGTACAGGCCGAAGACCGAAAGGGAGCGGGGCGGCGCCCGACGGCGCCGCCCCGCTTGTTCTTGCCTTCCTTCTGCCTGCCTTGCCGGGACTCAGCCTTTGCCGGGACTCAGTCCTCGGAGTCGGAGGAACCGTCCTCGTCGTCCGGTCCCTGCTCAGGACGGGCGGGACCCTGCTCGGACTCCTTGCCCGGCTCACCGCCGCCGCGCGCGGGCCGCTGTGGCCGGCCGCCGCCGCGCCCGCCCGAGGCATCGCGCAGATATGAGGATCCCTCACCGCTCTCCGTGGCATGGCCTCCCGGAGCGGCCTGTCCGGGACCGCCGTCGCGCCGCCGCAGATACCTCTCGAACTCCCGGGCGATGGCCTCGCCGGACGCCTCGGGAAGCTCCGCGGTGTCCCGCGCCTCCTCCAGCGACTGGACGTACTCCGCCACCTCGCTGTCCTCGGCGGCCAGTTGGTCCACGCCGAGCTGCCACGCCCGTGCGTCCTCGGCCAGTTCACCCAGCGGGATCCGCAGACCGATCAGATCCTCCAGCCGGTTCAGCAGCGCCAGCGTCGCCTTCGGATTGGGCGGCTGCGACACATAGTGCGGCACGGCGGCCCACAGACTCACCGCGGGAACGCCCGCGTGTGTGCAGGCCTCCTGGAGGATGCCGACGATGCCGGTCGGTCCCTCGTACCGCGTCTCCTCCAGATCCATCGTCCTGGCCAGATCCGTGTCCGAGGTGACGCCGCTGACCGGCACCGGGCGCGTGTGCGGGGTGTCGCCGAGCAGCGCGCCCAGGATGACCACCATCTCCACGCCCAGCTCATGGGCGAAGCCCAGCAGCTCGTTGCAGAACGAGCGCCAGCGCATGGACGGCTCGATACCGCGGACCAGCACCAGGTCACGAGGTTTCTCGCCGCCGATCCGCACCACGGAGAGCCGGGTGGTCGGCCAGGTGATCTTCCGTACGCCGCCGTCCAGGTAGACCGTGGGCCGGTTGACCTGGAAGTCGTAGTAGTCCTCGGCGTCGAGCGCCGCGAACACCTCGCCCTTCCACTCCCGGTCGAGATGCGCGACCGCTGTGGAGGCTGCGTCGCCCGCGTCGTTCCAGCCCTCGAACGCGGCCACCATGACCGGGTCGATCAGCTCGGGAACCCCCTCGAGCTCGATCACCCAGTGCCTCCTTCCGAAGTTCCCTTTCGTACGGACCAACCTTACGGCTTTCCCGGTGCCCGCCCGCAGCCCCGCGTACGCCCGGGTGAACTTCGGCTTACCGGGGCATAGGCCGGAGAACTGACGCTTCTCCTGGAAGATTCATCCGAGCTGTCATCGTAATTTTCGTTCCGACCCTGGACTATCTGGCCTGAACGGCGCTATACATCGGATGACCACTAGAGGTCCGATGTTCTTCTCAGGGAGCGTGCATGAGTCAGACCGTCACGGGGTTCGAGGTTCACGACATCCGTTTTCCCACCTCGGAACAGCTCGACGGCTCCGACGCCATGAACCCGGATCCCGACTACTCGGCCGCCTATCTGGTGCTGCGTACGGACGGCGGCGCGGAGGGCCATGGATTCTGCTTCACGATCGGGCGTGGCAACGAGGTCACCGCGACCGCCATCGAGGCGCTGCGGCCCTATGTACTGGGCAGACCGGCCCCGCACACGGCGGCCGATCTCGCCGCCCTCTACTTCGAGCTGACCCATGACTCCCAGCTCCGCTGGCTCGGCCCGGAGAAGGGCGTCATGCATATGGCGGCCGGCGCCGTCGTGAACGCGGCCTGGGACCTGGCGGCCAAGGCGGCGGGCAAGCCCGTCTGGGAGTTCCTCTCCGACATGACGCCCGAGGAACTGGTCTCCCTCGTCGACTTCCGCTATCTGAGCGACGCCCTCACGCCGGAGGAGGCGCTGGCCATCCTTCGCGCCGCCGAGCCGGGCCGGGCGGAGCGGGCCGCCCGGCTGCGCGCCGAGGGCTATCCCGCGTACACCACCTCGCCCGGCTGGCTCGGCTACTCCGACAGCAAGCTCGTCACCCTCGCCAAGCAGGCCGTCGCCGACGGCTTCGAGCAGATCAAGCTCAAGGTCGGCGCCGATCTGGAGGACGACATCCGGCGGATGAAGCTGGCCCGCGCCGCCGTCGGTCCCGGTATCCGGATCGCCGTCGACGCGAACCAGCGCTGGGACGTCGCCGAGGCGGTTCGCTGGATGTCGGCCCTCGCTCCGTACGAACCGCACTGGATCGAGGAGCCGACCAGCCCCGACGACATCCTCGGCCACGCCGCCGTACGCGCCGGTCAGCCGGTCAAGGTGGCCACCGGCGAGCATGTCGCCAACCGCGTGATGTTCAAGCAGCTTCTCCAGGCCGAGGCAGTCGACTACGTTCAGATCGACGCGGCCCGGGTCGCCGGCGTCAACGAGAATCTGGCGATCCTGCTGCTCGCGGCCAAGTACGGCAGACCGGTCTGCCCGCACGCCGGCGGTGTCGGACTCTGCGAACTGGTGCAGCATCTCTCGATGTTCGACTATGTCGCCGTCTCCGGAAGCTGGGAGGACCGGATCATCGAGTATGTCGACCATCTGCACGAGCACTTCGCCGATCCCGTGGTGATCACCTCGGGACGCTATACGGCGCCGGGCGCACCGGGCTTCTCCGCCAGGATGCTGCCCGAGTCGATCGCCGCGCACCGCTATCCGGAAGGGCCCGTCTGGCAGGCCCGTACCACCGCCGAGCCCCGCACCAGCGAGCCCCGCACCACCGAGGAGAACGACCGATGACCGACGTACGGGACTTCGAAGGGCTCGGCGCCCTGGTCACGGGCGGTGCCTCGGGCATCGGCGCGGCCATCGCCACGCTGCTGCTGGAACGCGGCGCCCAGGTCGCCGTACTGGACCGCGACTGCGCGGGCGCGCCCAAGGGCACGCTGCCGCTCACAGCGGACGTCACCGACGACGCGGCGGTACGGGCCGCCGTGGACAGCGCGGCGGCGGAGTTCGGCGGGCTGCACACGGTCGTCTCCAACGCGGGCCTCGGCGCCGTCGGAACCGTCGCGGACAATCCCGACGACGAGTGGCGGCGGATCCTGGACATCAATGTCCTCGGCATGGTCCGCACCGCCCGGCACGCCCTGCCGCATCTGCGCCGCTCGGCCGCCGAACGGCCCGGCTGTGTCTCGATCACCCAGACCTGCTCCATCGCCGCCACGGCCGGGCTGCCGCAGCGCGCCCTCTACAGCGCCAGCAAGGGCGCCGTACTGTCGCTGACGCTGGCCATGGCGGCCGACCATGTCCGCGAGGGCATCCGGGTCAACTGCGTCAATCCCGGTACCGCGGACACACCTTGGGTCGGCCGGCTGCTCGACCAGGCCGCGGACCCCGAGGCCGAACGCGCGGCCCTCGAAGCGCGCCAGCCCACGGGACGGCTGGTCGCCGCGGCCGAGGTCGCCGCAGCCGTCGCCTATCTCGCCAGCCCTGCCGCGGCCGCCGTCACGGGGACGGCGCTCGCGGTCGACGGCGGAATGCAGGGCTTGCGCCTGCGCCCCGTCAACTGAGCCGCACTCATCTGGAGGATGGACAATCATGCAGCGACACAGCACGGGACGCTCCGCCCCGCACAGACTTCCACTCGCGCGACTCCGTACCACCGGTGCCTCGGCCTGCGCCGTGGTCCTGGCCGTCACGGTCCTGGCCGGGTGCAACCGTGACCAGGGCAGCGACGCCGCGGGCGGTGGCAAGGTCGGTATCGATCTGCCGCGCAGCGACAGCGACTTCTGGAACTCGTACCAGCAGTACATCGAGAAGGGCGTCAAGGCCGGCGAGGTCGACGCGCTCTCGCTGACCAACTCGCAGAACGACATCGGAAAGCTCGTCTCCAATGTCCAGGTCTTCACCGACCAGGGCGCCAAGGCCGTCATCATGGCCCCGCAGGACACCGGTGCGATAGCCGAGACGCTCCAGACGCTGAGCGAGAAGAAGATCCCGGTCATCAGCGTGGACACCCGTCCCGACAAGGGCGATGTCTACATGGTCGTACGGGCCGACAACCGCGCGTACGGCGAGAAGGCCTGCCAGTACCTGGGCGAGCAGCTCAAGGGCAAGGGCAAGGTCGTCGAGTTCCAGGGCGACCTGTCCTCCATCAACGGCCGTGACCGCTCCGAGGCGTTCAAGTCCTGTATGGACGAGAAGTTCCCGGGCATCCAGGTCTTCGAGCTGGCCACCGAGTGGAAGGGCGATGTCGCCTCGGCCAAGCTCCAGTCGACGCTGACCGCCCACCCGGACATCAACGGCATCTACATGCAGGCCGGCGGTGTCTTCCTCCAGCCGACGCTGGCCCTGCTGGAGCAGAAGAAGCTGCTCAAGGCGCCGGGCACCGAGGGACACATCACGATCATCTCCAACGACGGCATCCCGGAGGAACTGGACGCCATCCGCGAAGGGAAGATCGACGCCACCGTCTCCCAGCCGGCCGACCTGTACGCCAACTACGCGCTGTACTGGGCCAAGCAGGCGCTCGCGGGCGTGACTCCCAAGGAGGGCCCGACCGACCACGAGTCCACGATCATCAAGATCCCGAACGGCTTCGAGGACCAGCTTCCCGCGCCGCTCGTGACCAAGGAGAACGTGGACGACCCGAAGCTGTGGGCCAACCAGCTGGAGAAGAAGAGCTAGCGATGGACTCCAAGCGGCAGGAAACTCCGGCTGCGGTACAAGCGGAAGGCATCGTCAAGCGCTTCGGTCCCACCGTGGCGCTGGACGGCGTCCGGCTCACCGTACGGCCCGGCGAGTCCCACGCGCTCGTGGGACGCAACGGCGCGGGCAAGTCCACCCTGGTCAGCGTGATCACCGGGCTGCACAGGCCGGACGCGGGCCGGGTGAGCTTCGGCGGCGAGCCCGCGCCCGCCTTCGGCGACACCACGGCCTGGCAGTCCAAGGTCGCCTGTGTGTACCAGAAGTCGATGGTCGTACCCGATCTGACCGTCGCGGAGAATCTGTTCCTCAACCACTACGGTCTGGACCGGAGCGGCGCAGGACCGGGCGGCCGGTTCATCAGCTGGCGCGGACTGCGCAAGCGCGCACAGGATCTGCTCGCGGAGTACGGAGTCGATGTCGACCCGAACGCCCGCGCCAAGGATCTTCCGGTCGAGCAGCGGCAGTTCGTCGAGATCGCACGGGCGCTGTCCTTCGGCGCCCGGCTGATCATTCTCGACGAGCCCACGGCGCAGCTCGACGCCCGCGGTATCCAGCGGCTCTTCGACAAGCTCCGTGAACTGCGGAGCCAGGGTGTGGCGTTTCTCTTCATCTCCCACCATCTCCAGGAGGTGTACGAACTGTGCACCGCCGTCACCGTCTACCGCGACGCCCGCCATGTGCTGACCGCACCGGTGGCCGAGCTGTCGAAGGAGGACCTGGTGTCGGCGATGACCGGTGAGTCGGCGGGCACGGCCGTCGCCTGGCACGCCGCGCGCGCGACCGCGCCGGACGCCGGGGCCGAGCCCGTACTGGAGGTCGAAGGGCTCGCCCTGGAGGGCGAGTTCGATCCGCTCGATCTCGCCGTACGGCCCGGTGAGGTGCTCGGTCTGGCCGGGAGCGCGGCCAGCGGCAACACGGCGCTCGGCGAGACCCTGGTCGGGATGCGCGCGCCGACCGCGGGACGGATCGCCGTACGCGGGCGCCCGGTCAAGCCCGGCAGCGTCCCGCACGCCCTGGACGCCGGAATCGGCTACATCCCCGAGGACCGGCACCGCCAGGGACTCGTACTGGACCGGAGCGTCGCCGAGAACGCCACGCTCACGGTCACCGATCAGCTCGGCCCGTGGGGGACCGTACTGCCCTCGCGGACCAGGGAGTTCGCCAAGGGCATGATCGAGTCGCTGGACATCAAGACGCAGGGCCCCGAGCAGCCCGTCTCGGGACTGTCCGGCGGCAATCAGCAGAAGGTCGTCGTCGCCCGCGCCCTGGCGCGCGGCCCGAGCGCGCTGGTCGCGCTGCGGCCCACCGCGGGCGTCGATGTGAAGTCGAAGGACTCGCTGCTCGGCGTGGTGCGCAGAGTGGCGGACGAGGGCAGCGCGGCCGTGATCATCTCGGACGAGCTGGACGATCTGCGGGTGTGCGACCGGGTGCTCGCCCTGTTCCACGGGCGCGTGGTGGCGTCGTTCGAAAGCGGGTGGACCGACCGGGAACTGGTCGCCGCCATGGAAGGTGTGGGAGAGCGGGAATGACGGAGACCATACGACCGCCGGTGGCGGAGGAGACCGGGAGCGCGACTCCGCGCGGCCGGCTCCAGCTCATCCGGTGGAGCGACTTCTCCCTGGTGCCGGTGATCCTGGTGCTGATGGTGATCGGCTTCATCGTCTCGCCGGTCTTTCTCACCTCCAGCAATCTGATCAGCGTCGTCCAGCAGTCCTCGGAGCTGAGCCTGCTGGTCCTCGGCCAGGCGCTGATCCTGATCTGCGGCCGGATGGACCTGTCGCTGGAGTCGACGATCGGTATCGCGCCGGTCATCGCCATGTGGCTGGTGCTGCCCTCGGAGGGCGGCCGGTTCGCCGGACTCGATCTGCTGCCGGTCTGGATGGCCATCCCGGCCTGTCTGCTGGTCGGTGTGGCCATCGGCGCGGTCAACGGCTTTCTGATGCTCAAGCTGCGGGTGAACGGCTTCATCGCCACCCTCGGCATGCTCACCATGCTGCGCGGCCTCCACATCGGTATCACCGAGGGCAAGTCGATCACCGATGTCCCGGAGTCCTTCCGGTACCTGGGCAAGACCGACTGGCTGGGCGCGCCGGCCGCCGTCTGGATCTGTCTGGCGCTGTTCGCGATCGGCGGCGCGGCGCTCGCGTGGCTGCGGCACGGACGGTCGCTGTACGCCATCGGCGGCAATCCGGAGGCGGCCCGCGCGGCCGGTATCCGGGTGGACCGCGTCACCTGGATCGTGCTGGCCGTCGGCGGGCTGCTCGCGGCCTTCGCGGGCATCCTCTACACCGGTCACTACGGGTCGGTCGCGGCCACCCAGGGCAACGGCTGGATCTTCCAGGTCTTCGCCGCGGCCGTCATCGGCGGTATCAGCCTCAAGGGCGGGCGCGGCACGCTCTTCGGCGCGCTGACGGGTGTGCTGACGCTTCAGCTCGTGGTCAATGTGATGACGCTCGGAGGTGTGCCCGCGCTCTGGAACCAGTTCCTCAACGGTGCGATCATCATCGTCGCGCTGGTCATCTCCCGCTTCGCGAGCGGCGAGAAGCAGGACTGACCGCAGGACCGGCCGTACGTACGGTACGTGCCGCCACCTCGGCCCGCGGGCCCCTGAGACCTCAGGGGCCCGCGGCGGTTTCGGAGAGCTCCGGAGAGCTTCAGAGGGTCGACCTCAGCCACATCTCGACGCTCGCGATATGCACGGTCGCCCAGGACCGGGCCGCTTCGGCGTCCCGGTCCCTGAGCGCCGCCAGGATCGCCCGGTGCTCGTGGAGCGTACGGCTGACGGCGTCCTCCTGAGTCAGCCCGCGCCAGATCCTGGCCCGGGTCGTGGGCCCGGAGAGCCCGTCCAGGAGCGAGCAGAGCACCGAGTTGCCCGACGACTGCACGATTCCGCGGTGGAACTCCAGATCGGCCGCGACGAGCTGCTCCACCGAGGGCCGCTCCCCGAGGGCGTCCAACTGACCGTCCAGCACGTCCAGTTCGGCCTCCGTTATCCGCGCGCTCGCCATCGCCGTGGCGGCCGGCTCCAGGATGCGGCGTACGGCGAGGAACTCCAGCACGGTGTCGTCCCGGTGGAAGTCCACCACGAAGCTGAGCGCCTCAAGGAGCAGCTGGGGATCGAGGCTGGTGACATACGTGCCGTCGCCCTGCCGTACATCGAGGATGCGGATGAGCGACAGCGCGCGTACCGCCTCGCGCAGCGAGTTGCGCGACAGCCCCAGATCTGCGGCGAGTTCGCTCTCCTTCGGGAGGCGGTCTCCCGGGCGCAGCGCACCGGAGACGATCATTCCCTTGATCTTCTCGATGGCCTCGTCGGTGACTGCCATGGCGACCTCCATACATCCGATGTATCGGTCCCCATTATGCGTCTCCGAAGCGCGATGAGAGGCGCTCCGGGACAAGGAGCGCCTCTCGGTTCGTACTTATGTCCTGTCGGTTCCGCTCGGACATCTGTGCTCAGTTGCGCTTGCCCAGCAGCTCCTCGACCGCGGAGCGGACGCGTTCCGTGTTCAGACCACGGATCGTCAGTGTCGTACGGCGGCGCAGTACGTCGTCGGCCGTCTCGGCCCACTCGTGGTCGCGGGCGTAGACGACCTGGGCCCAGATCTCCGGTGCGTCCGGATGGATCCGCTCGCCCAGCTCCGGGTACTCGTTCGCCAGCCGCACGATGTCGAAGGCGAGCGAGCCGTAGTGGGTGGCGAGATGGCGGGCGGTGTCCGGCGCCATGGACGGGCCCGTACCGCCGCCGTCGATGAGCAGCCGGTGGGCCACCGCGTTCGGACTGGCGATGCCCGGCAGCGGCAGCTTCTTCGGCAGCGCCGAAACCGGCTCCATGCCCTGGCCGAGCGGATGTCCGGGCAGGGACTCCAGCTTGGCCAGGACCGTACGGCCGATATGGCGGAAGGTCGTCCACTTGCCGCCGGCCACCGACAGCATGCCGCCGCGGCCCTCGGTCACGACCGTCTCGCGCCTGGCCTTGGAGGTGTCACCGGGGCCGCCGGGCAGTACCCGCAGACCCGCGAAGGCGTAGGTGATCAGATCGCGGGAGAGCTGCTGGTCGCGGACCGAGAGCGCGGCCTCGTCCAGGATCTGGCGTACGTCCTTCTCGTTGACGCCGACCGCGCCGGGATCGCCCTCGTACTCCTCGTCCGTCGTACCGAGCAGCAGCATGTCCTCCCAAGGGAGGGCGAAGGCGATCCGGTACTTGTCGATGGGCGTGGCGAGCGCGGCCTCCCAGGGCGCGGTGCGCCGCAGGACGAGATGCGCGCCTTTGGAGAGCCGGACGGAGGGCGCCGCGTGCGGGTCCTCCAGCCGGCGCAGATGGTCGACCCAGGGTCCGGTGGCGTTGAGGACCAGCCGCGCGTCGACACCGAACTCCGTACCGTCCATACGGTCCCGCAGCTCCGCGCCCGTCACCCGGCCCCGGGTGAAGCGCAGCCCGGTGACCTCCGCGTGGTTGAGGACGGTGGCTCCGGAGTCGACGGCGGCACGGACGGTCATCAGCGCCATCCGCGCGTCGTTCATCTGGTCGTCGCCGTAGACGGCCACGGCCCGGAGATTGTCCGTACGCAGCTCGGGCACCGCCTGGCGGGCCTTGGCCGGGCTGATCAGATGGCCGACGCCGTCACCGAACGCGGAGAGCGCCGAGTACGCGAAGACACCGGCGCCGAGCTTGGCGGCGCCGTGCGGTCCGCCCTTGTAGACCGGCAGGTAGAAGGTGAGCGGACGGGCGAGATGCGGTGCCACCTGCCGGGACACCGCGCGCCGCTCGAAGTGGTTCTCCGCCACCAGCTTCACCGCGCCGGTCTGGAGATAGCGCAGACCGCCGTGGAGCAGCTTGGAGGAGGCGGAGGAGGTGGCACCGGCGAAGTCGCCGCCGTCCACCAGGGCCACCCGCAGTCCGGACTGGGAGGCGTGCCAGGCGGTGGATATGCCGAGAATGCCGCCGCCTATCACCAGGAGGTCGTAGGACGCCCTGGACAGCGTGTTCCGGGTCTCCGCCCGGCTCGGCAGGGAACCGCCCGCCGGATGCGTCCCGAGCGCGGGGACGCTCTCCAGGATGCTCATTCGTCGCTCCACTCCTCTTGGGCCTTCGTGTCCTGGGCCGTCGCTCAGGCGTCGTCGTGGTCGAGCCAGCCCATGGTGCGGTCGACGGCCTTGAGCCAGAGCTTGTACTCGCGCTCGCGCGTCTCCTGATCCATCCGCGGTGTCCACTCGGCGGCCCGGCGCCAGTTGGCGCGCAGCGCGTCGGTGTCCGGCCAGAAGCCCACGGCCAGACCGGCGGCATAGGCGGCGCCGAGACAGGTGGTCTCGGCCACCATCGGACGGACCACCGGCGCGTCCAGGACATCGGCGAGCGTCTGCATCAGCAGATTGTTGGCGGTCATACCGCCGTCGACCTTCAGCGCGGTCAGCTCCACACCGGAGTCCTTCGTCATGGCGTCGCTGATCTCCCGGGTCTGCCAGGCCGTGGCCTCCAGCACCGCGCGGGCGATATGGGCCTTGGTGACATAGCCGGTCAGACCGGCGATCACGCCGCGCGCGTCCGCGCGCCAGTGCGGTGCGAACAGACCGGAGAAGGCCGGTACGAAGTACGCGCCGCCGTTGTCGTCCACCGAGGACGCCAGCGTCTCGATCTCGGCCGCGGACTTGATCAGCCCCATCTGGTCGCGCATCCACTGCACCAGCGAGCCGGTGACGGCGATGGCGCCCTCCAGCGCGTACACCGCGGGCTCGTCGCCGACGCGGTAGCCGACGGTCGTCAGCAGACCGCTGTAGGAGTTCACGGGTTTGCCGCCGGTGTTCATCAGCATGAAGGTGCCGGTGCCATAGGTCGACTTGGCCTCTCCCTCGGCGAAACAGGTCTGGCCGAAGAGCGCCGCCTGCTGGTCACCGAGCGCGGAGGCGACCGGGACACCGTCCAGCACACCGCCCTTGGCCGTGCCGTACACCTCGGACGAGGAGCGGATCTTCGGCAGGATCGAGGCCGGCACGCCCATCGAGGAGAGGATCTTGGGATCCCATTCCAGGGTGCGCAGATTCATCAGCATCGTGCGGGAGGCGTTGGTGACGTCCGTGACATGCGCGCCGCCGTGGATTCCGCCGGTCAGATTCCAGATGACCCAGGAGTCCATCGTCCCGAAGTGGATCTCGCCGCGCTCCGCCCGCTCGCGCAGTCCCTCGACATTGTCCAGCAGCCAGCGTGCCTTCGGGCCGGCGAAATAGCTGGAGAGCGGCAGACCCGTCTCACGGCGGAACCGGTCCTGGCCGACATTGCGGCCCAGCTCACGGCAGAGCGCGTCGGTACGGGTGTCCTGCCAGACGATGGCGTTGTGCACGGGCAGGCCGGTGTTCCGGTCCCAGAGCACGGTGGTCTCGCGCTGGTTGGTGATACCGATCGCCTTGACATCGGCGGAGGTGATGCCCGCCTTCTCGATCGCGCGCGCCACGACCTCCTGGACATTGGTCCAGATCTCGGTCGGGTCGTGCTCCACCCAGCCCGGCTTCGGGAAGATCTGCTCGTGCTCCTTCTGGTCGACGGCGACGATACGGCCGTCCCGGTCGAAGACGATGCAGCGGCTCGATGTGGTGCCCTGGTCGATGGCCGCGATGAACGGTCCGGCGCCGCGGGCGGTTCCGGTGGTGGTTGCGTCGCTCACGGTGTCTGCTCCTGCTCGATAGCGCTCGATACGCTCGATGGCGAAGGGAGAGGGTGGCTTACGTGAAGATCCAGGGGCTCCAGGCGCGCGGTATCCGCCGCGGTCCGGTGCGCCGTCCCGTGCGGCGCTGTCACACCCTAACGCTTTCTCCCGTAAGGCATTCGGCAATGCCGACCAGTGGACGGCTGGCTTCTGGTAGGTGCTCCTTCCCGAGGCACCGCGTCTTCTTCGGCCGTCCTTGACCTTCCCGGACCTCGTTCCTTCCGATGATCCGCCATCCGGTTCAGAACCGCCCGGCGCCGATCTCCCTGGACACCGCGCGTGCGCAGTCACGGACCGCCGCGACCAGCTCCGACCGCACGTCACCCGTGGGACAGATACGTTCCACCGCGCCGGTGACGGCGATCGCCCCGACCGGCATCCGCCGCCGGTCATGGACGGGAGCCGCCACCGCGGCGACGCCCTCCCAGGTCTCCTCGACATCCGCGGCCCAGCCGCGCTCCCTGGTCAGCTCCAGCACGGCCTCGAACTCCGCCGCGGCGGTGATCGTCCGCGCGGTCAGGGCCGGACGCTCGTTCTCGACCGCCTGCCCGCGCGCCACCGGGTCGTACGCCGAGAGCACCTTGCCCAGCGCCGTGGAGTGCAGCGGCTGCATGGCGCCCACCTCCAGCACCTGCCGGCTGTCGTCCGGGCGGAAGACATGGTGGACGATCAGTACGCCCTGCTGGTGCACCACACCGAGATGGACGCTCTCACCGCTGGACCTGGCCAGATCGTCCGTCCAGACCAGGGCGCGGGCCCTCAGCTCATGGATGTCCAGATAGCTGTTCCCGAGCCGCAGCAGCTCGGCCCCGAGCTGATAGCGCCCGGACGCCGCGTCCTGTTCGACAAAGCCCTCCGCCTGGAGCGTGCGCAGGATGCCATGGGCCGTGCCCTTGGCGAGACCGACCGCCGAGGCGATGTCGGACAGACCGAGCCGGCGCTCACCGCCCGCGAGCAGCCGCAGCATCGCCGCCGCCCGCTCCAGCGACTGGATGTTCTTCGCCATCGGATCCGGACCTCCATCGACTGTCGACCATGCCGAACACTATCGGGCACTGCCGAGCATCCGGATCTTTCCCTGCACAGGATGCCGTCGGCCCGCCGAGATCCACACCGCGGAGCGGCCCGCCCGGCTACGCTGGCCGGGTGCGCCTTCCAATCAGAGGGCGCAAAGCCGACAGCCGTCGCATCCCAGGGAGTACTTTCATGGCCTCGTCGCCGACCCCCTCCACCGACAGCCGGACCCGTATCGAAGCCCTCCGTGAGGCATTGGCCACCCGTGTGGTGGTCGCCGACGGTGCGATGGGCACGATGCTCCAGGCACAGGATCCGACGATGGAGGACTTCCAGAATCTGGAAGGCTGCAACGAGATCCTGAATGTGACACGGCCCGACATCGTCCGGTCCGTCCACCAGGAGTACTTCGCGGTCGGTGTGGACTGCGTGGAGACGAACACCTTCGGTACGAACTACGCGGCGCTCGCGGAGTACGACATCGCCGAGCGGGTCTTCGAGCTGGCCGAGTCCGGCGCGCGGATCGCCCGAGAGGTCGCCGACGAGTTCACGGCGTCCACCGGGCAGCAGCGCTGGGTGCTGGGCTCCATGGGTCCGGGGACGAAGCTGCCGACGCTGGGACACGTCCCGTATCTCACCCTGCGCGACGCCTACCAGCAGAACGCGGAAGGCATGATCGCGGGCGGCGCCGACGCGCTGCTGGTGGAGACCACCCAGGACCTGCTCCAGACGAAGGCCGCCGTCCTCGGCGCCCGCCGCGCGCTGGCGGCCACCGGCACGAACCTGCCCATCATCTGCTCGGTCACGGTCGAGACGACCGGCACCATGCTGCTCGGCTCGGAGATCGGCGCGGCACTGACCGCGCTGGAGCCGCTGGGCATCGACATGATCGGTCTGAACTGCGCCACGGGCCCGGCCGAGATGAGCGAGCATCTGCGCTATCTGGCCCGGCACTCCCGTATCCCGCTCTCCTGCATGCCCAACGCCGGCCTTCCCGTCCTCGGCAAGGACGGCGCGCACTACCCGCTGTCGGCCGGCGAACTGGCGGACGCGCAGGAGACGTTCGTGCGTGAGTACGGGCTGTCGCTGGTGGGCGGCTGCTGCGGTACGACACCGGAGCATCTGCGTCAGGTGGTCGAGCGCGTACGCGGCAAGGCTCTGACGGAGCGTGAGCCGCACCCGGAGCCGGGCGCCGCGTCCCTCTACCAGACCGTGCCGTTCCGGCAGGACACCTCGTATCTCGCCATCGGCGAGCGGACGAACGCCAACGGCTCGAAGAAGTTCCGCGAGGCCATGCTGGACGGCCGCTGGGACGACTGTGTGGAGATGGCCCGCGACCAGATCCGCGAGGGTGCCCATCTGCTGGACCTGTGCGTGGACTATGTCGGCCGGGACGGTGTCGCCGACATGGCGGAGCTGGCGGGCCGGTTCGCCACCGCCTCCACCCTGCCGATCGTGCTGGACTCGACCGAGCTGAATGTGATCGAGGCGGGGCTGGAGAAGCTCGGTGGCCGCGCGGTGATCAACTCGGTGAACTACGAGGACGGCGACGGCCCGGAGTCGCGCTTCGCGAAGGTGACCGCGCTGGCTGTCGAGCACGGCGCGGCGCTGATCGCGCTGACCATCGACGAGGAGGGCCAGGCCCGTACCGTCGAGCACAAGATCGCCATCGCCGAACGGCTGATCACCGATCTGACCGCCAACTGGGGTGTCCATGAGTCGGACATCCTCATCGACTGCCTCACCTTCACCATCTGCACCGGGCAGGAGGAGTCCCGGCGCGACGGCATCGCCACCATCGAGGCGATCCGTGAGCTCAAGCGCCTCCATCCGGACGTCCAGACCACCCTGGGGCTGTCGAACATCTCCTTCGGTCTCAACCCGGCCGCCCGTGTCGTCCTCAACTCGGTCTTCCTGGACGAGTGTGTGAAGGCGGGCCTGGACTCGGCGATCGTGCACGCCTCGAAGATCCTGCCGATCGCGCGGCTGGACGAGGAGCAGGTCAAGGTCGCGCACGATCTGATCTACGACCGGCGCAGCGAGGGCTACGACCCGCTCCAGAAGCTGATGGAGCTCTTCGAGGGCGTCAACACGAAGTCGATGAAGGACGGCCGGGCCGAGGAGCTGCTCGCGCTGCCGCTGGAGGAGCGGCTGCGGCGCCGGATCATCGACGGCGAGAAGAACGGTCTGGACAGGGACCTCGCCGAGGCGTTGGAGAGCCGGCCGGCCCTGGACATCGTCAACGACACGCTGCTGGAGGGCATGAAGGTCGTCGGTGAGCTGTTCGGCTCCGGCCAGATGCAGCTTCCGTTCGTGCTCCAGTCCGCCGAGGTGATGAAGACCGCGGTCGCTTATCTGGAACCGCACATGGAGAAGACCGATGACGAGGGCAAGGGCACGATCGTGCTGGCCACCGTCCGCGGTGACGTCCATGACATCGGCAAGAACCTGGTCGACATCATCCTCTCCAACAACGGCTACAACGTGGTGAATCTGGGCATCAAGCAGCCCGTCTCCGCGATCCTGGAGGCCGCCGAGGAGCACAGGGCGGATGTGATCGGCATGTCCGGTCTGCTGGTGAAGTCGACCGTGATCATGAAGGAGAATCTGGAGGAGCTGAACCAGCGCAAGATGGCGGCCGACTATCCCGTCATCCTCGGCGGCGCGGCGCTGACCCGGGCCTATGTCGAGCAGGACCTCCACGAGATCTACCAGGGCGAAGTCCGCTACGCCCGGGACGCGTTCGAGGGCCTGCGGCTGATGGACGCGCTGATCGCGGTCAAGCGCGGAGTGCCCGGCGCCACGCTTCCCGAGCTGAAGCAGCGCCGGGTCAAGGCCACCGCCAACGCCGTGGTGGAGGAGCGTCCCGAGCAGGGCACGGTCCGCTCCGACGTCGCCGTCGACAACCCCGTTCCCGAACCGCCGTTCTGGGGCACCCGGGTCGTCAAGGGCATCCAGCTCAAGGAGTACGCGTCCTGGCTGGACGAGGGCGCCCTCTTCAAGGGCCAGTGGGGGCTGAAGGAGGCCCGCAAGGGCGGTCCGAGCTACGAGGAGCTGGTCGAGAGCGAGGGCCGGCCGCATCTGCGCGGCTGGCTGGACCAGATGCACACGCAGAACCTGCTGGAGGCCGCCGTCGTCTACGGCTACTTCCCGTGCGTCTCCAAGGGCGACGACCTGATCGTGCTCAACGACGACGGCTCCGAGCGCACGCGCTTCACCTTCCCGCGCCAGCGCCGCGGCCGGCGCCTGTGCCTCGCGGACTTCTTCCGCCCGGAGGAGTCCGGCGAGCGGGATGTGGTCGGCTTCCAGGTCGTCACCGTCGGCTCGAAGATCGGTGAGCGGACCGCCGAGCTGTTCGAGTCCAACTCCTATCGCGACTATCTCGAACTGCACGGTCTCTCCGTCCAGCTCGCCGAGGCACTTGCCGAGTACTGGCACGCCCGGGTCCGCTCCGAACTGGGCTTCGCCGGTGAGGATCCGGCCGAGGTCGAGGACATGTTCGCGCTGAAGTACCGGGGCGCGCGCTTCTCGCTGGGCTACGGCGCCTGCCCGGATCTGGAGGACCGCGCGAAGATCGCCGAGCTGCTGGAGCCGGAGCGGATCGGTGTCCAGCTCTCGGAGGAGTTCCAGCTCCATCCCGAGCAGTCCACCGACGCCATCGTGATCCACCACCCCGAGGCCAAGTACTTCAACGCACGCTGACAACGCACGCTGACAAGGTGCGCGCTCCACGCCGCCGGAATCCGATCGGCGCGGAACGCGGACGAGTCGTACACTGGTCGGTCCAGTGCAGGCCGGTCGCCTGTCCCGGTGGGGTAACCCTGCGGGAAAGGTGACCGGCCTTCTCGTCCCCTATGGAGGTGTGCCGGATGACCAGTACGGTCCCCGCGTCCTTGACCCGTACGGCCGAAGGCTCGGCCCTTCAGGCCGTTCTTCTCGACATGGACGGAACCCTGGTCGACACCGAGGGATTCTGGTGGGACGCCGAGGTGGAGGTCTTCAAGGCCCTCGGCCACGTCCTCGACGAGACCTGGCGCGATGTGGTGGTGGGCGGGCCCATGACCCGCAGCGCGACCTTCCTCATCGAGGCCACCGGCGCCGCCATCACCCTCGCCGAGCTGACCGTGCTGCTCAACGACACCTTCGAGGACCGCATCGGGCGCGGCGTACCGCTCATGCCGGGTGCCACCCGGCTGCTCACGGAGCTGGCCGCGCACGAGGTGCCCACCGCCCTGGTCTCCGCCTCGCACCGGCGCATCATCGACCGGGTCCTGGCCTCGCTCGGGCCCGAGTACTTCGCGCTCACCGTCGCGGGCGACGAGGTGCCGCGTGCGAAACCGCACCCGGACCCGTATCTGCTCGCCGCCCGGGGCCTGGGCGCCGATCCCTCGCGGTGCGCCGTCATCGAGGACACCGCCACCGGTGTCGCCGCCGCCGAGGCCGCGGGCTGCCGCGTGGTCGCCGTACCGTCCGTCGCGCCGATCGCACCGGCCGACGGACGGATCGTCGTCCGCTCGCTCGAAGAGGTCGATCTGGTATTTCTGCGCGGGATGATGACGCAAGGACACTGATCCGCGCACAGAGCGTCGCACCGGAATACGGACGGAAACTCTCGGCATTGGGCCGGGTATTTTCCGTTACCGTCGGGCGAGGCAATCCATGACCCGCTAAACGGCATGCAGAGTGAGCTTTATCACCTGCGCCCTCATCGACAGGCGCGGGCCGGACTGATCCATGGCCGTCGCGGCGGGGTCCGGGTGTGCCCTTGTGTCCTGATTGGTGGAGACGTGTACGAAACATTCCGGAGCCGGTATATCCACACGCCGCTATTATCGATCACTGTGTGATTACGTTTCAGATCAGGCCCGTTCCGGCATTCCCGGTGCCTCCGACTAATCTCGTCGCGAGCACTTCGCCGCATCAACGACGTGTCCCGACGACCCACCAAGTCGCCATGTACACAGGACCGATCGCCCTGTATCCCGGCCCGATCGCACTGCCCCGAACGGGTGGGCGCGGCGGAGTCTCCGTTAGCACCGCTGTATCTCAGTGCCGGATGAGGGAGTACGTCCAGGATGAACCGCAAGACTTTGGCGCTGTCGGCCGTGATCGGCCTGCTTGCGCCCGTGCTCGCCGGTTGCGGCGGCTCGGACGGTGGGTCCGACGGCGGTGAAGCCATTGTCGTGGGCACCACGGACCAGTACATCGCCACGGAGGAAGGTCCCGCTCCGCTGGACCCGGCCTTCGCCTACGACACCGGTTCCTGGAATGTGCTCCGCCAGACCATCCAGACGCTGATGCACGTACCGCGCGGTGGCGGAGCGCCGGTGCCCGAGGCTGCCTCCGAGTGCGGATTCACCGACCGGGAGAACGAGAGCTACCGCTGCAAGCTGCGCGAGGGCCTGAAGTTCGCCGGCGGCGATCCCATCACCGTCGAGGACGTGAAGTACTCCATCAAGCGCGTCCTGGACATTAAGGACCCCAGCGGTATCTCCGGTCTGCTGGCCAATATCGACACGATGGAGACCAACGGCGACAGAGAGATCGTCTTCCATCTCAAGGCGCCCGACGCGACGTTCCCGTACAAGCTGACCACTCCGCCGGCGGGCATCGTCAGCCAGAAGCTGTACGAGCCGGACAAGCTCCGTAACGGCTTCGAGGTGAACGGCTCGGGTCCGTACACCTTCAAGGCCGAGGTCAAGGGTGACACCGTCGTCAAGGCGGTCTTCACCAAGAACCCGGACTACAAGGGCGATCTCAGCCTCCAGAACAGCAAGGTCGAGCTGCGGCCCTTCAAGGACGCCGACAGCATGGGCAAGGCGCTCGACGACGGCGACATCGATGTGATGACCCGCGCGATGACGCCCGAGCAGGTCCAGTCGATGATCGAGAACCCCAAGGAGACCATCCAGCTCACCGAGATGCCGGGGCTGGAGATCCGCTACCTCGCCTTCAACACCGATGCTCCGAGCGCCAAGGAGAAGGCGGTACGCCAGGCCATGGCGTACACCATCGACCGCGGCCAGCTCGTCACCAAGGTGTACGGGGCCATGGCCGAGCCGCTGTACTCGCCGATCCCGTCGAGCGTCGCGACGCACACCAACTCGTTCTTCAACAAGTACGGTGACGCGAATGTGACCAAGGCCGCCCAGGTGCTGGAGGACGCCGGCATCACCACTCCGGTGAAGCTGACGCTGAACTACACCACCGACCACTACGGCGAGGTCACCGTCAAGGAGTTCGAGAACCTCCGGGACCAGCTCAACGGCAGCAAGCTCTTCGACGTCTCGATCAAGGGCGAGGAGTGGAAGACCTTCCGGCCCAACCAGACCAAGAGGGCGTACGCGATCTACGGCATGGGCTGGTTCCCGGACTTCCCGGACCCGGACACCTACATCGGGCCGTTCTTCGACAAGGACAACTTCCTCAACAGCCCGTACAACAACAGCATGCTGCGCAACCAGCTCATCCCGCAGTCGCGCCGCGAGGCCGACCGCAGCTCCGCCTCGAAGACGTTCGCCAAGATCCAGGACATCGTCGCCGACGATGTGCCGGTGCTGCCGCTGTGGCAGGGCAAGCAGTATGTGGCCGCCCGCGATGACATCGCGCGGGTGGAGTGGGCGGTCAACTCGTCCGCGGAGCTGCAGCTGTGGGAGCTGCGCAGGGGCACGAGTACGGGCTCCTGACCGAGCGGTGAAGACTTGAGGCCGGCCGGGGCGCGCCCCGGCCGGCCTCAGTCGTATGTGCCCCTGCCTCTTGGCCTCTTGCTCGCTGCGTGCCGTACGCGCCGCTACTGGGCCTACTGGGCGCCGGGGCGCACCAGGCCGCTCTCGTACGCGTACACCGCCGCCTGCACCCGGTCACGCAGCCCCAGCTTGGTCAGCACATGGCCCACATGCGTCTTGACCGTGGTCTCGCTGACGAAGAGATCCGCGGCGATCTCGGCGTTCGACAGCCCGCGCGCGACCAGCTTGAGCACCTCGACCTCGCGCTCGGTGAGCGTGTGCAGGGTGTCGGGCACCGGCTCCTCGCCGGAGGGCAGATGGTCCGCGTACTTGTCGAGCAGCCGGCGTGTGATGCTCGGCGCCAGCATCGCCTCGCCCGCCGCGACCACCCGGATCGCCTGCACCAGCTCGTTGGCGGGCGCGTCCTTGAGGAGAAAGCCGCTGGCTCCGGCGCGCAGCGCCTCCACCACATACTCGTCGAGGTCGAAGGTGGTCAGGACGAGCACCTTCGCCGGACCGTCCCGCCCGGGTCCGGTGATCTGACGGGTCGCCTCGACTCCGTCCATCCTGGGCATCCGGATGTCCATCAGCACCACATCGGGCTGGAGCGCGCGGACCTGGTCGATGGCCTGGAGGCCGTCCCCGGCCTCGCCGACGACCGCGATGTCCTGCTCGGCCTCCAGGATCATCCGGAAGCCGGTGCGCAGCAGCGGCTGGTCGTCGACCAGTAGGACGCGGACAGTCACGGGGAACTCCTTCACTAGGGCCCGCCCCATTCTGCCCTGACCGTGCCTGCGTGATTCCGCCGGGCGTGAACCGCGCTACACGCTTCCGTCCGCCTTGGCAGCCTCGGCAGCCTTGTTGGGGGGCTGCACGCTCAGCGGATATACGGGAGGTGTGCCGCCGAATTCCGGACAGAAGGCCTGATGATCACACCAGCCGCACAGCTTGGTCGGCCGAGGCCGCCAGTCGCCCGTCTCGGTGGCCGCCTTGATCGCGTCCCACAGCGCCAGCAGCTTGCGCTCCACCCGCTTCAGATCCGCTTCCACCGGGTCGTAGGTCACCACCTCGCCGCTGCCCAGATAGACGAGCTGGAGCCGGCGCGGCACCACCCGCTTCAGCCGCCAGATCACCAGCGCGTAGAACGTCATCTGGAACAGCGCTCCCTCCGCGTACTCGGGGCGGGGCGCCTTGCCCGTCTTGTAGTCGACGATCCGCACCTCGCCCGTCGGCGCCACATCGACGCGGTCGATCACTCCGCGCAGCCGCAGCCCCGACTCCAGCTCCGTCTCCACGAACAGCTCACGCTCCGCGGGCTCCAGACGCGTCGGATCCTCCAGCGAGAACCACCGCTCCACCAGCTCCTCCGCCTGGCCCAGCCAGCGCGTCAGCCGCTCGCCCTCCGTGTCCTCGGCGAACAGCTCGCTCAGCTCGGGCCGGGACTCCAGCAGCCGGTCCCACTGGCCTGGGATCAGCGCCTTGGCGCGCGGCGCCGTGCGCTCGCCGGCGGGCGCGTCGAAGAGCCGCTCCAGCACGGCGTGCACCAGCGTGCCGCGCGTGGCCGCCTCGCTCGGCTTCTCCGGCAGCTTGTCGATCACCCGGAACCGGTACAGCAGAGGGCACTGCATGAAGTCGCTCGCGCGCGACGGAGACAGTGAAGTGGGCGGCAGGCTCGTACTCATGACGCAGACCCTATGGCCCGACACTGACAGCGATCCGAATACCATCGACTACAGAGCCACTCGCACTGCATGATCGAGCGAGTGACGCTGCCGCGAACGAAGGGAACCCGTGAAAGAGGACGACGAGAGCGGCGAGAGCAGGCAGCCGCGGCCCGGCGACGGGGACACGGGTCCCGACGGGAAGCCGTCGAAGCGCGAAGACCCGGGCGGCGGCATCCTCATGGGCCGCCCGTTCGGTGTGCCTGTCTATGTCGCCCCGAGCTGGTTCCTGGTGGCCGCGCTCATCACCTGGATCTTCGGCGGCCAGCTCGACCGGGTCCTGCCCGAGCTGGGCGGCCTCAGATATCTGGTCTCCCTCTTCTTCGCGGTCGCCTTCTACGCCTCCGTACTCGTCCATGAACTGGCCCATACGGTCGCCGCGCTGCGCTTCAAGCTGCCGGTGCGCCGTATCCAGCTCCAGTTCTTCGGCGGTGTCTCGGAGATCGAGAAGGAGTCCGAGACACCGGGCCGTGAGTTCGTACTGGCCTTCGTGGGCCCGCTGCTCTCCCTGGTGCTCGCCGGGCTCTTCTATCTCGGTCTGCTGGCCGTCGAGGCCGGTACGGTCCCCGGTGTCCTGCTCGCCGGTCTGATGGTCTCCAACCTGATCGTCGCCGCCTTCAATCTGCTGCCCGGCCTCCCGCTCGACGGCGGCCGGATGCTGCGCGCGGTCGTCTGGAAGATCACCGGCAAGCCGATGAGCGGCACCGTGGCCGCCGCCTGGGTCGGCCGCGGACTCGCCGTCGCGGTCCTCATCGGCCTTCCGCTGCTCACCCAGACGGGAGCGCTCGGTACGTCCGCGACGAAGGTCAGCGGCATGGAGACGGTCACCGACGCGCTGCTCGCCGCGATCCTGGCCGCGATCATCTGGACCGGCGCGGGCAACAGCCTGCGGATGGCCCGGCTCCGCGAGCACCTGCCCGAACTCCAGGCCCGCGCGCTCACCCGCCGTGCGGTACCCGTCGAGTCCAGCACGCCGCTGTCCGAGGCCCTGCGCCGCGCCAACGAGGCGGGCGCGCGCGCCCTGGTCGTCGTGGACGGCAAGGGCGATCCGACGGGCCTGGTGCGGGAGTCCTCGATCGTCGGCGTACCGCAGCACCGCCGCCCCTGGGTCGCGGTGAGCGGACTCGCCCAGGACCTCACGGAGGGCATGAAGGTCCCGGCGGAACTGGCGGGCGAGGCGCTCCTGGACCGGCTGAGGGCGAATCCCGCGACCGAGTATCTGGTACTGGAGGAGTCCGGCGCGATCTACGGAGTCCTGTCGACGGCGGACGTGGAACGAGCCTTCGTCTCAGCGATGGCGAGGCCGCAGTAGGGCGGCGCGCCTGGCGGCGCGGGGCGTTACGCGCCTGCGGCGCGGGGTCGCGTTCGCGGTGGTGCGGTGGGTGGTGCCGGGTGTCGGGGCCTCCGGAGGTACATGTCCGGACGGCATGCTGTGTTTTCCCGGGGGACACCCCCGGACCCCCGTACGCCGCGTGCGGGTTGCGTTGTCATGTGTGGGCCGGTGTGCGGCACAAATCACGCTTTAGTGTCCGGACACGCACCTCCTACGACCCCGACCCCCTCCCGCCCGGACCCCGGCTGCGGCTCGTGCCGGGCCCGCATATCCAGCCCGTCCGGCGTTTGAGGACGGAACCGCCAACGCCGGTGCCGGGTTCCCGGACTGTGGGGGCAAAATCCAGCCCGTCCGGCGATTGAGGACAAACCGGCCAGCCGGCCGGGACCGGGCTGCGGAGGCGTTCTGGTTGCGCACGGCCGCCGGCGAACCGAGCTCTTGATAAACCCACTAAGCTGGGGGCATGTCCGAACCGACCGGCGCCGCCCGTAGACGCGGCCCCTTCAAGGTCGGGGACCAGGTTCAGCTCACCGACCCCAAGGGACGCCACTACACCTTCACGCTCGAAGCCGGGAAGAACTTCCACACCCATAAAGGGTCCTTCCCGCACGACGAGCTGATCGGTGCTCCCGAGGGCAGTGTTGTCCGTACCACGGGAAACGTCGCCTATCTCGCGCTGCGCCCCCTGCTCCCCGACTATGTCCTGTCCATGCCCCGCGGCGCCGCCGTGGTCTATCCGAAGGACGCCGGCCAGATCCTGGCCTTCGCCGACATCTTTCCCGGCGCGCGCGTCGTCGAGGCGGGTGTGGGCTCCGGCTCGCTCAGCAGCTTTCTGCTGCGTGTCATCGGTGACCAGGGCATGCTGCACTCCTACGAGCGCCGCCAGGACTTCGCCGAGATCGCCCAGCAGAATGTGGAGCGCTACTTCGGCGGACAACATCCCGCCTGGGAGCTGACGGTCGGTGACCTCCAGGACAATCTGTCGGACACGGATGTCGACCGGGTCATTCTGGACATGCTCGCGCCCTGGGAGTGCATCGAGGCCGTCTCCAAGGCGCTCGTCCCGGGCGGCATCCTCTGCGCCTATGTCGCGACGACCACTCAGCTCGCCCGCACGGTCGAGACGATCCGGGAGTTCGGCACGTTCAACGAGCCGGCCGCCTGGGAGTCGATGATCCGCAACTGGCATGTCGAGGGCCTTGCCGTACGTCCGGACCACCGCATGATCGGCCACACCGGCTTTCTCGTGACCGCCCGTCGGCTCGCGGACGGTGTCGAGCCGCCGCTGCGCCGTCGCAGGCCCGCCAAGGGCGCGTACGGCGACGACTACGACGGCCCGGGAAGCACCAGCGGCTCACGCGGCTGATCCAACACGACCGTGACGCCGCCGAGTTCCTCTGCCGGAGAGGGGAAGTCGGCGGCTCCGTCTTTACGTTGGCCTTACGGACCCCCCTGTTCCGCCTCTCTGTGACGTGTGGCACGATGCTGTCTTCCTCCCACCGTTGGTTACTCGCCGGCACCCCCTCACAGGAGACACTCCGCGTGCAGATCTCCGACGTACCGGACCTCGCGCACACCCGGCCCCACCCGATGCACTGGCTCGCGACGGCCACCGCGATGGCCGGTGTGGTGGCTCTGGCGGGTCTGTTGCAGCCCGGCGCCGCCACCGCGTCCCAGACGGGCGCCAAGCCCGCGAGGACGGCGCCCGGCGAGGCGCCGCTGCCCGCACCTGATCCGGCCGTGGTGGACTACCCGCTGGAGTGCGGCGGAGCGGGCACGGTGGTCGTACAGCAGGCTTTCGGCGATCTCGACGGCGACCGGAATCCCGAGACCGTGGCCGCGGTGCGCTGCGAGGCGGGCTCGGGCACTCCGCCTCAGGGCGTTTACGTACTGACCAGAGCCGCGGAGGCCGAGCCGAGGATCGTGGCGACACTGGTCGATCCGAAGGACAAGCGGAGCGTCGGACCGGACTTCGAGATCCGGGACGGAGTGATTCTCGCCACTCTGCTCGGCTACTCCGGACCCGAGGTGCCGAGCTGCTGTCCCGACGAGGAGGAGCGGGTCTCCTGGCAGTGGGAGAACGGCGCGTTCGTACGCGCGGAGAGGCCCGAAGCGCGGAGTGCGTGACCGCTCACGCCCAGTGGCTCCGGGCTCCTGGTGACACTCGCCTCATTCCGCGTTCGGCCCGTAAACCTCTACCCTGTCCGAAACGCGACGTACATGAATACAGTCGCCCGGACACTCCTTGGCCGAATCGACTACATCACGCAGCAGTGGCAGTGGTACCCGTGTTGTGGCACCCGGGCTCTGGAGCAGTTCGTCCTCGGGGCTCTTCACATACGCGAGCCCGTCGATGTCCAGCTCGAAGACCTCAGGAGCATACTGGGCACAGATCCCGTCCCCGGTGCAGAGGTCCTGGTCGATCCAGACCTCGAGCGGCTCACCGGTCTCGGTGATGCCTTCGGTGGGAGCCTGCTGCTGCACGGTGTTCTCTCCTGCCGTTTGCCCCGCCGGACGGTGCGCTGTTAAGTAAGTCGCGCAAGCCCTGACGGGTGTTGAACACTTCGACGATACAACCGACAGCTTTCCGATGTTCCTGGGTGGGTATTCCCCTGGCGTGAGGGAAGAGCGCAAGGGTGAAGATCGGACACACCCCACAGTCTTTGTGATCTAGGGGTTTCAATCATCACCCACCCAGGTAGGGTCAGGAAGCGTCCAGCTCCCCTTGGAGGAGGTGAGGACCGTGGCAGCCCACGACGACGACATCAACCGCGGCATCCGGCCGGGGCGGGGGTCTGAAGACCCAGCCGGCCAGGTTGCCTATCTCGAGCAGGAAATCGCCGTCCTGCGACGAAAGCTCGCCGACTCTCCGCGTCACACGAGGATTCTCGAAGAGCGGATCGTCGAGTTGCAGACGAACCTGGCTGGTGTGTCCGCACAGAATGAGCGGCTCGCCAATACGCTCCGTGAGGCCCGCGACCAGATCGTGGCCCTCAAGGAGGAGGTCGACCGGCTCGCACAGCCGCCGGCCGGCTTCGGTGTGTTCCTGCAGGCGAATGAGGACGGCACGGCCGATATTTTCACCGGGGGCCGCAAGCTCCGGGTGAATGTGAGCCCCAGCGTCGAACTCGACGAGCTCAGGCGCGGCCAGGAAGTCATGCTCAATGAGGCGCTCAACGTGGTCGAGGCCATGGCGTACGAGCGTGCCGGGGACATCGTCACCCTCAAGGAGATCCTTGAGGACGGCGAGCGTGCCCTGGTGATCGGGCACACCGACGAGGAGCGGGTGGTGCGGCTCGCGGAGCCGCTGCTGGACATCACCATCCGTCCCGGCGACGCCCTGCTGCTCGAACCCCGCTCGGGCTATGTCTACGAAGTGGTCCCCAAGAGCGAGGTCGAGGAACTGGTCCTCGAAGAGGTCCCGGACGTCGACTACGACAAGATCGGCGGCCTCGGCGGCCAGATCGAGATGATCCGCGACGCGGTGGAGCTTCCGTATCTCCACCCGGATCTCTTCAAGGAGCACGAACTGCGCCCGCCGAAGGGCATCCTGCTCTACGGCCCGCCCGGCTGCGGCAAGACACTGATCGCCAAGGCCGTGGCCAACTCCCTTGCCAAGAAGGTCGCGGAAGTGACCGGCAGGCCCGCGGGGAAGAGCTACTTCCTCAACATCAAGGGTCCCGAGCTGCTGAACAAGTACGTCGGTGAGACCGAGCGCCATATCCGCCTGGTCTTCCAGCGTGCCCGGGAGAAGGCGAGCGAGGGCACTCCCGTCATCGTCTTCTTCGACGAGATGGAATCCCTCTTCCGCACCCGCGGATCCGGTGTGAGCTCGGACGTGGAGAACACCATCGTCCCGCAGCTCCTCGCCGAGATCGACGGTGTGGAGGGCCTGGAGAACGTCATCGTCATCGGCGCCTCCAACCGCGAGGACATGATCGACCCCGCGATCCTGCGGCCCGGCCGGCTCGATGTGAAGATCAAGATCGAGCGTCCGGACGCGGAGGCGGCGAAGGACATCTTCGCGAAGTATCTGACGGCCTCGCTGCCGCTGCACGTGGACGACGTCTCGGAGCACAACGGCTCCAAGGAGGCCGCGGCCCACGGAATGATCCAGTCCGTGGTCGAGCAGATGTACGCGGAGTCCGAGGAGAACCGCTTCCTTGAGGTGACCTACGCCAACGGCGACAAGGAAGTCCTCTATTTCAAGGACTTCAACTCCGGCGCGATGATCCAGAACATTGTCGACCGGGCCAAGAAGATGGCCATCAAGGCCTTCCTCGACCACAACCAGAAGGGCCTCCGGGTCTCCCATCTCCTCCAGGCTTGCGTGGATGAGTTCAAGGAGAACGAGGACCTGCCGAACACCACCAACCCGGACGACTGGGCCCGTATCTCCGGCAAGAAGGGCGAGCGGATCGTGTTCATCCGTACGCTGGTCACCGGAAAGCAGGGCGCGGACACCGGACGCTCCATCGACACGGTGGCCAACACCGGTCAGTACCTGTAAAGCGCAGACGCAGACCGGCTGCGGATGTCCGGAAGGGCATCCGCAGCCGGTTGCTTTCCACGCTCCTTCCACCACACCAGGCCAATGACGGAAATGATCTCCCCACCGGCGCGGAGGCGTTCTAGGCTCTTTCGTACCGCCACGTGGCGGCGCCCGGAGCCGGGCACCGCACACGCAGCGGAGGAAGAGCGGTACTTGAGCGTCGCTTCCGGAGGGGAGCGCCGCCGGGCAAGGAGGGCCGCATGACCGTACGGCGAGTAATGGGCATCGAGACGGAGTACGGGATCTCCGTCCCGGGGCACCCGAACGCCAATGCCATGCTCACCTCGTCCCAGATCGTGAACGCCTACGCGGCGGCGATGCACCGCGCGCGGCGGGCCCGCTGGGACTTCGAGGAGGAGAATCCGCTGCGGGACGCCCGCGGCTTCGACCTCGCCCGCGAGACGGCCGATTCCAGCCAGCTCACCGACGAGGACATCGGGCTGGCCAATGTGATCCTCACGAACGGCGCGCGGCTCTATGTCGATCACGCCCACCCGGAGTACAGCTCTCCCGAGATCACCAATCCGCGGGACGCCGTCCTGTGGGACAAGGCCGGCGAGCGGATCATGGCGGAGGCCGCCGAGCGCGCGGCCCAGCTTCCCGGCGCCCAGCCGATCCATCTGTACAAGAACAACACCGACAACAAGGGCGCGTCCTACGGCACGCACGAGAACTACCTGATGAAGCGGGAGACCCCGTTCTCGGACATCGTGCGCCATCTCACGCCGTTCTTCGTCTCACGGCAGGTCGTCACCGGCGCGGGCCGCGTCGGTATCGGCCAGGACGGCCATGAGCACGGCTTCCAGATCAGCCAGCGGGCGGACTACTTCGAGGTCGAGGTCGGGCTGGAGACGACTCTCAAGCGCCCGATCATCAACACCCGTGACGAGCCGCACTCGGACGCGGAGAAGTACCGCAGGCTCCATGTGATCATCGGCGACGCGAATCTGTCGGAGATCTCCACCTATCTCAAGCTCGGCACCACCGCGCTCGTCCTGTCCATGATCGAGGACGGCTTCATCAACGTCGATCTCGCCGTCGACCAGCCGGTCCGTACTCTGCACCAGGTCTCGCACGATCCGACGCTCGGCCGGCTGGTCACGCTGCGCAGCGGCCGGACACTCACCGCCGTCCAGCTCCAGATGGAGTACTACGAGCTGGCCAGGAAGTATGTCGAGGAGCGGTACGGCTCCGACGCGGACGAGCAGACCAGGGATGTGCTCGGGCGCTGGGAGGACACGCTCAACCGGCTGGAGAACGATCCGATGAGCCTGTCCGGCGAGCTGGACTGGATCACCAAGCGGGAGATCCTGGAGGGCTACCGCAGGCGGGACAGCCTGGACTGGGACGCGGCCCGGCTGCATCTCGTGGACCTCCAGTACGCCGACGTACGTCCCGAGAAGGGCCTGTACAACCGTCTGGCGGCCCGTGGCCGGATCAGCCGCCTGTTGGACGAGCAGGACATCGAACGGGCCAGGACGAAGCCTCCTGAGGACACCAGGGCGTACTTCCGCGGGCGCTGTCTGGAGCAGTACGCGGACGATGTTGCGGCGGCCTCCTGGGACTCGGTCATCTTCGATCTGCCCGGCCGTGACTCGCTGCAACGGGTGCCCACCCTGGAGCCGCTGCGCGGTACACGCAACCACGTCAAGGAGCTGCTCGACCGGTGCCGCACGGCCGAGGAGCTGGTCCGGGTGCTGTCCGGCGGCTGAAACAGCGGCGGTCCGGGAATGATCGGGGTGGTACCCGGACGTTGTAGCAACTGCGGGGCCGATGTCGGACCCTCCTTGTAGGGTCTGATCTTGAAGGTCACATCGAGCGGGGCGAAACCGAGCGGGGTGAGGGATATGGCGACCAAGGACACCGGCGGCGGCCAGCAGAAGGCGACGCGTTCCACGGAGGAGACCGAGGAGCAGGCCCAGGAGGCACAGGCCTCCGAGGACCTCAAGGAGCGCCAGGAGAAGCTGTCCGACGATGTGGACTCCGTCCTGGACGAGATCGACGACGTGCTCGAGGAGAACGCCGAGGACTTCGTGCGGTCCTTCGTGCAAAAGGGCGGCCAGTAAAGGCCGTTGTCCGTCCCGGGCCGTCGGCGAAAGCCGGTAGCACCGGGACGGATGACCGGCGACGGCGCGGGTAAGGTCCGTGCACAGATTCAAAGATCGGCCCGGCCCGAGCGGCGGGCCGCCGCCCATCCGGAAGGAAACGTGTGGAAGCCAACCCTCGTAGCACCGGGCGTCTGCCGGCAGCCTTCCTGACGCCCGGCTCGTCCTCGTTCATGGACTTCCTGTCCCACCACTCGCCGGACATGCTGCCCGGCAAGCGTTCGCTGCCGCCGTTGCAGGGCGCCATCGAGGCGCCGCACGGTACGACGATCGTCGCGACGACCTTCCCCGGTGGCGTGGTGCTCGCCGGTGACCGGCGGGCGACCATGGGGAACATGATCGCGCAGCGCGACATCGAGAAGGTCTTCCCGGCCGACGAGTACTCGGCCGTGGGTATCGCCGGCACCGCCGGTCTCGCCGTGGAGATGGTCAAGCTCTTCCAGCTCGAACTGGAGCACTTCGAGAAGGTCGAAGGCGCCCAGCTCTCCCTGGAGGGCAAGGCCAACCGGCTCTCCACGATGATCCGCAGCAATCTCGCCATGGCCATGCAGGGCCTGGCCGTGGTCCCGCTCTTCGCCGGCTGGGACGTGGACCGCGGCAAGGGCCGCATCTTCTCGTACGACGTGACGGGCGGCCGGTCCGAGGAGTCGGGCTTCGCGTCCACCGGCTCCGGCTCGATCTTCGCCCGTGGAGCGATGAAGAAGCTCTACCGCGAGGACCTGACGGAACAGCAGGCCACCACGCTGGTCATCCAGGCGCTGTACGACGCGGCGGACGACGACTCGGCGACGGGCGGCCCCGATGTGGCGCGCCGGATCTATCCGATCGTCACGATCATCACGGACGAGGGCTTCCGGAAGCTGACGGACGAGGAATCCTCGGAGATCGCCCGTTCGATCCTCGAGCGCCGGCTGGAGCAGCCCGACGGCCCGCGCGCCGCGCTGCTCTGATGCCGCCCTCTTCTGAATAAACATGCCACTGACAGAAAGGGACGGATAGCCGGTGTCGACGCCGTTCTATGTCTCACCCCAGCAGGCCATGGCCGACCGGGCGGAGTACGCGCGCAAGGGCATCGCCCGTGGTCGCAGCCTGGTTGTGCTTCAGTACGCCGACGGCATCGTCTTCGTCGGCGAGAACCCGTCCCGCGCGCTGCACAAGTTCAGCGAGATCTACGACCGGATCGGTTTCGCGGCGGCCGGCAAGTACAACGAGTACGAGAATCTCCGGATCGGTGGTGTCCGCTACGCCGATCTGCGCGGATACACCTATGACCGCGACGATGTCACCGCCCGTGGTCTCGCCAATGTCTACGCACAGACGCTCGGCACGATCTTCTCCAGCGCCGGTGAGAAGCCCTATGAGGTGGAGCTGGTCGTCGCCGAGGTGGGCGCGACACCGGACGGCGACCAGATCTACCGGCTGCCGCACGACGGATCGATCGTGGACGAGCACGGCTCGGTCGCGGTGGGCGGCAGCTCGGAGCAGATCAGCACCTATCTCGACCAGCGGCACCGCGAGGGCATGTCGCTCGCGGAGGCGCTGAAGCTGGCCGTCCAGGCGCTGTCCAGGGACACCAACGGCGGTGAGCGGGAGATTCCCGCGGAGCGGCTGGAAGTGGCGGTCCTGGACCGTACGCGACCGCAGAAGCGCAAGTTCAAGCGGATCGTCGGCCGTCAGCTCTCCCGGCTGCTGGAAGCGGACGGTGCCGCCTCGACGCCGACGGACGCGCCCTCGGACACGGAGGAGCCGGACGGCGCCGCCTCTCCGTCGGCGGAGACGTCCGAGGACAACGGCAAGAAGGACACCGAGAAGCCGGACACCACCGAGTAGCCGACCCGGATCAGCCCTGCCTGTGCCCCGGCCCGCCCACGCGGCCCGGGGCACAGGCATGTCAGTCGTTGAATCAGGCGTCGGAGGGCGGTGGCGCGGTGGAGGCCCGGACGACCAGGGAGACCGGCAGATCGCCCGGTTCCGGGCGCCGGCCGTCCAGGACCGTCAGCAGGGCCGTCATGCCCCGCTCGCCGACCTGCTCGGCCGGGAGGCTGACCGTGGTCAGTTCCGGCTCGATCGCCGTCGCGAGCGCCAGATCGTCGAAGCCGGTGACCGAGATGTCCTCCGGCACCCGCAGCCCGAGGCGCCGAAGCGCCTTGTAGGCCCCTGCGGCCAGGATGTCGCCGTCGCAGATCAGCGCCGTGGGCCGAGGGCCCGGAGCGGCGAGGGCGCGCTCGACGGCCTCCCGTGCGGCGCCGACCTCCAGCGGCGCCGACACCGTCCGTACGACCGCGTCCGGCACTCCCCGTACCGCGCCGGCCAGGGCCTCGGCCCGTACGTCGAAGGTCCATGAGGCGACCGAGGAGGCGAGATGGAGCAGGCGCCGGTGGCCGAGACCGAGCAGGTGCCCGGTCACCTGCCGGATGCCGCCGGCGATGTCGAGATTCACCCGGGCGGCGGCACCGGGGCCCGCCGGATCGCTGTCGAGCATCACCAGCGGCAGATCCGCGCCCCGGATCGCGTCCAGCGCCTCCGTCGCCATCGAGGAGGCGATCACTCCGTCCAGCGCGGCCCGTGCCGAGGCGAAGGGATCCCGCGCAGGCCCCACACCGGCGGGTGACGGGTAGAGGACCACTCCGAAGCCGTGCTCGGCGGCGACCTCGGCCGCGCCGGTGTAGACCCGGGCGAAGAACTCGTTGGTGAGCGCGGGCACGACCAGGAGCGCGGTCCTGGTCGTCCCGAGACGCAGATTGCGGGCCGCGAGATTGGGCCGGTAGCCGAGCGCATGCGCCGCGTCCCGTACGAGCCCGGCGGTCCGCTCCGAGACCCTGCCCCGCCACTTGTCCCCGAGGACCAGCGAGACCGTGGCCTGGGACACACCCGCGGTCCGCGCCACATCCCTGCTGGTGGGCCTGGCGGGCTGCTCTGTCATGGCTACCGTGCTCCGTCGCGCTCGTCCGGCGGTTCCTGTCCGCCTCGGCGCCGGGCAGTGGACCCGCGGACTGGCCACATGGTACGTATGACGGCGACGTTATACGTAAAACCCCGGCCGGGCCGGGCGAGAGAAGGGACGGCACATGGCCACCGGCTACGTGGACATCCTCAAGGCGCCGCACGCCGCGCGGCTGCTCGCCGGCACACTCGTGGGCCGGCTGCCGAACGCCACGGGCCCGATCGCCGTCGTCCTGCTCGTCCGGGACGGTGGAGGCAGCTACAGCCTCGCCGGCGCGCTCGCCGCGGTGTACGGCGTCGCCAACGCCGTCGGACAGCCGCTGCTCGGCCGGGCCGTGGATCTGTACGGCCAGCCCCGGGTGCAGCTTCCCGCCGCCGTCGTCTCCGCCCTCGGCGCGGTGCTGCTCGTCGTCGCCGGGACCGGCTCCCCGCTGCTCGCCTACGGCGCCGTCGCGGTCGCGGGACTGTTCACACCGCCGCTGGAGGGCGGGCTGCGGGCGCTGTGGCCCCATGTCCTCGGCGGTGAGGAGCGGGTGCACCGGGCGTACGCCATGGACGCCGTGGCGCAGGAGATCATGTTCACCGTCGGCCCGCTGCTCGTCACTCTGCTGGTCGCGCTCTGGTCACCGGCCACCGCGCTGCTGGTCATCAACGCGATCGGCGTGCTCGGCGCGCTCTCCGTCGTCCTCTCCGCGCCGTCGCGCGCCTGGCGCTCCGCGCCGCGCGAGGCGCACTGGCTCGGCGCCCTGCGCTCACCGGGCCTGCTGGCCCTGCTGGGCGCGTTCCTCTTCGTCGGGATAGCCCTGGGCTCCATCACCGTCGCGGGCATCGCCTACGCCGACGACCAGGGCCGGGAGTCCGTCTACGGCTGGCTGATGGCCGCGCTCGGCCTCGGCGCGCTGGTGGGCGGCTCGGTGTACGGGGCCAGGGAGTGGACCGGCGCTCCGGAGCGGCGGCTGCGTACCATCGTCGCCCTGCTGGCCCTCTGCTATCTGCCGCTGACACTCACACCCGGTGTGCTCGCGATGACAGGACTGGCCGCCGTCGCCGGGATCTTCCTCGCGCCCGCGATCGCCTGCGCCTTCATCGTCGTCGACCGGCACGCGCCGCGCGGCACCGTCACCGAGGCGTTCTCCTGGCTCGTCACCACGATCGGTGTCGGCTCGGCACTCGGTACGGCCGCTGCCGGGCCCGCCGTGGAGCTGGGCGGCACCTCCGCGAGCTTCGCGGTCGCCGGGGCCGCTGGTGTTGCCGCGCTGCTGGTACTGCTGGCCACACAGCGGGTCCTCGCGGCTCCCGGCCGAGGTGCCGATGCCACCATCCGGACGGAAACAGATCAAGGCGGAGCGGCCGAACCCGGTTTCAGCTCTGGTCATCAGGCGTAATGTTCAGACATGGACCGCCGCATTTTCGGGCTGGAGAACGAGTACGGCGTCACGTGCACGTTCAGGGGACAGCGCCGACTGTCACCTGACGAAGTGGCGCGCTACCTCTTCCGCCGTGTTGTCTCATGGGGCCGCAGCAGCAATGTCTTCCTGCGGAACGGCGCCCGTCTCTACCTCGACGTGGGTTCGCATCCGGAATACGCAACTCCCGAATGCGACAACGTGACCGAACTGGTCACCCACGACAAGGCGGGCGAGCGCATTCTCGAAGGCCTGCTCGTCGACGCCGAACGCCGCCTGCACGAGGAGGGAATCGCGGGCGACGTCTATCTCTTCAAGAACAACACCGACTCGGCGGGAAACTCCTACGGCTGCCACGAGAACTATCTCGTCGCCCGCCATGGAGAGTTCTCCCGGCTCGCGGACATCCTCATCCCCTTCCTCGTCACCAGGCAGCTCCTCTGCGGCGCGGGCAAGGTGCTCCAGACGCCTCGTGGCGCGGTCTACTGCGTCAGCCAGCGTGCCGAGCACATCTGGGAGGGCGTCAGCTCCGCCACCACCCGCTCCCGTCCGATCATCAACACCCGTGACGAACCGCACGCGGACGCGGAGCGCTACCGCAGGCTCCATGTCATCGTCGGCGACTCGAACATGTCCGAGACGACCATGCTGCTCAAGGTCGGCGCCACCGATCTCGTGCTGCGCATGATCGAGGCGGGCACGGTGATGCGCGATCTCACCCTGGAGAACCCGATCCGGGCGATCCGCGAGGTCAGCCATGACCTCACCGGCCAGCGCAAGGTGCGGCTGGCCAGCGGCCGGGAGGCCTCCGCGCTGGAGGTCCAGCGGGAGTACTACGAAAAGGCCGTGGACTTCGTGGAGCGCCGGGGCATCCGCACCGGCACGGTCGAGCAGGTGCTCGAACTGTGGGGCCGCACGCTGGACGCGATCGAGGAGGAGGACCTCGACCGTATCTCCACCGAGATCGACTGGGTGATGAAGTACCAGCTCATCGAGCGGTACCGGGCCAAGCACAATATGACGATGTCGCATCCGCGGGTCGCCCAGATAGATCTCGCCTACCACGACATCCACCGCCGCCGGGGCCTCTACTACCTGCTGGAGAAGAGGGGCCAGGCCGCCCGGATCTGCAACGACCTGAAGATCTTCGAGGGCAAGTCCGTGCCTCCGCAGACCACCAGGGCGCGGCTGCGCGGCGACTTCATCCGCCGGGCTCAGGAACAGCGCCGGGACTTCACCGTCGACTGGGTGCATCTCAAGCTCAACGACCAGGCGCAGCGCACGGTGCTCTGCAAGGACCCGTTCCGTTCCGTGGACGACCGTGTGGAGAAGCTGATCGCCGGTATGTAGCGCTGGGCGACACTTCGACGCAATACGCCGGGCCCTGTACGTACGCGTACAGGGCCCGTGCCATGCCCGGGACACCCCCTAGAGTGTCGTGCAACTACCGTGCCGTCTGAGATCTGAGGAATACGTGCGCCGACTTGCCGGCCTGATCGTCGTCCCCTTGCTGCTGTTGTCGACAGCGGCGTGCGGCGATGACGGAGGCTCCGACTCCGCCCCGTCCAAGAACGGACTTCCCGCGATCACCGCGGGCACCAAGTTCGGCGAGAAGCCGACGCTAGCCAAGGGCGAGGGAACTCCGCCCAAGGAGCTCAAGGCCGACGTCATCAGCAAGGGTGACGGTCCCACGGTCAAGAAGGGCGACGCGATCCAGGTCAATTACCTGGGTCAGAGCTGGGACTCCGACAAGCCGTTCGACAACAGCTTCGACCGTAAGCAGCCCTTCGATCTGACACTGGGCGCCGGAATGGTCATCAAGGGCTGGGACCAGGGCCTGGAGGGCCAGAAGGTCGGCAGCCGCGTCGAACTCGGCATTCCGCCGGAGCTCGGTTACGGAGCGCAGGGCCAGGACGGCATCAAGCCCAACGCCACACTGGTCTTCGTCGTGGACATTCTGAAGGCGACCCAGGTCCCGGTCTCCGCCAAGGGCACCGCGGTGGCACAGGACAATATCGATCTGCCGAAGGTCGGGACGAACGACGACGGCAAGGAGCCGACGGTCACGATCCCGAAGACCGATCCGCCCAAGGAACTGGTCTCCACCTATGTCCTGGAGAGCGACGGCCCGGTCGTCAAGGACTCGGACACGGTCGTGCTGAACTACACGGCGTATCTGTGGAAGAACCGCAAGGGGTTCGACAGTACGTACCAGACGGGCCGCACCACGACCTTCCCGCTGCCCCAACTGACGCTGAAGGGGCTCAAGTCGGGGATCGTCGGCAAGAAGGTGGGCAGCAGGGTCCTGATCGTGATCCCGCCGGACCAGGCCTTCGGCGACCAGGAGCAGCAGGAGATCCCGAAGAACTCCACTCTGGTGTTCGCGGTGGACATCCTGGCGAAGGTGTAAGACTGTCCCGGTTGCCCCGTTCATCATTTAGAGGAGCAGTTCAGTGAGCATCGAGAAGCCCGAGATCGACTTCCCGGGTGGCGAGCCGCCGGCCGATCTGGAGATCAAGGACATCACGGAGGGCGACGGCCCGGTGGCCAAGGCGGGCGACACCGTCTCCGTCCACTATGTGGGTGTGGCCTTCTCCACCGGCGAGGAGTTCGACGCGTCCTGGAACCGCGGCACGCCGCTCCAGTTCCAGCTCGGCGCCGGCCAGGTCATCAAGGGCTGGGACCAGGGCGTCCAGGGCATGAAGGTCGGCGGCCGTCGTCAGCTCACCATCCCCGCGCACCTCGCCTACGGCGACCGTGGCGCCGGTGGTGGCACCATCGCCCCGGGCGAGACGCTGATCTTCGTCTGCGATCTGGTCTCTGTCTGATCCGGTCTGATCCCGGTCCGATCCCGTCAGGACGAAGACCCGAGGGCCCGTGCCGTCCGCATGGGCCCTCGGCTTTTGTCCCGACACCCCGGGGCGGTACGGTCAACGAGCGGAGGCCGCAACGATCAAAAGGGGTGCAAGGCGTCGATGGCCATTGCCAAGGCCGAGCGACTGATGAATCTGGCGCTGTGTCTGCTCGGGACCCGGCGTCCGCTCAGCAAGCGCGAGCTGCGGGGCTCCATCGAGGCCTATCTGGAGGCGGGCACCGACGATTCCTTCAACCGGATGTTCGAGCGGGACAAGGAAGATCTGCGCGAACTCGGCCTGGTCATCGAGACGGTGGAGAATCTCGACGGCGAAACCGGCTATCTCGCCCGGCGCGACAGCAACCGGCTGCCCGCGATCACTCTCGACGCCGAGGAGGCCGCGGCCCTCGGACTCGCGGCCAAGGTCTGGCAGCAGGCCCGGCTCGCGGGCGCGGCGAGCGGCGCCCTCCAGAAGCTGCGCGCCGCCGGAATGCCGGAGGCGGAGGACGCGTACGAGGCACACCACAGCGCGCTCGAACCGCGGATCCCGGTCCATGAGGCCGCCTTCGAACCGCTGATGCTCGCCTGCCGCGACCGTCGGCCCGTCATCTTCGACTACCGCAAGGCCAACGCGGCCCGCCCCGAGCAGCGTCAGGTCGAGCCCTGGACGCTGGAGTGCTGGCGCGGCCACTGGTATCTGGCCGGCTGGGACCGCGACCGCGGCGCCGAGCGCGTCTTCCGGCTCTCCCGGATCACCGGCAAGGTCCGCTCCCGCAGCGGTGTGTTCACCGCGCCGGTGCCCGATGTGGTGACCGTACGGGAGACCGTGGAGAGCTGGGCGGGAGAGACCGCGACCCGCTCCGCGCTGATCAGACTGCGCTCGGGCTGCGGCTATCCGCTGCGCTCCCGGGCGCTGTCGTCCCGGGAGCTGGGCGACGGCTGGGACGAGCTGGAGGTCCCGTACGGACACGGCCTGGACGCCTGGCTGGTGGAGTTCGGCCCGGACGTGGTCGTACTGGAACCCGCCGATCTGCGGGCCGATGTGGTCGAGCGGCTGCGCGCCGTGGCCAAGGGCTGAGAGGGACTCGGACAACCATGGCAGCCAACGCCATCGACCAGACCCGGCGGATGCTCTCGCTGGTGACCTATCTGCGGGAGCGCCCCGGCGCCCATGTCAGCGATGTGGCCCGCGCGTTCGGGATCAGCGAGGACGAGCTGATCTCCGATCTCGATGTCCTTCCCATGTGCGGGACCAGCTTCCGCGGCGGCGATCTGCTCGACATCGACACCGACGGCGACCGGATCTGGTGGCACAACCCGGACGATGTCGCCGAGCCGCTGCGGCTCGCCGCCGACGAGGCGACGGCGCTGCTCGTCGCGGCCCGCGCCGTCACCACTCTGCCCGGGCTGCGGGAGGGCGACCGGCAGGCGCTGCTGCGCGCCACCGCCAAGCTGGAGGCCGCGGCCGGTGAGGCCGCCGGAGCCAGCTCCCGGCTCTCGGTGACCTTCGAGTCCGAGGGCGGAGTGTTCGCCGAGGTCGACCGGGCCATCTCCGAGCGCCGCAGGCTCTGGCTGCGTTACTACTCGCCGGCCCGTGACGAGCTGACGGAGCGCGAGGTCGACCCGATCCGGCTGTTCGCCGTGGGCCACACCTATATGGAGGCCTGGTGCCGGCTCTCCGAGGCACGGCGTACGTTCCGGCTCGACCGGGTCGCCGAGATCAGGCTGCTGGACGCTCCGGCCGCGCCTCCTGAGCTGGAGCTGAGGGATCTGTCGGAAGGGCTCGTGCAGCCGTCGGCGGAGGATCCCGAGGTGGTGGTCGAGGTCGGGCCGGGCGGCCGGTGGGTGGCGGAGTACTACCCGCACGACAGCGCGGTCGAACTTCCCGACGGCGGTCTGCGTATCACACTGCGGACGCCCGCGCCCGCCTCGCTGCGACGGCTCGCGCTGCGGCTCGGCGGTGACGGACGGATCGTCTCGCCGACGGATCTCGCGGAGAGCGCGCGGATCGCGGCGGGTGAGGCGCTCGCGGCCTACGACGGCCAAGAGTGACGAGAAGTGACGAGAAGTGACGAGAGTGGACGGAAAACGGGCGGGAAGCGGGCAGGAAGAAGGAGATCCGAGGAATATGTCGGCAATGTCTGAAGTGTCGGAAATCTCGACGGTGCTCCCTGTTCTCTTCAAGGCGGCCTGTCCGGAGTGCCGGGCCCGTTTCGAACTCTCGGCGGGCGCGCTGCGACTGGCGATCGGCGCCACCCGGAAGACCACCTTCTACTCCTTCACCTGTCCCGAGTGCGAGAGCCTGGTGCGCAAGCCCGCCGGTGAACGCATCGTCGAACTCCTCACCGGCGGCGGAGTGCGGACGCTGCGTCTGCACGCCACCTCGTGAACCGCGTCATCTCCTCAAGAACGGATCCAGGCTTCGCCCATGTTCTGGCCCATGCTCGCCATCGCCCTGGGTTTCTGCGGGATCGCCGTACTCGGCGTACTGGCGGTCCGGGTCTTTGTCGAGGCCCAGCGGCTCGGCCGGCAGGTCGCCGCGACCACCGAGCGGATCAACCAGGCCGCGGAGGACCTGGAACGCGCCGCCACCCGGCTGGCCTCGACGGGAGACGCGCTGCGATAGCGCTGGCGCCACCGCCCTCCGGCGCCGCGGGCGCGGACGGTACGCTGACGATCGCGACCTCTAACAGAGGTAAACGGAGCAGTTGTGAGTATGCACAGGCATTGCCCCGCGTTTACCCCTGCGGGTTACGATCGCAGCGAGTACTAAGGCCGGACACCGGTTCGGTTGTACGGGCAGCCCCCGCCCAGCCGCCTCAGCGAGAAGGAAGTCGTACATGATCGGCAATCTGAAGCCCCTCGAGATCGTTCTGATCATCGTTGTCATCCTGTTGCTGTTCGGTGCCAAGAAGCTTCCCGACATGGCGCGTTCGCTCGGCAAGTCGGCCCGCATCCTCAAGAGCGAGGCCAAGGCCATGAAGAAGGACGACGACACAGCGGCCCCGGCGGCCGACCAGCCCGCCGACACCACGGCCCAGCAGCAGGCCGCCGCTCCGAGGACGATCCAGGCTTCGCCCGGGGATGTCACGAGCTCCCGTCCGGTCACCGAGCCGAACCGCACCACCCAGAGCTGACGCACCCCGCTGACGGCTGCCGCTACGAGACGAGGGACGCGGGTTGCTCAAGTCTGCCCGGAAGCAGGAGAAAGACGTCGAGGGGCGCATGCCCCTCGCCGAGCACCTGCGTGAACTGCGAAACCGCCTGCTCAAGTCGGTCCTGGCGATCCTGGTCATCACGGTCATCGCCGCGTTCTACAACAAGGACCTGATGGAGTTCATGATGAAACCCATCCTGGACTCGGTCGGCTGTGTCAACGGCACGCTGACACAGAAGAACGGCCAGCCGTGCGCGGACATGACCGTCAACGGTCTGATCTCGCCCTTCTCGATCGCCCTGAAGGTCTCCCTCGTATCCGGTGTGGTGCTCTCCTCACCGGTCTGGCTGTACCAGCTCTGGGGCTTCCTGGCGCCCGGTCTGCACAGCCACGAGAAGAAGTACGCGCTGTCGTTCGTGGGAATCGGCGTCCCGCTCTTCCTCAGCGGCGCCGTCCTCGCGTACAAGATCCTTCCTCAGACCGCCACGATCCTGCTCGACTTCACCCCGGAGAACGCGCGGAACCTGCTGCCGCTGGACGAGTATCTCGATCTCGTGGTCCGTATGGTGATCGTCTTCGGTCTGGCCTTCGAGCTGCCACTGCTGCTGGTCCTGCTGAACTTCACCGGAGTGCTCACGGCGAAGCGGCTCGCCTCCTGGTGGCGCATCATGGTGCTGGGCATCACGCTCTTCTCCGCGGTCGCGACACCGACCGGTGATCCGCTCACCATGCTGACGCTGGCCGCTCCCATCGTGGTGCTCTACTTCCTGGCGCTGGGCGTCTGCTTCCTCAACGACCGACGGCGCAGGCGCAACAACCCGGACGCGGATCTCGACGACGACGAGGCCTCCGATCTCGATCTGACGCCCGAGTCCGTCGGCGCGGTCGAACCGGTCTCGCCGCCCGACCGGCCCGACGGCGACGGACGCCCGGACCGGCTGAACGGCTACGACGACATCACCTGACCTTCCTCCCGTGCGGCGGCCCCCCCGGCGCCCCCCCGGGGGGTTGCCACGACGGTTAAAAATATGTGGGTTATAAAAAAAAGAAGCGGGCGGAGCGTTTGGGGGGGTAGAAGAAGGGGGTGGCCGGGTCAATAAAAAAAGTGG
>NZ_JBHWGS010000004.1:48394-282405 GCF_042732975.1 Streptomyces sp. NPDC059743 | reverse complement strand
GGGGCGCCCCCCCGCCGCCCCCCCCCCCCCCGCCCCCCGGCCCCCGCACCCCGGGCCGGCCCCAACCCAACCCACAACACCCCCTCCCCTCCCCCCCGGGCCCCCCCCCCCCGCCCCCCCCACGGGTGGTTTCCAAGGACGATTAAAGATCGGCTGACTGTCCGAGGCGGCGGGTAGGCTCGACAGCAAGATGACAGAGGACCTCTCCCCAGCCGAGCGGTACGCCGCTTCGCGGACTCGCGCCGCCGAGCAGGCCACGGCGCTCGCACCCTTCCGCGAGATGTACGACTTCGCGCTCGACCCGTTCCAGATCGAGGCCTGCCAGGCCCTGGAGGGCGGAAAGGGCGTGCTGGTCGCGGCGCCCACCGGCTCGGGCAAGACGATCGTCGGCGAGTTCGCCGTGCACCTGGCCCTGGCCAAGGGCCGTAAGTGCTTCTACACCACGCCCATCAAGGCGCTCTCCAACCAGAAGTACGCCGATCTGGCCAAGCGCTACGGCGCGGACAAGGTCGGTCTGCTCACCGGGGACAACAGCGTCAATTCCGAGGCTCCGGTGGTCGTCATGACCACCGAGGTGCTGCGCAACATGCTCTACGCGGGCTCCCAGTCGCTCCTCGGCCTCGGCTATGTGGTGATGGACGAGGTCCACTATCTCTCCGACCGGTTCCGGGGCGCCGTCTGGGAAGAGGTGATCATCCATCTGCCCGAGTCGGTCACGCTCGTCTCGCTCTCGGCGACGGTCTCCAACGCCGAGGAGTTCGGTGACTGGCTGGACACCGTCCGTGGTGACACCGAGGTGATCGTCGCGGAGCACCGGCCCGTGCCGCTCTGGCAGCATGTGCTGGCCGGCCGCCGGATGTACGACCTCTTCGAGGAGGAGTCCGACCACGGCGGCCGTGGCGTCGCCAAGCGGGAGGTCAATCCCGATCTCGTCCGGCTGGCCCGGATGGAGAACCAGCGCACGTACAACCCGCGCGAGCGCAGACGCGGCAAGATGATCCGCGAGGCCGACCGCGAGCGCGAGCGCAGACAGCGCGGCCGGATCTGGACACCCTCCAGGCCCGAGGTCATCGAGCGCCTCGACGCCGAGGGCCTGCTGCCCGCGATCACCTTCATCTTCAGCCGGGCCGGCTGCGAGGCCGCCGTACAGCAGTGCATGTACGCGGGCCTGCGACTCAACAACGACGAGGCGCGGCGCCGGGTCCGCGAGATCGTCGAGGAGCGCACGGCCTCGATCCCGGGCGAGGATCTCCATGTCCTCGGCTATTACGAGTGGCTGGAGGGCCTGGAGCGAGGCATCGCCGCGCACCACGCCGGAATGCTGCCGACCTTCAAGGAGGTCGTGGAGGAGCTGTTCGTCCGCGGTCTGGTCAAGGCGGTCTTCGCCACCGAGACGCTGGCGCTCGGTATCAATATGCCGGCCAGGTCCGTGGTGCTGGAGAAGCTCGTCAAGTGGAACGGCGAGCAGCACGCCGACATCACGCCCGGCGAGTACACCCAGCTCACCGGGCGGGCCGGGCGCCGCGGCATCGATATCGAGGGCCATGCGGTGGTGCTCTGGCAGCGCGGGATGGATCCGGGCGCGCTCGCCGGACTGGCCGGGACCCGGACGTATCCTCTGCGCTCCAGCTTCCGGCCCTCGTACAACATGGCCGTCAATCTCGTGCACCAGTTCGGCCGACACCGCTCGCGTGAACTGCTGGAGACCTCCTTCGCCCAGTTCCAGGCCGACAAGTCGGTCGTCGGGATCTCCCGCCAGGTGCGGAAGAACGAGGAGGGACTCGACGGCTATCGCGCCGGGATGACCTGCCATCTCGGGGACTTCGAGGAGTACGCGCGGCTGCGCCGCGATCTCAAGGACCGTGAGACCGATCTGGCCAAGCAGGGCGCGGCGCAGCGCAGGGCCGCCGCGGCCTCCTCGCTGGAGAAGCTCAAGCCCGGCGATGTCATCCATGTGCCGACCGGGAAGTTCGCCGGTCTCGCGCTGGTGCTCGATCCCGGGCTGCCGGCCGGACGTGCCAACGGCCACCGCGGCTTCGAGCACCAGGACGGGCCACGGCCGCTGGTGCTGACCGTCGAGCGGCAGGTCAAGCGGCTGGCCTCGATGGACTTCCCGATTCCGGTGGAGCCGCTGGAGCGGATGCGGATCCCCAAGTCCTTCAACGCGCGCTCACCGCAGTCGCGCCGCGATCTGGCGTCCGCGCTGCGTTCGAAGGCCGGTCATATCGTGCCCGAGCGGCACCGCAAGCAGCGCGCCGCGGCGGCCGACGACCGGGAGATCGCCCGGCTGCGCACGGAGCTGCGCGCCCATCCCTGCCATGGCTGCGACGAGCGGGAGGACCACGCGCGCTGGGCCGAGCGCTATCACCGGCTCCAGCGGGACACCCGCCAGCTGGAGCGCCGGATCGAAGGGCGGACGAACACCATCGCCCGTACGTTCGACCGGATTGTCGCGCTCCTCACCGAGCTGGACTATCTCCGTGGCAACGAGGTCACCGAGCACGGCCAGCGGCTGGCCCGGCTCTACGGCGAGCTCGATCTTCTCGCCAGTGAGTGTCTGCGCGACGGCGTCTGGGAAGGGCTCACGCCCGCCGAGCTGGCCGCCTGTGTCTCCGCGCTGGTCTACGAGGCCCGGCAGTCCGATGACGCGGTGGCGCCGAAGCTGCCGTCCGGCAAGGCGAAGGCCGCGCTCGGCGAGATGATCCATATCTGGGGCAGGCTCGACGCCCTGGAGGAGGAGCTGAAGATCAACCAGGCGGAGGGCGTAGGACAGCGCGAGCCCGACCTCGGCTTCGCCTGGGCGGTCTATATGTGGGCCTCGGGCAAGGGACTTGACGAGGTGCTGCGTGAGGCGGAGATGCCGGCCGGTGACTTCGTCCGCTGGTGCAAGCAGGTCATCGATGTGCTCGGCCAGATCGCGGCGGCGGCGCCGCGCGAGAACAGCACGGTGACGAAGAACGCGCGCAAGGCGGTCGACGCGGTGCTGCGCGGAGTGGTGGCGTACAGCTCGGTGGGCTGAGGCGTTACGTCGATGGCCGGGCCGTATGTTGGTGGCCGGGCCGGGTGTCCTGCTCTGGACGGCCCGGCCCGGTCGGCCGCTCAGTCCGGCCGCTCAGCGGCGTGTGGTGGTGTACGCGCGCCAGCCGCCGTATTCGGTGATGTCCTGGGCGTCGCTGAGCGCGGCGGGCTCGCAGAGGAAGCCCGGGACCGTGGTCGAGTCGGCCAGTTCCACCCGGCCCAGTGCCATGGGACGCGGAAGCGCGGCGAGGAGCGAGCCGAGGCCGTCGGCCGGCAGCTCCCAGATCTCGGCCTCGATCGCCGCTCCTGCCGCTCCCGCCACGCCCGTCGGGCCCGTATGGACGAGTCCGGGCTTCGGCGGCTCGGTGGGCAGGGCGTAGAGCCGGTAGACCGGTGCGGTGGTCGTCGTACGGATCAGCCGCGCGCCCAGCGCCAGAAGCTGTGGATTGAGCGGCTGGCCGGTCAGATGCGCGCCCACCACCGCGAGCCTGACGGGCGGTGTGAGCAGGGCGGCGAGGTCGGCCAGGCGCTCGTCCGTACCCGCGTGGCCGATGAGCATGACACCGAAAGGACGGCCGTGCACCTCGCCGCCCGGGACGGCGACCGCGGCCAGATCGAAGAGATTGGTGGAATTGGTGAACCGGCCGAGCCGGGCGTTGGTACCCAGCGGATCGGCGGCCACCTCCGCGAGCGTCGGATGGCCGGGAGCGGTCGGCAGGAGCAGCGCGTCGGCGTCGCCCAGGGCACCGAGTGCCGCTGTACGCAGAAAGGCGAGCCGTGCCTGGTCGGCGTAGAGCCGGTGCGCGGGGATGTCACGGGCGCGGCGGATGATCCCGGCGACGGTGGGATCGAGATCGGCCGCGCCGGTGTGCCCGTCGCCGGTGTGCGTGTCGCCCGTGTGCGCGTCGACGAAGGCGCCGACCGCCGTATAGCGCTCGGCGACAAAGGCGCCCTCGTACAGAAGCGCGCCGGCCTCGGTGAACGGTGCCGGATCGAGAGGCATCAGCCGGGCGCCCGCCGCCGCGAGCCGGGCCGCAGCGGCTTCGTACGCCTCGGCCCAGCCGTCGTCCAGCGGGCCGAGCGAGTCGGGCGGCGGTACTGCGACCCGCCATGGTCCCGGCGTACGGTGCGGCGCCTCGCGGCCCGGCGGTACGGACATCAGCGCGAGCGCAGACCGGGCCTCCGGGAGCGTACGGGCGAAGACGGTGACGCAGTCCAGACTCGCGCACGCCGGGACCACGCCCTCGGTGGGCACCAGTCCGCGGGACGGTTTCAACCCGACGATGCCGTTGAAGGCGGCGGGCACCCGGCCGGAGCCCGCGGTGTCGGTTCCCAGGGCGAGATCCACGATGCCGAGGGCCACCGCGACGGCGGATCCCGAGCTGGATCCGCCGGAGATCCGTTCCGGGTCATGGGCGCCGCGTACCGGGCCGTAGGGCGAGCGGGTGCCGACCAGACCGGTGGCGAACTGGTCCATGTTGGTGGTGCCGAGGACCAGCGCGCCCGCCTCTCTGAGCCGCGCCACGGCCGGCGCGTCCCGCTCCGGGAGATAGGCGTACGAAGGGCAGCCCGCGGTGGTGGGAAGCCCGGCGACATCGATATTGCCCTTGACGGCCAGGAGGCGGCCGGCGAGAGGAGGCGGATCGGTGGCACCGTCGGTGTCGGCGGCGCGGGCGTCGAGCGCGCGGGCCTCGGCCTCCACCTCGGCCTGGGGCCGCAAGGTGATCCAGATCTCCGGGCGGTCGACGCGCGCGATCCGTTCATAGGCGGCGCGGACCCGGGCGAGCGCGGAGAACGGTGGGACGGATGTGGCGGGCATGACGGCGAAGGCTCCTTACGTCGGGGACACGGAGGACGGCGAGGACGAGGAAGTGGCGGAGGGCGCGGGCGACGGCACCGGGGACAGGATCAGCAGCGGCGTGCCCGCCTCCACCTGTGCGCCGGGTGACGTCAGAATCTCCGTCACCACGCCGTCCGCCGGTGCCTGGATCCGGGACTCCATCTTCATCGCCTCCAGTGCGAGCAACGGCTGACCCGCACGTACGGTGTCACCGGCGGCGACATCGATCCGCCAGACCGACGCGGCGAACTCCGCCTCCAGCAGCCGGGCGCCCGCCGGCACGCTGATCCCGGTGCGCGTGGGCGCGGGTACGGCCACCTCCTCCGTGCGGGCGAACTCGCCCGACGCCTCCCACGCGGCGCGCTCCACCGCGAAAGCCGCCGCCTGACGGGCCCGGAAGGCCTCGATCGAGGCGGCGTTCGCGGCGAGAAACCGCTCATGCTCACGGATCGAGAAGGTCCCTTCCTCGATCCGTGGGACAAAGCGGCCAGCCGCCATGTCGGCCCGTAGGGCGAGGAGTTCCTCCGCGCCGACCGGATACCACTTGATCCGGTCGAAGAAGAGCAGCAGCCACGGTTCGCCCGGGCGGAACGCCCCGCGCTGCTGCCAGCCCGACCAGACCTGGGTGGTACGGCCCACGAACTGATAGCCGCCGGGCCCTTCCATACCGTAGATGCACAGATACGCGCCGCCGATCCCGACGGAGTTCTCGGCGGTCCAGGTGCGCGCCGGGTTGTACTTGGTGGTGACGAGCCGGTGCCGAGGATCGAGCGGAGTGGCGACCGGCGCTCCCAAGTACACATCGCCCAGGCCCAGTACGAGATATTCGGCGTCGAAGACCGTGCGGTGGACGTCCTCGGGCGAGTCCAGGCCGTTGATACGGCGGATGAACTCGATGTTCCACGGGCACCAGGGCGCGTCGTCCCGTACGCCCGCCATATAGCGGGCGATGGCCTCGCGTGTCGCCGGATCGTCCCAGGACAGCGGCAGATGGACGGTACGGGACGCCACCACCAGCTCGTCCGTGGGCGGGAGTTCGTCCTCGATCCGGGTGAGTATGCCGAGCAGCGCCTCCTGGGAGAGCATGTCCGGGTCCAACTGGATCTGGAGGGAGCGGATGCCCGGTGTGAGATCGGTGATGCCGGCCAGGCTTTCGGCCGTCACCGCCGCCGCCAGCGCGTGGACCCGCATCCGCAGGGCCAGATCGAGCCGCATCTCGCCGTACTCGACCAGTACGTTGTCGTCGCCGCTCCTGCGGTAGGTGACACCGGGACGGCGGCCGAGGATGCCGCCGTCATCGACGAGCGGCCGGTCCGGCGCGGGCGTGGCGGCGGGGGAGCGGCGCAGCTCGGCGGCGGCGCGGGTGGTCACGGGAACGAAGCGGATGGTGTCGCCGGGACGCAACTGGCCGAGCTTCCAGCGCTGGCCGGCCACCACGGTCGCCGGGCAGACGAAGCCGCCGAGCGAAGGACCGTCGGGACCGAGCAGCACCGGCATGTCGCCGGTGTAGTCGACGGCTCCGATCGCGTACGGCGTGTCATGGATGTTGGAGGGATGAAGTCCCGCCTCGCCGCCGTCCGTTCGGGCCCAGCGAGGTCTGGGACCGATCAGCCGTACGCCTGTGCGCGCCGAGTTGAAGTGCACCTTCCATTCCGCCGCGTAGAACGCCCGGATGTCCTCCTCGGTGAAGAACTCCGGTGCCGCGTGCGGGCCTTCGACCACACCGATCTCCCACCGGTCGGTGAAGCAGGGCCGCTCGGAATGGCGTACAGGCGCCGCGCCGTTCCGTACGCACGCCGCCTCCGGGTGGAGCACATCGCCCGTGCGCAGGGCCCGGCCGCCATGGCCGCCGAAGCGGCCGAGAGTGAAGGTGGCCGCGCTGCCCAGGAAGTCCGGGACGTCCAGACCGCCGCCCGCGAACAGGACATAGGTCCGCAGTCCCTGGTCAGCAGGAGCACCGATCGCGAGCGACGCTCCGGCCGGGACGGTCACGGGCTCCCACTGCGGGACCGGCGTACCGTCCACGGTCACCGGCGCGGGCGCGCCGGTGACACAGACGGTGCTGGCGGAGCCGAACCGGAGCGTAGGGCCCTGAAGTGTGCACTCCAGGCCCGGTGCGCCGGGCTCGTTGCCGAGCGCGCGGTTCCCGAGCCGGAACGAGAGGCTGTCCATCGGTCCCGACGGCGGGACGCCCACCTGCCAGTAGCCGGTACGGCCCGGCCAGTCCTGCACGGTGGTCAGGGTGCCGCCCGCGGTCACCTCGATACGTGGCGTCGGATCGGTGACGGTCGCGAGCGTCGCCGTGGAGTGCGCGGCGGCGACGAAGGCCGGAGCGCGCAGAGCGGCACGCACCAGCCCGAGATTGGTCTCGATACCGTCGATACGGGTGGCGGCGAGGGCCTGGTCGAGTGCGGCGAGCGCCGACTCGCGGTTGTCGCCATGCGCGACGATCTTGGCCAGCAGCGGATCGTACGCGGTGGTCACCTCCGTTCCCGTCTCGATCCAGGAGTCGACGCGTATGCCGTCACGCTCCGGCGGAAAGGCGACCCGGGTGAGGAGTCCGGCGCCAGGACGGTGGTCCCGGCCCGGATCCTCCGCGTACAGCCGCGCCTCGACGGCATGACCGCGCGGTGCGTCCGGCTCCCTCACGACGGCGGTCTCGCCCTGGGCCAGCCGCAGCATCCACTCCACGAGATCGACGCCATGGACCGCCTCGGTGACCGGATGTTCCACCTGGAGACGGGTGTTGACCTCCAGGAAGGACGCCTCCTCGCGGACCTGGTCGTACACGAACTCGACCGTACCCGCGGAGCGGTAGTCCACCGACGCGCACAACTCCCGTGCGGAGACGGTCAGTCGCCGTCGTACGGAGTCGGGGAGGCCGGGCGCGGGCGCCTCTTCGAGCACTTTCTGATGACGGCGCTGGAGGGAGCAGTCGCGGGTGCCGAAGGTGACGACCCGGCCCTGTCCATCGCCGAAGACCTGTACTTCGACATGGCGCGCGTGTTCCACGAGCCGCTCCAGGAAGACTCCGGTGGAGGAGAACGCCGCCTCCGACACGCGCCGTACGCCCTCCCAGGCGTCCGCGAGCCCGGCCGCGTCGTACACCGCGCGCATACCGATCCCGCCACCGCCACCGGTCGCCTTGAGCATCACGGGATAGCCGATACGGTCCGCCGCGGCCAGTGCGGCGGTGAGATCAGGCAGCAGGCCGGAGCCGGGCGCGAGCGGGACGCCCGCGGCCTCGGCGGCGGCGCGGGCGGTGTGTTTGGCGCCGAAGAGGCCGAGCTGTGCCGGAGTCGGGCCGACGAAGGCGATGCCCGCGTCCTCGCAGCGCCGGGCGAAACCGGCGTCCTCGGAGAGAAAGCCGTAGCCGGGATGGATGGCGCCCGCTCCGGTGTCCTTGGCCGCCGCGAGCACCAGACCGGCATTGAGGTACGACTCCTTGGCGGGCGCGGGACCGAGCCGTACCGCCTCGTCGGCGAGCCGCACATGGGGCGCCGGGCGGTCGGGATCGGAGAAGACCGCGACCGTACGGAGGCCGAGCCTGCGGGCGGTACGGATGATCCGTACGGCGATCTCGCCTCGGTTGGCGACGAGGAGGGTGTCGAAGGTCATCCGTTGGCCTCGCTGGCCTGGCTGCCGGCGCCCGGTGCTTCGGTGGTGATCGTCGCTTCCACGGCGGTGGGATCGAAGCCGTTGCAAGGATTGTTGATCTGAGGGCAGTTGGAGACCAGGACCAGTACGTCCGTCTCGGCGCGGAGTGTGACCCGCAGACCGGGCGCGGAGAGACCGTCGACGATGCCGAGCGTGCCGTCCTGCTCCACCGGCACGTTCATGTACCAGTTGACATTGGGCACGAGATCGCGCGGACCGAGGCCGTAGCGCGCTCCTTCGATCAGGAAGTTGTCCATGCAGGCGTACTGCGACCAGGTGTGATGGCCGTAGCGCAGGGTGTTGGACTCCTTGGAGCAGGCACCGCCGAGCGTGTCGTGCCGGCCGCAGGTGTCCTCGGTGACGGTCATCAGCGGTGTGTGCTCGTTCGACAGGAGCACACTGCCGGTGGTGAGGAAGACACCGCCCTGGGCGTGGATGGTGTCGGGCGCGCTGTAGCGGACGGCGGTGTCATGGGCGTCGTACACGAGGAAGTCCACGGCCTGGTTGCCGTACAGATCGGTGAGGGTGAGATACGAGCCGACGGGGACGAGGGCGGACCAGGGAGCGCGGGCGGGAATGATGACGGAGTCGGAGATCGGCGCGGAGGTCATCGGGTGCCCTTCCCCGCCAGGTATTCGGTGGTGTTGAGGAAGGCGCGGCGGCCCTCGGGAGTGGCGTTCCAGAGCGGATCGCCGGGCCGCGTCGGGGCGGCGATCCAGGCCAGGACCTCCAGCGGCGTACACACGTACTCCGGGCGCGGATCGAGCGGATGCGGCACATTCGCGATCAGTACGGTCAGATCCTGCTCGGCGCGCAAGGTCACCGAGCCGCCCGGGCCGGCCGAGCCCGTGAAGTCAAGGGCGCCGTCCGCCCGTACCGTCACGCCCTGGAAGAACGAGACGGAGGGCGGCAGATCGCGCGGCTCCAGACCGTTCTTGAGGGCGGCGAGCTTGAACAGCTCGCGGCCGGCGGGCGAGGCGGAGTGCGGCGCGCCGTCGCCGTAGCGCGCGGTGTTCCTGGCGAGAGTCGAGGTGCCGCACAGGGCGTCGTGCCGGCCGTCGGCCGTGTCCTCGACGAGCGAGGCGAGGACTCGGCCCTGGCCGGAGAGCAGAAGCTGTCCCGCGCGTGCGTAGGCGTTCCACTGGACCTTGACCGTGTCGGCCGTGTTGAGCCGCTCCCAGGGACGGCCGTCCGCGTGGAGCAGCAGATGGGCGCAGGCGTCGCCGCGCGGATCGGTGAGCCGGATCTCGGTGCCGCGTGCGACGGTGCGGTGGGTGTAGCCGCCGCCGGCCACGGTCTCGGCCCAGACGAGATGCCCGGCCTCGCACGGAGGATCGGGCCAGTCGGTGGCGGGCACCACGGGCATGGTCTCGGCCTTGGTGCCCGCCTGCGCGCGGGCGTGGTCCCTGGCCCCGTATGTCGTCGCTGTCGCCATGGCTCGGCCTCCGGCTTCTGCGTTGTTTCTGTCGACCGACAGAAATTAAGCGCGCGGCGAGTCCATGCCATTGCCCGGCCATTGCACGGGAGTTACCGGATACTCACTCCGGCTGCGGCAAGATCGAGGCGGCCGGGCGTGTGCGACGATCGGTCGCATGGCCACGACGGGACGACGGGTGGGACGGCCGCGCGCGGAGCAGCGGCCGGAGAGCGGGCTGTCCGCGCGGGACGAACTGCTGCGGGCGGCGGCCGAGTTGTTCACCATGCTCGGGTACGCGGCGACCACCACACGGGCCGTGGCAGAGCGGGCGGGAATGCGCCAGGCCACGATGTACCACTACTTCGGCGGCAAGGAGGATCTCCTCGCCGAGCTGCTCGAATCGACCGTGACACCGTCGCTGATCCTGGCCCGTGAGCTCCTCGCCGACGAGGAGCGGGCGGCCGAGACCAGACTGTGGGAGCTGTGCCGCTCGGACGTCGAGCTGCTCTGCGGAGGCCCGCACAATCTGGGCGGGCTCTATCTGCTGCCCGAGGTGCGGGCGGAGCGCTTCGCGGGCTTCCACCATGTACGGGCGGAGCTGAAGGACGCGTACGGGAGGCTGCTCGCCGAGACCGGACCGGGCGCCGAACTGGACAAGGCCGAACTCGCCCTCCGTACGGACCTGGTCTTCGGACTGATCGAGGGCGTGATCCTGGTCCACCGCTCCGACCCGGACCGCCCGGTGGCGGCGTTCGCGGAGGCAACGGCGGACGCGGCGCTACGAATAGCGGGCACGCGGGACACGGAGACGCCGGACGCGGTACGGGACTGACCTCGGCCCGACCCGCTGTCCGTCCCGCAGTCCGTCCCGCCGTTGTCCGTCCCTTCGGCGACGCGCTCAGCCGCCGGAGACGCCCGGACCTGCCTCAGCGATGACCAGGGAGCGCGCCAGCGCGGTCAGTTCCGCCGTACTGCTCGGGCCTCTGGTGTTGTGGTCGTTCGGGGCTCGTTCATTCGGGGAGCGTAGAGCCCCAGCTTGTCCGGCGTGTGCGTGCCGTCAGCCATAGTGCGCCCGTGCCCACCGTGATGGTGAGGAAGACGACCGTGAACCACTGGAAGTACCAGTGTCCGCCCGCCGGGTCGTAGACCGCTGCCCGGGGCCAGGCCAGATTGATCGTCATCGCCGCGCCGTACAGACAGGCCACCGCGTTGACCGGCAGGCCCCAGCGGCCGAGTGAGAACAGTGGTCGGCCCGTCTCGTCGAGTGCGGTCTCTGTGGTGTAGGTGCCACGGAGTCTGCGGACCAGCATCGGGGCGGTGACCATCAGATACGCGAGGTAGAGCATCGCGATACAGGTCGTGCCGATCGCCAGAAAGGCCTCCGGCGATGCCAGATTGAGCAGACAGAGCGCCGCCGCGGCCGTTCCGACCACCAGGGCCGGGCCCGTCGGCATGCCCGTACGCGGAGAGACCTTCGCCAGTCGGCCGGCGGCCGGCAGGACACCGTCCCGCGCCATGGAGAAGAGCATGCGCGAGCCCGAGGTCTGGATGGCGAGCGTGGCCACGGCGACGGCCAGCGCCACATCGGCCAGCAGCAGCCGGCCCACACCGTTGCCGAGGGTGCTGGTCAGCACGTACGAGAGTCCCTCCGTCGCCAGCCGGCCGTCGGTGAGGCTCGGCGCGGCCAGCACTCCGCCCAGCAGAAGCAGTCCGCCGAGGACGCCCGCGGACGCCAGGGCGAGCAGGATCGTACGAGGCGCGGTACGGCGAGGGCTGCGGGTCTCCTCGCTCAGCTCGCCCGCGCTGTCGAAGCCGATCAGGACGTACGCCGCGGCGAAGGAGCCCACCAGCAGCGCGCCGATGGCTCCGCCCTGGCCGCCGGTGTGGAGGGTGACACCGGGACCGCGCTCGGTGTGCGTGAACAGCAGCACCACGATCAGCGCGGCCCCGATGATCTCGGCGGTGACTCCCACGCGGTTGACGACGGACATCACACGGTTGTCGAGCAGGTTCACGACCGTGGTGAGGACGAGCAGAACGACGGCGAGCAGCGCGGCGTTCGCGGCGCCGCTCGCGGAGGTGGGCGCCGGATCGTCGCCGACGAACTGGAATCCGCTCCAGATCGCGGGCAGCACGACCTGGAGCGCGAGGGCCGCCGCAGCCACCACGACCATCTGGCCGATCACCATGATCCAGCCGGCGAACCAGCCGAAGGACGGTGTGCTCAGCCGGGTGGACCACTGGTAGATCGCGCCCGACAGCGGGTAGCGGGCGGCGAGTTCGGCGAAGCAGGCGGCCACCAGCAACTGCCCGAGGAGTACGGCGGGCCAGGTCCAGAAGAAGGCAGCGCCGCCGAACGAGAAGCCGAAGGCGAAGAACTGGAACACGGTGGTGAGGACGGAGATGAAGGAGAACCCGGCGGCGAACGAGGCGTACCGCCCCAGGCTCCGGTGCAGCTCCTGCCGGTAGCCGAAGCCGGCCAGCTCGGCCGCGTCGCGCCGGTCGGTGCCTGTGGCCGTGCCGGAGCCTGTCCCTGGGCCGCCGGGACCGCCGGCGCTTGGTGGGTCGTGCCGTGCGTCCGTGGATGCGGTGCCGGTACCGGTCATGGCAGCCCCTGTCAGCTCACTCACTGATTCCTGTCGATTGACAGAAATTAGGGAGAGGCTGTTTCACCGGCGTGACGCGTCCGTGTCCGCGCGGCGCCCAAGTGCTCACGTGGAGAGGGCGGAGACCGCGGCGAGGAGATAGAGACAGCCGCCCGTCGCGACGGTCACTCCGGCCACGACCGGTGTCCAGGCCGCCAGTCTCGCGGCGGCTGTTCGGCCGCGCAGTCGCTTCTCCAGGAAGGCGAAGCCACGGATCGTCATGACACCGACACCGGTCAGTGTGACCGCCATACCGATCCCGAAGACGATGACCAGCGCCACGGCGCCCAGGGCGCGGCCGGTCAGCAGGCCGCTGACCAGCACCAGGAAGGCGGACGGCGAGGGCAGCAGACCGCCGGAGAGCGCGAGCGCCGCCAGCCCGCGACGGGACCAGGGATCGGTCAACTCCTCGGTGCTGTCGCCGTGATGGTGGTGCTCCTGATGCGCTTCCCCGGGCGCGTGCGTGTGGTCGTGCGCGTGACCGTGTTCATGCGTATGCCCGTGCCCGTGATGGTGCCCGTGGCCACCGCGTCCTCGCAGATGCCGGTACACCAGCCCGGCTCCCACGATGACCACGATGACTCCGGCCAGCGCCTGCATCCATGCGGTCGCCGTCTCCGTACCGAACGACGCCATGCCGCTGACGCCCACCCAGATCAGCGCCAGCACCAGCACCGAGAAGGTGTGCATTCCCGCGACGATCACACCGAGGCGCACCGCGTCCCGGTGGCGGCCACGGGTGCCCGCCAGATACGCGGCGGTGATGGCCTTGCCGTGGCCGGGCGCCACCGCGTGCGCCGCGCCGACGCCCAGGGCCACGACGAGGGCGATCCAGAAGACCGCGCGGCCGTCGAAGAGCGCCACCAGACGGCTGTCCAGGCCGCCGAGGTTCGTCATGACGGGCTCCCCGAACCGGCTTCCGTACGGCGGCTGTTCCGCCGGCTCCGCCGATTCCGCCGGAAGAACAGCACACCGACGACGGCCAGCACGGCGGCGGCGGTGCCACCGGCCACGGCGGCCACGGAGCCCGGCACACCTCCACCGGTGGCCGAGAAGCGCAGATGCTGAGTGCGGTCGGCGGCGGTGAACAGGGCCTGCCGCGGAGTGGCGGGGCCGTCCGCCATGAGCACGGTGCGGTACGACTCGTTCAGATCGGTGAGCAGGCTGACCGTGACATCCGCCTCCACCAGGTCGGCCGGGCAGTCGAAGGTCAGCCGGGCTCCCTCGTCGAGCAGCCGCTCCAGCGCGGACACGTGGCCCTCGCAGGCCCTGCCGTTCTGAGCGACCGTGACATGCCGCAGCAGATAGGTGTGGACGGCGGGCGAGCGCTGGAGCTTCTGCTCGCCGGTCAGCTCCGTCGAGACGGCGCCGCTCGCCGGATCCTCGAAGGCGCCGAGCGACTGGCCGAGCGCCACCCAGTCGTCCGCGCTGGCCCGCCAGGCTATGGACACGCGGGAGCCGTCCGCGCTGATCCGGGCGGTGGACGGCGGTCCGAAGGGATGGGTGACCGCGGCGACCGCGGCGGGTGCCGGTGCGGCCAGGGCGGCGAGGCACGCGAGCACGGCGGCGGCCGGCAGAGCGCGTACCGAGGGCCGTGGCAGTACGCGTATCGGCAGCCGTACCGACAGCCGTAGCGACACGCGCGCCGAGAGCCGTGGCAGTACGCGTGTCAACAGCCGTGGCAGCGCCCGGAATCGGGCAGGGATCTGGAAGGTGGTCAAGGTCTGGTTCTCCTGTGCGGTCCCGGACGGCCGGGAGTCCCGGACGGCCGGGGCGGGATGCGCCCCGGCCGGGCCGGAGCGAGGTACGGCGCACGCGGGCGCGGCCGAGATGTCCTCGCCCCGGCGTGGGATCACTTGGTCACGTAGACGACCGGGCTGGTGATCTTCAGGTTCTTGCTCTCCACGTACACGACATAGCTGTCCTTGGTGGAAGTGACGCGGCGCAGCGGGAACGACTCGCTCAGCCTGCCCAGCTCGTCGGCCTTCACCTCGCCGACCAGCTCCTCCTTCACCGGCTTGCCCTGGCTCACCCGGCGCATGTAGATGGACGCCGTCTCGTACGGGTCGTAGCCGTAGGCCGAGATGTTCAGGGAACCGTCCCTGGACACCGTGGTCTTGTCGACGACTACCTGCTCGCCCACGGTGTTCTCCGGGGTGCGCATATCGGTGACGGTCTTCTCGCCCTTGCCGTTCTTCAGGATGGTGAATCCGTCGAAGTGCTCGCCGTTGGCGTAGCGGGCCTCGAACCTGAGCTGGTCGTTCTGGACGTCGATGAGCTGGTAGAGCTGGGTGTTCTCGCTGTTGGCGACCGGCTCGGCACCGTTGCCGGTCCAGTTGGCGCCGTCGTTGAGCGCGTACATCTTGCCGCCGGAGACCGAGACGACATAGGTGACGCCGTTGTGCGTGGTGATGCTCTTGCGGTTCGCCGTCTTGTTGCCGCGGCCGTAGCTGTGGTCATGGCCCTGGAGCACCAGGTCGACGCCGTACTTCTCGAAGAGCGGGCCCCACTGGTCGCGCACGGCGGGGTTGTTGCGGGTGCCGGTCGTGGAGTAGACGGGGTGGTGGAAGGTGACCGTCGTCCACTTGTTGGGGTTGTCCTTGAGCAGCGCCTCCAGCCAGGCGGTCTGAGAGGCCATCAGCTGAGGGTTGCTCTGCACGTTGGAGTCCAGGGCGATGAAGCGCACGCCCTGGTAGTCCACGCTGTACGCGGTCTGCTTCAGCGCGGCGTCACCCGGGCCGTTGTCCGGATACGGGAACTGCGGGCGCCAGAAGCTCGACAGTCCGTTGCTGTACTCGTGGTTGCCCGGCACCGAGATGTTGTTGATCTGGGAGTCGATGAAGCCACCGGCCTTGTACCACTGGCCCCACTGCTCCTCGCTGTTGGCCGAGTCGATGAGGTCACCGGCGTTGACGATCACCTTGGCCTCGGGCCGGTCCGCGAACGCCTGGCGGAAGACACGGGGGACGGCCGAGTCGATGTAGTTCTGCGCGTCGCCGTAGTAGATGAAGGAGAACGGCTTCAGCTCCGCGGCGGCCGTGGTGAAGTCGGTCCACGCGCTCCAGTTGGTGCCGTCGCCCACCCGGTAGGTGTAGCGGGTGGCCGGCTTGAGACCGCTCAGCAGGGCGGTGTGGTACGTGGAGGCGTATCCCAGCGAGGTGTTGACGGAGCTGGTCGACTCGGCCGGGACCGTGGTGAGGGCGCCGGGCGCCGGGGCCACCTGGCCGAGCGCGCGCGGTGCCTCCAGGAACTGGGCCTGGGCGTTCGGGGCCGCCGCGTCGGCGCGCCAGGTCACCTTCTGGCTGGTGGACGGCGTGGTGGTGGGAGTGAGGAGGATACGGTCCGGCATCGCGGACGGCTTGTGGATCTCGGCCGCGGGGACCTTGACGGGCGCCGGCACATCGTCGCCGAAGGCGACGGGGCCGCCCACCACACCGGCGACGACCAGTGCGGCGACACCGATCGTGGTGATCTTCAGGCGCCGGGAGGCGTTGGCCCAGGGTCTTCTGACATCGCTTCTGACTTCGTTCACGAGGAGCTGTATCCCTTAAAGGAGGAAAAGATACGTTCCATGGCGGTTGCCTGGATTGCCAGGAATTTAAACAGAATTGATTGACGTTTTACTGTTCGTCGTATGTACGACGAACGAATCCGGATCAGCCTGTCGGCACACGGAAGTTTCCGTCGCCGTTCCGTTCACTGATCGCCCTCGGCCGTGCCCGCGGCCGTTGCCCGCAGGAACTCCGCTGTTCACCGGTGGCTGGCTGGATTCGTTTGGCCGGGGCCGCCCGCTCCTCGGGCTGCCTGCCCGTTCTCTCTCCTCAGGTGCCCGCCCATGCCCGTCGCCGTTGCCCGCCCCGCCACCGCCCGTCGCCGGACAACCCGTCTGCTGGCCGCCGTTCCGAGCCTGCTCGCGCTGGGCACTCTGCTGGTCGAGCCGTCGGCGGTCGCGGTGCACAAGGACGACACCTTCATCACGGCGGAGACGTCGGGCATCCTGCTGATCGAGGGCGCGGAGTGCTTCACCGATCCCACGTACTCGGTGACGGCGGACGAGAAGGTCGTGCTCTACCGCGCGTGCCGTGAGGGCGCGGCCAACCAGTCGTACGGCTTCCTGGAGGCCGAGGACGGCGCCTATGACCGTCCGGCGCTGGCGGACTTCGCGTGGCGTGGCTGCGAGCGCGGCTTCCGGGTCCACTGGACCAGCCGGGAGAAGTCCGGGCTCGACTTCTTTCCGATCCTGCCGACGGAGGAGACCTGGGCGGACGGCGACCGCGACATCATGTGCGCCGTCTACGATCCGCACGGCGATCTGAAGGCATCGGTGCTGCCGACGCTCTGACGGCGCGTCGGTACGTCGGTGCGTTGACGCGTTGGTGCGTCAGCGGTACGACGTACACGGCCCACAGCACGCGGCATACGAAAGGCCACCCGGGCGCCGGAGCGCGGATGGCCTTTCTTCCTGCCAGGGGAGCGGTAAGCGGTACGAAGATCAGCTCACCTTCTGCTCCCGTGCCTTCTGCTCTCGCGTCTCCTGCTCCCGCTCCACCTGCTCGTTCCACTCGCGCTTGACGGCGCGCCAGGCCTCGTCGCTCTGGCCGAGCCGCCAGTATCCCGACGCCGACAGCCGCTCGCGCGGGACGTTGCGCTCCAGCCGCAGATGACGGCGGAGGTCCCGTACAAAGCCGGCCTCGCCGTGTACAAAGGCATGGACATCACCCGCGGGGAACTCCAACTCCCGTACGGCGGCGACCAGCGCCTCACCGACCGGGCGGTCACCGCGGTGCAGCCAGGTGATCCCGGTGCCGTCCGGCGTCGTGACCTTCTGCTCCTCCTCGGGGCCGGAGACCTCGACGAAGGCATGCACGGGCGCGCCGGCCGGAAGCCGCTCCAGCGAGGCGGCGATCGCGGGCAGGGCGCTCTCGTCCCCGGCCAGCAGATGCCAGTCCGCCGCCGGGTCCGGTGCGTACGAGCCACCGGGCCCGAGGAACCGTACGGTCTCGCCCGGCCGCACCCGGGCCGCCCAGGGTCCGGCCAGGCCCTCGTCGCCGTGCACCACGAAGTCGACGGTCAGCTCGCCGGCGTCCCGGTCCCAGGCGCGCACCGTGTACGTACGGGTCGTGGGCCACTGGTCACGCGGGAACTCCGCGCGGATCCGCTCCATGTCGAACGGTTCGGGATAGGTCACACCGTCCGCGGCGAACAGCAGCTTGATGTAGTGGTCGGTGAACTCACCGGCCTCCAGTCCGGCCGACCCGTCACCGCCCAGAACGACACGCACCATATGCGGAGTGAGCCACTCGGTGCTCACGACCTGTGCCTCACGCGCCTTCGGTGCCCTGCGGGCCGGCTGTTCTGCCACGGTGGTCTCCCCAGACTCTGGTGATGCTTAGGCTTACCTAAGCTAACACCTCGGCCCGGGGACGGCCCTGCCGTGGACCTCAGCTCTTCAGTGTGACCAGAAGTCTCTGGAGCGCACCGCCGAGCCCCCACCGGGCGGCGAGCGCCTCGACCAGCGCCGGATCGCGCGGCTGCGAGGGCAGGGCCGGATCGAATTCCGGCAGCGGAACGTCCCCGGCGACCCGGACCACCGTGGGCGCGACCGCCACATAATCCCGGGCCTCGTCCAGCCGCTTGCGCTGCGAAGGAGTGAGCTTCGAGCGCGGATCGTCCACCGCCGCCATGATCCCGGCCAGATCGCCGAAGGCGTCCAGCAGCTTGGCCGCGGTCTTCTCGCCGATTCCCGGCACACCGGGCAGTCCGTCGCTCGGATCGCCGCGCAGCAGCGCCAGATCGACATACCCGGGCCCGTCGACTCCGTACTTCTCGCGCAGCACCGCCTCGTCGGTGAGCTGGAGCGTGCCCACGCCCTTCAGCGGATAGAGCACCCGGACACCACGGGCGTCGTCCACGAGCTGATAGAGATCGCGGTCGCCGGTGACGATGTCCACCGGGCCCGTCGCCCGGCCGGCGAGCGTGCCGATCACATCGTCCGCCTCGTATCCCGCGACGCCGATCCGGGCGATACCGAGCGCGTCGAGCACCGCCTCGATGACCGGGACCTGTGGCGTGAGCGTGTCCGGAGTCTTCTCCTCGTCGGGTCCTTCCGCCCGCTCCTCGGCCACCCGATGGGCCTTGTACGACGGGATCAGCTCCACCCGCCACTGAGGCCGCCAGTCCGCGTCCATGCAGGCCACCAGCTCGTCGGGCCGATGGTCCTGGACCAGGCGTGCGATGAAGTCGAGCAGCCCGCGCACCGCGTTGACCGGGGTGCCGTCCGGGGCCCGTACGGAGTCGGGAACCCCGAAATAGGCCCGGAAGTAGAGGGAAGCGGTGTCGAGGAGCATCAGGCGTCGCGTCACAACCCCGATGATGCCCCAGCCCACTGACAGTCGCCGCCGACAGACAGCCGGCGCCTGCCGACCACCTGCCGACCGCCCTGGCGGAATGACCGCAAGAGCGGTCAAAGACAGTCACAGGCTGTCATCGCTCCCTCTGCGGAAGGGAATTTCACGCCGATGTCGCCCGATCCGCTGTGACCTGGGCCACTAAATCGTTTGGCTCGTGTAACCAAGGGCAGGCGCGCCCCCGGAGCGAACCCGGGCGCATCTTCCATGGCCACAGCGGGTGCGGCGGGCCGAACCCGCTCGTTCCACGGCCTGCCCGCGGGGGTGTGCGGGCCGTATCCGTTCAACGCGTGAGGTATATGTGTCCAGGCTGCAAGCCGACCATCTGTACAAGGTCTTCGGCAGACAACCCGACGAAGCCGTGTCCCTGCTGAAGAACGGTACGGACCGTGACGAGCTGCGGGCGGCCGGCACGACGGCAGCGGTCATCGACGCCTCCTTCTCGGTCGAGCCGGGCCAGATCTTCGTCGTCATGGGTCTGTCGGGATCCGGCAAGTCCACGCTGCTGCGCATGCTCAACGGGCTGCTCGAACCCACCTCGGGACGGGTCCTCTTCGACGGCCAGGACCTGACCGCCCTGAGTCCGCAGGAGCTGCGCCAGGTCCGCTCCACCAGGATCAGCATGGTCTTCCAGCACTTCGCGCTGTTTCCGCACCGCAGTGTCCTGGAGAACGCCGCGTACGGGCTGGAAGTGCAGGGCGTACCGCGCGCGGAGCGTGCGAAGCGCGCCGCCGAGGCGCTGGAGCTCACCGGTCTGGGCGGCTGGGAGACGTCCTGGCCGGACGAGCTGTCCGGCGGTATGCAGCAGCGCGTCGGCCTCGCCCGTGCCCTCGCCACCGACGCCGATCTGCTGCTGATGGACGAGTCCTTCAGCGCGCTCGACCCACTGATCCGCCGCGATATGCAGGATCAGCTCCTCGAACTCCAGAAGCGCCTCAAGAAGACCATCGTGTTCATCACCCATGACCTCAACGAGGCCATGCGCCTCGGTGACCGGATCGCCGTGATGCGCGACGGCGAGATCGTCCAGCAGGGCAGCGCCGAGGACATCCTCGTCACTCCCGCCAACGACTATGTCGCCTCCTTCACCAAGGACGTCGACCGCTCCCGGGTGCTCACGGCCGGTGCGATCATGTCCGATCCCGAAACCGTCTACGGCACGCGTACGGACGACGGCAGAGAACTCCTCACCGCCGAGGACGTCCTGTCCGCCGCGCCCGCCGGTGTGGTCGAGTCGACCCCGATCAGCGAGCTGTTCACGCCCTGCTCCACCAGCGGAGTCGCGGTCGCCGTCACCGACGGCAAGGGCAAACTCGTCGGAGTGGTGCCGCGCGCCCGGCTGCTGGCCGTACTCGGCGAGCCGATGGTGCCCGTACCCGCGCAGTCCTCCGCCGCAGGCAAGGCGGTCACCCGTGCCTAGGTTCCGTCTCGGCGACGGTGTCGACTCCGCCGTCGACTTCCTCCAGCGCCATCTCTCCTGGCTGTTCGACGCGATCGGCTCGATCGTCTCCGGAATGTACGACGGCATCGACGCGGTGCTCTCCGCGCCGGAGCCGCTGCTCCTCGCGGGCATCCTCGCCGTCCTCGCCTGGTGGCTGCGCAGCCTGGTCGCGGGCGTCCTCACCTTCGCCGGCTTCGCCCTGATCGACTCCGTCGAGCTGTGGGACGACTCGATGGCGACTCTCTCGCTGGTACTCGTCTCGACCATCGTGACGCTGCTGATCGCGGTCCCGCTGGGCGTCTGGGCCGCGCGCTCCAGAACGGTCAGCTCGCTCACCCGGCCGGTGCTCGACTTCATGCAGACCATGCCCGCCATGGTCTATCTGATCCCGGGAGTCTTCTTCTTCGGTGTCGGAGTGGTTCCCGGCATCATCGCCACGATCATCTTCTCGCTGCCGCCCGGCGTCCGGATGACCGAGCTGGGCATCCGTCAGGTCGACGGAGAACTGGTCGAGGCCGCCGAGGCGTTCGGCACCAGCCCGCGCAACACACTGCTGCGCGTACAGCTTCCGCTGGCCCTCCAGACGATCATGGCCGGTATCAATCAGGTCATCATGCTGGGCCTGTCCATGGTGGTCATCGCGGGCATGGTCGGCGGCGGCGGACTCGGCGGCGCCGTCTACCGCGCCATCGGCAATGTCGATATCGGCCTCGGCTTCGAGGCGGGTGTCTCCGTCGTCATCCTGGCGATGTATCTGGACCGGATCACCGGTGCCCTCAGCCTCCAGGTCTCGCCGGTCGGCCGCCGCGCGCTGGCCAGGGCGAAGGAGCTGACGGGCGGAGTGAAGCTCTGGAACCACCGTCCGCAGCCCGTCGTCGTCCTCGCGGGAGTGGTCGTGCTCGCGCTCGTCGCGGGCGGCATCGGCCTGTTCGGCGGCTCCTCGCCCGCCACGAACACCGCCTCCGACGCCGGGAACGTCGGCCAGGGCAAGAAGATCAGCATGGGATACATCCCATGGGACGAGGGCATCGCCTCCACCTTCCTCTGGAAGGAGCTGCTGGAGCGGCGCGGTTTCGAGGTCGACGCCAGGCAGTACGAGGCCGGTTCCCTCTACACCGGCCAGGCGGGCGGCCAGATCGATATCCAGACCGACTCCTGGCTGCCGGTCACGCATGCCGCGTACTGGGCGAAGTACAAGAACGGTCTGGAGGACCTGGGCTCCTGGTACGACCAGACCTCGCTGGAGCTCTCCGTGCCCGCCTATGTGAAGGGCTTCGACTCCCTCGACGACCTCAAGGGCAAGGGCTCCACCTTCAAGGGCCGGATCATCGGCATCGAGCCCAGCGCGGGCGAGATGGGCCTGCTCAAGGACAAGGTCCTCAAGCAGTACGGCCTGGAGGACGAGTACACCCTGGTCGACGGCTCCACGCCCGGCATGCTGGCCGAGCTGAAGCGCGCGTACCAGAAGAAGGAACCTGTCGTCGTCGTGCTCTGGTCGCCGCACTGGGCATACAGCACATACGACCTCACCAAGCTGAAGGACCCGAGGAAGGCCTTCGGCGCGGAGAGCGACGGTGTCCACACCCTGGCCCGCAAGGGTTTCTCCGCCGACCATCCGCAGGCCGCGTCCTGGCTGAAGGACTTCACGATGAGCGAGGAACAGCTCACCGGACTTGAGGCGCGGATCCAGTCGATCGGCAAGGGGAAGGAGCAGGAGGCCGTACGGGCCTGGCTCAAGGACCATCCCGGTCTCGCCGACCGGTGGACTCCGGTCGGCGGCGCGGACAAGGCGGCGGGCGCGTCCCACCCGCTTCCCGGCTGTCGGGCAGATGCCGGGGCTCGGGCAGATGCCGGGGCTCTTTGCGAATCACCCGCCGACGCGCATTATTGACCCCGGGGGCCGCCTGCTTCCCTCGCCCGTGTGTTCGTACCGCCCGGGGTTCGGCAGCGGGTGAGGCAGGACAGCTCTTGTACTGGCGTCAACTCTGAGAAGATGACGATCCGGTCGGGAGGGAGCCAGTCATGGACGACAAGGAAGCGCTCAGGGTGGGCGCGGCCGTCCGCAGGCGGCGCAGGTCCCTGGGCCTGACCCTGGCGGCGGTCGCCGCCCGTAGCGGACTGTCGGTGCCCTTCCTCAGCCAGATCGAGAACGAGCGCGCCCGGCCGAGCACCCGGTCACTGGAACGGGTGGCGGACGCCCTGGAGACGACGCCCGCACGGCTGCACGCCGCCGCCGACTCCGCGCGCACGGTCGATGTCGTACGGGCCGCCGACACCGGGCCCGGCGTCCGGCGGGTGGTCCGGGGCGGACATCAGCTCAACGCCAAGGAATTCACCGGCGAGCAGGACACGGGCCGGGAGTACCAGCACCGCAACGACGAGATCATGTACATCGCCGACGGCGCCGCCGAGGTCGAGGCCGAGGGCCGTGCCTACCGGCTGGAGCGCGGTGACACGCTGTATCTCTCCGGTGGCGTACGGCACCGCTGGCGGGCCACCGAGCCCGGCACCCGCATCCTTGTCGTCGCCGTCGCCGAGCACATCGACGCGACCGTCGATCCACGGCGCTGAGCGGCCGGCCGCCGCACTGGTCGGCGGGCGGTTTCTCGTGCGGTACGGCTTCTTACGCGGTACGGGCTCTCATGCCGTACGGGCTCTTACGCGGTACTGGCCGTCGCCGACCGAGGCGCGGGCGGTGCTGCGAGCAGCGCTCCGCCGATCAGCCCGCGCAGTGTGTGCCAACCGGCCACCGCCCAGGCCGTCACCAGCAGTACGTACAGGCCCACCGCCAGCCATTCCAGCGCCACCAGACCGGTACGGCCGGCCAGCGCCTCGGTGCCCGTCACACACGTACCGACCGGGAAGGTGAAGGCCCACCAGGCCATCGTGAACCGCATTCCGTGCCGGGCGGCCCGCACCACCAGGGCCGCCGCCAGCGCCAGCCACAGCAGCGCGAATCCCAGCACCGGCACGCCGTACACCACCGCGAAGGCGCCCAGCGCCCGCGCGTACGGAGCGCCGACCGCTCCGGGCGCCGCCTCGGCGAGCCTGCCGACCGCTGTGACGGACTGTCCCAGCGGGCCGAGCACCAGAAAGAGCGCCGGAGTCAGCGCGAGCGGCAGCGGGCCATGGAGCAGCAGTCGGCCGAAGAGCAGCGGGAGCAAGGTCAGCGTCGCGAGCAGACTGAGGCCGAACAGCGCATAGCAGCCGAACAGCAGCGTCTCGCGCCCTTGGCCCACCGGCAGATACGGCACCAGCGAGGCGCCGACCGCCGCGGAGACCATGGGCGGCACCACCGCCAGCAGCCACCCCGGCGACACCTCGCCAGGGCCCGGACGATGGCGTACGACCAGCAGATACGGAATGGCCACGGCGAACACAAGGCCCAGGGCCGTGCCCACGCCGAAGAGTGCCGCGTCCATGACGACCGCCGCGCGCTCCCCGAGCACATCACGGCCCACGGCCAGCGTGGCGGCCCCGACGGCCAGCGGCGCCATCGCCAGACAGCCGTAGAACGGCGCCATGGCCGGATCACGGAGCTGGGCACGCGCCCGGTCGCGGTGGCACAGCCAGTGTCCCGCGCGGGCGGTCAGCAGCACGGCGAGCGCCACCACGGAGAGCGCCCAGACCGCCACACAGCCGGCCCGCAGTCCCGGGACATCCACGGGCAGCCCGGCACCTGCGGTGGCCACGATCGCGGGCCCCATCACCGTCGCGTACCAGTTCGGTCCGAGATGGCGGAGCCACGGCAGCCGTGGCCGCACCCGAGGGACGGCGCGCGGACCGCCGGTGGCGGAGGGATACGCCCTGGTGGGATGCGTGAGAGTGGCCATGCCTCCACCCTCGCGTCCGCCCACGGCCCCCACCAGGCCCGTTGTCGCTATGAGGTCATAACCTGGAGTTATGACCAATGCTCCGCACTCCGACCGCGCCATGGCTCATCTCGCCGCGCCAGGCGCCGTGCCTCTGGCCCACCGGGTGCCCGATCTCGGCGCTCTGGAGCTGCTGCTCGCGGTCGCCCTCGGCAGCCTCGGCCGGGCCGCCCGTGAGCTGGGCATCAGCCAGCCCGCCGCCAGCGGCCGTATCCGGGCCATGGAGCGGCTCCTCGGAGTGGCACTGGTGGACCGCTCACCGCGCGGCTCCCGGCTCACCGACGCCGGGGCCCTGGTCACCGACTGGGCCGGACGCGTGGTGGAGGCGGCCGAGGCCTTCGACGCCGGAGCGCAGGCGCTGCGCGGCCGCAGGGACTCACGGCTGCGCGTGGCCGCCAGTATGACGATCGCCGAGTATCTGCTGCCCGGCTGGCTGGTGGCGCTCCGCAGGGCCCGGCCGGACACCGCGGTCTCCCTGCGCGCGGGCAATTCCGCGGCGGTCGCCGAGCGGCTGCTCGCCCATGAGGCCGATCTCGGTTTCGTGGAGGGCACGGCCGCGCCCGAGGGCCTCGACTCGGCGGTCATCGGCCATGACCGGCTGCTGGTGGTCGCCGCACCTGGTCATCCCTGGGCCCGCCGCCGTGGCCCGATCGATCCGGCGGAACTGGCCGGGACAGCGCTGATCCTGCGGGAACCCGGCTCCGGCACCCGTCAGGTGCTGGACGCCGGGCTCGCTCCGTACGGCGGAGTGGCCGAGCCGCTGCTCGAACTCGCCTCCACCACCGCGCTCAAGGCCGCTGCCGTGAGCGGCGCGGGACCGTGCGTACTGAGCGAACTCGCGGTCGGCGAGGAGCTGGCCGCCCACCGGCTCGTCAGAGTGCCGGTGGAGGGCATACGGCTCCGCCGTGATCTGCGCGCGGTCTGGCCGGTCGGCATCCGGCCCGTGGGCCCGGCCCGCGATCTGCTCTCCCTGACGCGCGGCGTCCCGGACTGAGTACGCCGGGGATTCAGGTGCCCGTGGCCCGTGACGCGGCGGCCCGGACCAGCGCGCTCACCACACGCGTGTCGTCGGCCATCTCGGGATGCCACTGCACACCCAGCGCCCAGTGCGGCTCCGGCAGTTCGACCGCCTCGACCGTGCCGTCCGCCGCGAACGCCGACACGGTGAGTCCCTCACCCAGCCGGTCCACCGTCTGGTGATGGTGTGTCGGTACGGCGAACTCCTCCGGCACCAGAGCGCCGTAGCGGGTGCCGGGCACCGGCTTCACCGGATGCTCGCCGAAGGTGCCCTTGACCGGCGAGGTGTGTCCCTCCACATGCTGGACGAGCGTCCCGCCCAGCGCCACATTGAGCAACTGCATGCCACGGCAGATCCCCAGCAGCGGTGTGCCGGACGCCAGAGCGGCGTCGATCAGGGCCAGTTCCCAGGCGTCCCGCTCCCGGGCAGGCGGCCCGGTACGAGGGTGCGGCTCGGCTCCGTACCGTACGGGCTCCACATCGGGACCGCCCGCGATCACCACACCGTCGAGCCTGGCCACCACCGAGGCAGCGGCGTCCGGGCCGTCCGGCGGAAGCATCGCGGCGAGCCCGCCGGCCCGCTGGACGATTCTGGGATAACCGGCCGGCAGCAGCGCCGCCGGCAGCTCCCAGACGCCCCATGCGGCGGACTTCTCCAGATAGGTGCTGATCCCGATGAGCGGTTTCATGGCGTCCCGGTCCTTCCGTGAGTGCCGGATGCTGTCCTCAGCCGCGTTCGAGTTCGGCCTCGGCGGCGGCCAGGGCCGCGAACTCCTCCTCGGGAGCAGCCGCGACCAGCCGGTGCCGACTGTAGAAGGTGAAGTACGCGAGAGCGACGACATAGACGCCCAGCGCGATGAACGCGGCGTCCTTGTCCACCAGGAACGTTGCCACCAGCGCCGACAGGGCCAGTACGAACGCGGCGCCGGAGGTGAGCATGCCGCCCGGTGTGCGGTACGGCCGGGCCAGCCCCGGCTCACGGCGGCGCAGCACCAGATGGGACAGGGCCATCAGCGCATACGAGATGGTGGCGCCGAACACCGCCACATTCAGCATCCGCCCGCCGTCGCCGGTGCCCGCCGCCAGCGCGAAACCGATTGCGCCCGGGATCAGCAGCCCCAGATAGGGAGCTTTGCGGGCACTGGTCAGGGAGAGGAAGCGAGGCAGATAGCCCGCCCGGGAGAGGGCGAAGAGCTGCCGTGATCCGGCGTAGATGAGCGAGAAGAAGGAGGCGACGAGACCGGCGAGGCCCGCGTAGTTGACGAACCGGCTCAGCGCGGTCGGATCGCCGTCTCCTTGGAGCGCGACCACCAGCGGATTGCCCGCGTCCTGGACGGCGGCCGAGCCGCGTGCGCCCGTCGCGGCGAAGAAGGTGATCAGCGCGAGCAGGACCAGCACACCCATGGAGATCGACAGCGCCCTCGGCATCGAACGCACCGGATCCTTGGCCTCCTCGGCGGCCAGCGGCACTCCCTCCACCCCGAGGAAGAACCACATACCGAACGGGAAGGCCGCCCAGATGCCCAGCACGCCGTACGGCAGCCAGGACCCGGAGCCGAACGCGTCCTGGTCGACCGGGATGTCATTGAGCCCGCTCGCGTCGAACTCGGTGAACGCGCCGACCGCGAAGATCAGCAGCGCCGCCACCGCGATGGCCGTCACCACGAGGCTGAAGCGCAGCGCCTCGCCGACGCCCCAGAGATGGATCCCTATGAAGATCGCGAAGCAGGCCAGATAGACCGGCCAGTCGGCCGTCAGCCCGAAGAGATTGAGCGACTCGACATAGTCACCGATGAAGATCGAGATGGCGGCCGGCGCGAGGATGTACTCGATCAGGATGGCCGTACCGGTCAGAAAGCCGCCCCAGGTGCCGAGCGCGCGCCGGGCGAAGCCATAACCGCCGCCCGCGGTGGGCAGGATGGCGGAGAGTTCGGCGAGGGAGAAGACCAGACAGGCGTACATGACACCCATCAGCAGTGTGGCGATGGCGAGACCGCCGAAGCCTCCCTCGGAGAGACCGATGTTCCAGCCCGAGAAGTCACCGGAGACGACATAGGCGACACCGAGACCGGTGAGCAGCAGCCAGCCGGCGCTGCCCCGGCGCAGCGCGCGCCGTCGCAGATAGTCGGCGTCCTGTTGGGCCGTGTCGGCCGGGACGGCCGTCGGGATGCGCGAGTCGGTGCCGTCGGACATGAGCAGCTCCTGCCTCGGGGTAAAGGTGTGAGGGCATACCTTTGCGCTCCTGATGGCCGCGCGCAAGACTCGTGCGTTAAACGGCTGTTACGGCTACGGCCGTCACCGCTTCCGTTCCGGCACGGCCCGCGCTCAGGTCAGAAAGCCGCGCAGCAGTGCGGCCGTACCGCCGCAGTGCTCACGCGCGATCTCGCGTGCCGCGTCCGCGTCCTGGTCGAGCACCGCCTCGACCAGCGCCGTGTGCTGCCGCTGCGAGTGCTCCAGATTCCGGACGAGCAGCGGGATGCAGTCCAGCAGATCGTTGACCGTCGCCCGCACGGCCGCGTACTGGGCGGTCAGCGTCGCGGAGCCGGACAGCTCGGCGAGCGTGAGATGGAACAGCGTGTCCAGCCTGCGGTACTCCATGAGCGGCGCGTCGTGTGTCGCGGCCAGCGCCGAGCGCAGCCGCCCGGCCCGCTGACCGGTCAGCCCGTCCGTCGCGCACAGTTCCGCCGCGCCCGCCTCCAGCACCTCGCGAAAACGCAGGACGTCCTCGATGTCCACGCCGGCCACCCGCCGGCGCAGCTCCTCCTCGGCGCCGCCGACCGGAGTGTCGGGTCTGGGCCGTACGAACGTCCCGCCGTATCTGCCTCGCCGGCTCTCCAGCAGCCCTTGGTCCTGGAGCACCTTGAGCACCTCGCGCAGTGTCACCCGGCTGATCCGCAGCCGGTCCGCGAGCTCCCGCTCGGCGGGCAGCCGTTCGCCGCCCGCCACCAGACCGAGCCTGACGACCTGGAGGATCTGCTCCAGCGCCTCCTCGAAGCCGTTTCCCGCCCGCACGGGCCGCAGCACCGGAGTCAGCGGGTCCATCGGCTCGTTCTTCTTCGCCACGTCGCCGATTCCCCTTCCCAACCAAAGGTCTCCAGGAATACCTTATGGCTTCCGGCTGACCGAAGGAGGAGTAATCCCGTGGCAGACCGCACATCCCCGCTCGCCGTCGACAAGCTGCGCATCCTCGTGGAGAGCGGTGAGATCGACACGGTGGTCCTGGCGTTCCCCGATATGCAGGGCCGGCTCCAGGGCAAGCGGTTCGCCGCGCGCTTCTTCGTCGACGACGTCCTGGAGCACGGCGCCGAGGGCTGCAACTATCTCCTCGCCGTCGACACCGATATGAACACCGTCGACGGATACGCGATGTCCTCCTGGGACACCGGCTACGGCGACTTCGCCATGCGCCCGGACCTCACCACACTGCGCCGGCTGCCCTGGAACGAGGGCACCGCGATGGTCATGGCGGACCTCGCCTGGAGCGACGGCTCACCCGTTGTCGCGGCTCCCCGCCAGATCCTCCGCCGTCAGCTCGACCGGCTCGCCGAGTACGGCTACACCGCGCATGTCGGCACGGAGCTGGAGTTCATCGTCTTCAAGGACACCTATGAACAGGCCTGGGACAGCGGCTACCGCGGGCTGACTCCCGCCAACCAGTACAACGTCGACTACTCCGTCCTCGGCACCGGCCGGATCGAACCGCTGCTGCGCCGGATCCGCAACGAGATGGCCGGCGCCGGACTGACCGTCGAATCCGCGAAGGGCGAGTGCAATCCCGGCCAGCACGAGATCGCCTTCAAGTACGACGAAGCCCTCGTCACCTGTGACCAGCACGCCATTTACAAGACCGGTGCCAAGGAGATCGCCTCCCAGGAAGGCGTCTCGCTCACCTTCATGGCCAAGTTCAACGAGCGCGAGGGCAACTCCTGCCATATCCATCTCTCGCTCCAGGACAAGCACGGCACCAATGTCATGGCCGGGGACGGGCCGGACGGGATGTCGCCCGTGATGCGCCACTTCCTGGCGGGCCAGCTCGCCGCGCTCCGTGACTTCTCCCTGCTGTACGCGCCGACCATCAACGCGTACAAGCGCTTCCAGCCGGGCTCCTTCGCGCCCACCGCCGTCGCCTGGGGCCATGACAACCGCACCTGTTCGCTGCGGGTCGTCGGCCATGGCCGGTCCCTGCGCTTCGAGAACCGGCTGCCCGGCGGAGACGTCAACCCGTATCTCGCCGTCGCCGGAATGGTCGCCGCAGGGCTGTACGGCATCGAGAACGCACTGGAACTCCCCGAGGCATGCGAGGGCAATGCCTACGCCGCCGCCTACGACCAGGTCCCGACCACCCTGCGCGAGGCCGCCGAGCTCTGGGAGAACAGCACTCTCACGCACGCGGCCTTCGGCGACGACGTCGTGGCGCACTACAGCAATATGGCCCGTGTCGAGGTGAAGGCCTTCGACGCCGCGGTGACCGACTGGGAGCTTCGCCGCTCCTTCGAACGTCTGTGAGGAACGACGTGCACGCACATCATGCCGCCGGACATCTTGTTCTCAACCCGGCCACCGGCGAGACCGTCGCCACGGTCCCGGCGACCACTCCGGCCCAGGTCGACACGGCCGTACGGAGGGCCTCGGCGGCCCAGCTCCGATGGGCGGCCCTGGCTCCCGCCGAGCGCGCCCGGCTGCTGCGCCGCTTCGCCGTCGTCGTCGACGAGCACATCGAGGAACTGGCCCGGATGGAGGTCGGCGAGGCGGGCCACACCCTCGGGAACGCCCGCTGGGAGGCCGGCAATGTCCGCGATCTCCTCGACTACTGCGCCGGAGGAGTGGAGCGGCTGAGCGGCCGGCAGATTCCCGTGGCCGGAGGGCTCGACATCACGCTGCTGGAGCCGCTCGGTGTCGTCGGAGTGATCGCTCCCTGGAACTTCCCCATGCCCATCGCCGCCTGGGGCACGGCTCCGGCCCTCGCCGCGGGCAATGCCGTACTCCTCAAACCCGCCGAGACCACGCCGCTGACCGCGCTGCGGCTGGCCGAACTCGCCCTGGAGGCAGGGCTTCCCGAGCATCTCTTCCAGGTCCTGCCAGGCGCCGGCGATGTGGCGGGCAACGCGCTGGTCGAGCATCCCGGAGTCGCCAAGATTGTCTTCACCGGCTCCACCCGTGTCGGCAAGCAGATCATGGCCAAATGCGCTGCCCTGGTGAAGCGCGTGACGCTTGAACTCGGCGGCAAGAGCCCCAATATCGTCTTCGCCGACTCCGATCTCGAACAGGCCGCCGCCACCGCCCCGATGGCGTTCCTCGACAACGCGGGCCAGGACTGCTGCGCCCGCACCCGAATCCTCGTCCAGCGCGAGGTCCACGACCGGTTCCTGGAACTCCTCGCGCTGGCCGTCGAGTCGGTCGTCGTCGGCGACCCGTCCGACGAGAGGACCCAGATGGGCCCGCTGATCTCGGCCGTCCAACTGGAGCGCGTACGGTCATATGTCCCCGAGGGCGTCAAGGCCATCCGCGGCAGCGCTCCCGGCGGCCCCGGTTTCTGGTTCCCGCCGACCGTCCTCACCGATGTGGAACCGGACGCGCCGGTCGCGACCGAGGAGGTCTTCGGGCCGGTCGCCGTCGTCCTGCCCTTCGAGGACGAGGCGGACGCCGTCCGGCTGGCCAACGCCACCGACTACGGCCTCGCCGGATCAATCTGGACCCGCGATCTCGGCCGAGCCCTGCGGGTCTCGCGCGCCGTCGCCGCGGGCAATCTGTCCGTCAACTCCCACAGCAGCGTCCGCTACGGGACTCCGTTCGGCGGCTACAAACAGTCCGGACTCGGCCGTGAACTGGGCCCCGACGCCCTCGCCGCCTTCACCGAAACCAAGAACGTCTTCATCAGCACGGAGGCCTGAGCCATCATGACCGCCCCCACCAACGACACCGTCTGCCGCCGACTGGTCGGCCGTACCGCCGTGATCACCGGAGCCGGCAGCGGCATCGGGCTGGCCACCGCGCGCCGGCTCGCCTCAGAGGGCGCGCACCTCGTCTGCGGAGACATCGACGAGACCGCGGGCAAGGCCGCCGCCGACGCCGTCGGCGGGACCTTCGTACAGGTCGATGTCACCCGCGCCGACGAGGTCGACGCGCTCTTCAAGACGGCGTACGACACCTATGGCAGCGTCGATATTGCCTTCAACAATGCCGGTATCTCACCGCCCGAGGACGACTCGATCCTCACCACGGACCTCGACGCGTGGAAGCGCGTGCAGGACGTCAATCTCACCTCCGTCTATCTGTGCTGCAAGGCCGCCATCCCTTATATGCGGCGCCAGAGGAAGGGATCCATCATCAATACGGCGTCCTTCGTGGCACGGATGGGCGCGGCGACCTCGCAGATCTCCTACACCGCGTCCAAGGGAGGCGTGCTCGCGATGTCCCGTGAGCTGGGAGTGCAGTTCGCCCGTGAGGGAATCCGGGTGAACGCGCTCTGCCCGGGGCCGGTCAACACCCCGCTGCTCCAGGAGCTGTTCGCCAAGGACCCGGAGCGGGCCGCGCGCCGGCTGGTGCATATCCCGGTGGGCCGGTTCGCCGAGGCGGACGAGATCGCGGCGGCGGTCGCCTTTCTCGCCAGCGACGATGCGTCGTTCGTGAACGCCACGGACTTCCTGGTCGACGGCGGTATCTCCGGCGCCTACGTCACCCCGCTCTAGACCAGGACCAGGGCCAGGCCAAGACCATGGTCAGGAGCTGAGCTGTGCCGGTCCCGTCCTCCCCTCACCGGCGGGGACGGGACCGCGCGTCGGCCGCGAGGTCAGAGGAACGTACGGCCCTCGCCCCTGTAGGTGGGTGCGGTCGCCACCACGCGGTCGCCCTCCACCAGATGCAGTGTGTCGAACCGCTCGCACAGCTCACCGGCCTTGGCATGCCGGAACCACACCTTGTCGCCGATCAGCAGATCGTCGGCCGCCGATCCGAGCAGTGGCGTCTGCACCTCACCGGCGCCCTCCTGTCCGTCGTAACGGAGCCCTTCGGGCAGATACGGCACCGGCAGCCGGTCCCGGCCCGCCGCCCCGGACGCCGGATAGCCACCGCCGAGCACGGTCACCACACCGACGCCGGGCCTGCGGACGACGGGCTGGGCGAAGAGCGCCGCCGGACGGCCCGTGAACGATGTGTAGTTGTCAAAGAGCCGTGGAACATAGAGCCCGGAGCCCGCGGCGATCTCCGTCACGGCATCCTCTGCCGCTGTGTGCTGCACACTGCCCGTGCCGCCGCCATTGACGAACTCCAGCTCCGGGGCGACGGTCCGTACGGCACGCACCACCGCGGCGCGCCGCTCCGTCAGCTCTTTGCGTGCCGCGGACTGCATCAGCCGAATCGCCCGCGAGCGCAGCGGCTGTCCTGCCAGGGCGTCCCCGACCCCGGCGATGTGGCCTTCGTAGGCCATGAGCCCGACCAGCCGGAATCCGGGGCGCCGGGCTATATGTCTGGCCAGCTCGGCCAGTTGGGCCGGCTCGCGCAGCGGGGAACGTCGTGCACCAATCCTGACCCGGCCGCCGAACAGCCGCAAGGATGTGTCCAGTTCCAGACAGATCCGGAACTCTTCCTTCCCGCCGCCGCGTGCCGCGTCGATCAGATCGAGATGCGCCGGATCGTCGATCATCACGGTGACGGCTGCGGCGAGCTTGGGATCGGCGGCGAGTTCCGCGAAGGCGGCACGGTCGGCGGACGGATAGGCGAGGAGTACGTCCTCGAATCCGGCGCGCGCCAGCCACAGCGACTCGGCGAGTGTGAACGACATGATCCCCGCGAAGCCATCGCGTGCCAGTACCCGTTCGAGCAGCGCCCGGCAGCGTACCGACTTGCTGGCCACCCGGATCGGCTTGCCTCCGGCACGGCGTACGAGATCGTCGGCGTTGGCGTCGAAGGCGTCGAGATCGACAAGCGCGAGCGGGGCGTCGAGATGAGCGGTGGCCCGGTCGTACCGGGCCCGGTCGGTGGCGCGCGGAGTCATGGGCCGAGCTTGCCAGACGTGATTACCGCACGGTAGGGGGATGATCTGGGCAGATCGACCCGGGCCTCCGCGCTCGTTCCCGCCGGGCCTGTCCAAGCCCGTAGAGTGACGCACACGCAGCGGCGAACGGGCCCGTCCCGTACGGCGGGACCGGTATGCGCGGGACCGGCGTGCGCGGGTTTCCGGTGCGCGGTGGATGAGTCTGTACGGCGTCACAGGGGGGCGGATGAGCACCGAAGCACGACGCGCTCCCGTACCACCACGTCCCACGACACCACCGGCGGCACCTCCGGCCCAGCCCGGACCGGCCGCCCCGGAGACAGTCCCACCACGGATACCGCCGCCGCCCTCGGTCCCGCCGCCGGCCGCCCCGGTTCCATCGGTCGGCGCCCCAAGGCCCCGTGGCGAGAGCCGTCCCACCGCCGAACCTCCGCAGGACGAGATCACCACCCGGCTGCGCGTCGTATCGCCGGCCCCGGCCCCGGTCCCGCTTCCACCGCCGCGTGTACCGCCCGCGCCATGGAGCCGACCCTTCGACGGAACCGGAACCGGAACCGGGCTCGGAATCGGCCTCACGCCAGGGCCCGAGTCGCCGATGGAGACCACCACCCGGCTGCGGCCCGTGCCCGCCAGGCGCCCGGTCAGAACGGCCGCCGCCATCACCTGTGTCGTGCTCGGCCTCGGGCTCATCGGAGGCGCCGTCACCGGCAGTTGGCTGACCGGCAACTCCGCCGCAGAACCCGCCGCCCAAGACACGTACACCACCGCGCGCGCCCTGTGGCACAGCGTCCCCGTCGACACACTCTTTCCCTCCGAGCTCACGGGCGACGGTGCCGGGCCCGGCGGCGCGGACCGCGAGTGGACCAGGATCGGTGTCGCGCCCGACAGCGGCTGCGCCGGCACCCTCGATCCTCTGCTGCTGGGCACCCTGCGCCCGGTCGGCTGCGCGCGCGTGCTGCGCGCCACGTACGCCGACGCCACCTCCACCAGCGTCACCACCGTAGGGCTTGTCTTCACCGACGCCGAGCCCGCCGGGATGGACGCCCTGAGCACGCGGTTCCGCACCGAGCGGCTCACCGAACGCACCGATCTGATGCCTCTGACCTTTCCCGTCGAGGGCACCGTCGCCGCAGCATTCGGTCCCGCGCAGCGCGCGAGCTGGACGGTGAGCGTCCTCACCGAGGCACCCGTCGTCGTGTACGCGGTCTCCGGCTTCGCGGACGGACGTACCGTCACCACGCCTCAGCCCGTCGACAAGGCCATGGCCAAGGGCGCCACGTCCGCACCCGCGCAGGCCGGGCTCGGCCATGAGGCCAAGGGCATCGCGGACCGAATCGAACGAGGACTGCGTACGGCCGTGAGCGCGGGCACGGTGGTCCCTTGATGAGGCTGACGCCAGCATCCCGTACGCCCCGCTCATCCCGTATGCCTGGCAGCCCCCGGCGACGTCACCGTCTCGCCGCCGTGGCCGCCGCCGCGTCCTTCCTGCTCCTCGTCCCCGCCACCTCCGCACACGCCGACGCCATACGCGCTCAGCAGTGGGCCCTCGACGCCCTGCACACCGAGCAGGCCTGGCGTAAGTCCCAGGGCAGCGGTGTCACCGTCGCGGTGCTCGACACCGGCGTCGACGGCACCCATCCCGATCTCGAAGGACAGGTGCTGCCCGGCAAGGATCTGATCGGCTTCGGCGCCACCGAAGGCGACCGCTCCTTCGCCCGGCACGGCACCGCCATGGCCGGCATCATCGCCGGACACGGCCATGGGTACGAACGCTCGGAGGGCGTCCTCGGGATCGCGCCCGAGGCGAAGATCCTTCCCGTACGCGTGATCCTCGAAGGCACCGATCCCGCCCGCGCCAAGGCCCGTAACTCCAAGGGCGGCGCACTCGCCGAGGGCATCCGCTGGGCCGCCGACAACGGCGCCGACGTCATCAATCTCTCCCTCGGCGACGACAGCGAGTCGGCCCATCCGGAGCCGGGCGAGGACGCGGCCGTCCAGTACGCGCTCGCCAAGGGCGCGGTCGTCGTCGCGTCGGCCGGCAACGGCGGCGAGAAGGGCGACCACATCTCGTATCCCGCGGCCTATCCCGGAGTGATCGCGGTGGCGGCCGTCGACCGCTACGGCACACACGCCGCGTTCTCCACCAGCCGCTGGTACGCCACCGTCAGCGCACCGGGTGTCGATGTGGTGATAGCGGATCCGGACCGCCGCTACTACGAGGGCTGGGGCACCAGCGCCGCCGCCGCGTTCGTCTCCGGCGCCGTCGCGCTCGTACGCTCCGCGTACCCCGATCTCACGCCCGCCCAGATCAAGAAGCTTCTCGCGGACACCGCGCGCGACGCGCCCCAGGGCGGCCGTGACGATGCCCGTGGGTACGGTCTCGTCGATCCGGCCGCCGCCATCGAGGCCGGTGCCGAACTGCCGCGTACGGATCTGCGGGGCCAGGCCACCGGATACGGCAAGCGGTACTTCGGCAGCGGGCCCGCCGTACCGCGCGTGGAGCCGGAACCGGCCGCCTGGCTCGCGCCGACGGCCGGCGGGATCGGCGCGGTGCTGCTGGCCTGTGCGGTGGTGCTCTGGCGCGGCGGTGTCAGACGCTTCGGCGCATACGGCGTACGGCACTGACGGCGGCTGTCTCGACCCGGGCGATGCCCGTGTCCAGGGACGTATGACCGTCGGAGAGCACGGCGATCAGACAGCCGTCCGCCCGGCCCACCGAATGGACCACCCACAGACCGCTCGCCGTCCTCGGCAGCCAGCCGTTCTTCAGCGCCCAGTCGCCGCCTGCCGCAGAAACGCCCCAGTCCTGTCCCGGTACCACCCGCTCCATCAGCCCCGCGATGAACCGCCGCGACCGTACGTCCAGGACTGAGCCCGTCCGCGCTTCCGCGCCCGCCTCCACGCTTGTCTGCGAGCCGGGCCCGGGCCCCGAACCGGTACCGAACACGGCCTTCAGCAGCGTGAGCTGATCGCGCGCGGTGGTCCGCGTCAGCCCCCAGGCGGGCGCCGCCGAGGTCCGCGCCATACCGAGCCGCGCATACGCCGAGTCCAGCCCGGCCGGCCCACCGGCCGACGCGCGCAGCTCCGTCGCCGCGTCATTGTCGCTGCGCTCGATCATGGCCGCCGCGAGCCGCCGCTCCTCGGCCGTCAGCCATCGCCCGGCATCCCGCGCCCGCAGTAGCAGCGCCGCCAGGATCGCGAGTTTCACCACGCTGGCGCAGGCGTAGGTACGGTCCTCGCCGTACGCCGCCTCGCGCCCGTCGGCCATGTCGTACACCGCGACGGAGAGATCCACTGGACGACCGTACGTCCTCTCCCGGACTAGGTTCCGCCTACCCGATCACGTCCCCCGGCGACCGGGGCCTAGGCCGTGTCTGCCACATCCCGTCTGGCTCGCGACGCCTGGCACGCACGCTCGCCGCGTTGTCGGAGTCAGCCGAGTACGTCCAGTACACGGCTGATCCTCCGCCTTGCGATCGCACGCACCAGCCGCCGTGAGCCCCGCCCTGCGGGCGGACGACGCTATGTGGCAGACACGGCCTAGGCTCGACCCGTGACGCTCAAGAACATTCCCGACTCCGGTTTCTCCGACGACGACGGCACCGCCGATCCCGTGCTGACGGCGGCACTCGCCGCCTGGGCCGTGGACCGGTCGGCGGAGCCACAGGTCCTCAGCGCGCTCAGGGACGCCCGGCTGCTGGTTCCCGTCGTCGCCGTGCTCGGTGAGAGCGAGGAGGACGAACGAGGGCTGCGCCACGAGAAGACCAGCGACATGGCCGTGCCGACGCTGACGGCGGGCGACCGCCGCGCGCTGCCCGCCTTCACCTCCACCGAGACGCTGGCCCGCTGGGATCCCGGGGCCCGGCCCGTCGCCGTACCGCTGCACCAGGCGCTCCGGGCCGCCGCACACGAGAAGGCCGATACGGTCGTGCTCGATCTCGCCGGGCCCGTGCCGTACCAGCTCACCGGGCCCGCGCTGCTCGCCCTCGCCGAGGGCCGTACGAGCGCCGATCCGCTCGACGATCCCGCCGTGACCGGAGCGGTGCGCTCCGTGGCCGCCGCCGAGCCCGCGGTGCTCCGGGCGTATCTCGGTCCCGGCAGCGCGGACGGCACTCTCGCGCTGGTCCTGGACCCGGCCGTGCCTCCGGCCGAGGCGGCCCGCAGGATCGCCGGGTCCCTCGCGGCCGACGATGTGCTGAGGGCCCGCCTGGTACGCGGACTCGACCTGGCTCTGCTGCCGGCCGAGGCCACGCCACCGGGCGAGCCCCTGTTCGTACGTCAGTAATTACGTCGCGACGGCGCGGAATCAGCCGTAGACCGGGCCCGTGTACTTTTCGCCCGGGCCCTGTCCCGGCTCGTCAGGGACGACCGACGCCTCACGGAACGCGAGCTGGAGCGACTTCAGCCCGTCCCGCAGCGGCGCCGCGTGGAACGAGCTGATCTCCGTCGCGCTCGCGTCCATCAGCCCGGCCAGCGCGTGGACCAGCTTCCGCGCCTCGTCCAGGTCCTTGTGCTCCTCGCCGTCCTCGGTCAGACCGAGTTTCACGGCCGCCGCGCTCATCAGATTCACCGCGACCGTGACGATCACCTCGACGGCCGGAACCTCCGCGATGTCGCGGGTCATGGCGTCGAAGCCGGGGGACTCTTGGGGGGAGGTGGCGTCACTCATGCCCCATACGATAGGCGTACATGAGGCAGGGCCCGCCCGCGGGAGCCGGACGAGCCGGGACGGGCCGACGAGAGAGCCGGACGAGCCGACGAGAGCCGACCGGGGCCTGGGGCCCGGAGCCCGTGGGAGTCACTGGGTTCGCCCCCGCTCCGGGGAGCTGCTAACCTTGCGTTACGACCGGCCGGACATCCTTATGCCCGGCCCACAAGTGGAGGCTCCGATCTCCCACCTGGCTGCCCCTCAGGGGCGGCGGGTCACCGGTCAGGTGGTGCCCATCGTTCCGTACGGACGATGGAGCCGCCCGACGCGCCCCGTGGTACATGCGCGGCGGTGCTCCGGTAGTCAGAAGGAGCCCTGCCTGTGTGCCGTCCGGGGCATTTTTCGTGTTCCGCCGCGGTTGGTCCCTAGGAAAACAGACGTTACGCGGCTGTCTGCCAGACAGTCGTGTGGTGCTACCGAGGAGGATCCATCAGCGCCGAGCCCCGCATCAACGACCGGATTCGCGTTCCCGAAGTGCGACTTGTCGGTCCCAGTGGCGAGCAGGTGGGCATCGTGCCGCTCGCCAAGGCCCTGGAGCTTGCGCAGGAGTACGACCTGGACCTGGTCGAGGTCGCGGCGAACGCCCGTCCGCCCGTGTGCAAGCTCATGGACTACGGGAAGTTCAAGTACGAGTCGGCCATGAAGGCCCGTGAGGCGCGCAAGAACCAGGCGCACACGGTCATCAAGGAGATGAAGCTCCGGCCCAAGATCGACCCGCACGACTATGACACCAAGAAGGGTCATGTCGTCCGGTTCCTCAAGCAGGGTGACAAGGTCAAGATCACGATCATGTTCCGTGGTCGTGAGCAGTCCCGCCCGGAGCTGGGCTTCCGGCTGCTCCAGCGGCTCGCGTCCGACGTCGAGGAACTCGGCTTCATCGAGTCGAACCCGAAGCAGGACGGCCGGAACATGATCATGGTTCTTGGCCCGCACAAGAAGAAGACCGAGGCCATGGCCGAGGCCCGTGAGGCACAGGCCGCCCGCAAGGCCGAGCGCCAGGGCAGCACGCACGAGGAGTCCGCGGACACCACCGTGGAGGCTCCGGCCGAGGCATCGTCCGACGCCTGACCCGAGGGATGCCATCCAGGCGGCCCACGGCTCCGGTCCGGAACCACACACCAGAGATCTGACGCTCCCGCGCGCCGGCTGGCCACAGTCGGCTGGGAGCGCCACTGACGAGGAGAGAACGGCGCTATGCCGAAGAACAAGACGCACAGCGGTGCCAGCAAGCGCTTCAAGATCACCGGCTCCGGCAAGGTGCTGCGCGAGCGGGCCGGCAAGCGCCACCTGCTCGAGCACAAGTCGTCCAAGCTGACGCGTCGCCTCACCGGCAACGCCGAGATGGCCCCGGGCGACGCCAAGAAGATCAAGAAGCTTCTCGGCAAGTGATGTCGCGGCCCCCGGTGACCGGGGGCGCGCCAACAGGACCGGGACCTATTCGTTTCCGGGCCGTGTGAGTCCAACCACGGCCCCGCTACAAGGAGTTAACACGTGGCACGCGTCAAGCGGGCAGTCAACGCCCACAAGAAGCGCCGGGCAATTCTGGAGCAGGCCAGCGGTTACCGCGGCCAGCGCTCGCGCCTGTACCGCAAGGCGAAGGAGCAGGTCACCCACTCCCTCGTCTACAACTACAACGACCGCAAGAAGCGCAAGGGCGACTTCCGGCAGCTCTGGATCCAGCGCATCAACGCCGCTGCCCGCGCCAACGGCATCACGTACAACCGTTTCATCCAGGGTCTGAAGGCCGCCAACGTCGAGGTGGACCGCAAGATCCTCGCCGAGCTGGCCGTCAATGACGCCGGTGCGTTCGCCGCGCTGGTCGAGGTCGCGCAGAAGGCCCTTCCGAGCGATGTCAACGCCCCGAAGGCCGCTGCCTGATCTCCGTCAGGCCGTCTCTCCTTCACACCGGACCCGCAGGCACCGCGCCTGCGGGTCCGATGCGTTCCTGGACCCACCCCGTATGCGTACGAACACGATCCACCCGACGAAAAGCGAGCCGCCGCCCATGGGCACCCCCGAGCTGATCTCCCCGCGCTCCCCGCGCGTCACGGCCGCCAGGAGGCTCGCCAAGCGCGCCTTCCGCGGCAAGGAACGCCGGTTCATCGCCGAGGGACCGCAGGCCGTACGGGAAGCGGTCGCCCATCGGGGAGAGGACGGCGAGCCCACGCTGACCGAGCTGTTCACCACCGTGGAGGCCGCCGAGCGGTACGCCGACATCGTGGACGCGGCACGGGCCACCGGGGCCCGGGTCCACCACGCGGCCGACGCGGTGCTCGCCGATGTCTCCCAGACCGTGACTCCGCAAGGGCTGCTGGGCGTCTGCCGCTTCCTCGACTCGCCGTTCGAGTCCGTCCTGCGGGCCCGGCCCAGGCTCGTCGCCGTACTCGCCCATGTCCGTGATCCCGGCAACGCCGGTACGGTGCTGCGCTGCGCGGATGCCGCGGGTGCCGACGCCGTCGTCCTCACCGACGCCTCCGTCGACCTCTACAACCCGAAGTCGGTCCGTGCCTCGGCCGGCTCGCTCTTCCATCTGCCGGTCGTCGTCGGAATCCCGGTGGAACAGGCGGTCCGCGGGCTCCGGGACGAGGGCGTCCGTGTCCTCGCCGCCGACGGCGCGGGCGAGAGAGACCTGGACGACGAGCTGGACGCGGACACCATGGGCGGGCCCACGGCCTGGATCTTCGGCAATGAGGCATGGGGGCTGCCGGCGGAGACCCGTGCCCTCGCGGACGCGGTGGTGCGGGTGCCGATCCATGGAAAGGCGGAGAGTCTGAACCTGGCGACCGCCGCAGCCGTATGTCTGTATGCGTCAGCACGTGCCCAGCGAGTTCTTCGTGCGTGCTGAGGGGGTCCGCTCCGTCACATTGAGCTAGTAATGTGGCGGCTTCGGGGCCCACTGAGCTACGCGGAAGAGGTGGGATGCGGGCATGACTGTCGGGGCGAGCGGACCCGCCGCGGTCCAGGGACCTTTACCGCGCGCGGTCTCCGGTGCCGCCCCCGAGCCGGTACCGGACCACGACGGTGACGCGATGCCGCTGCCCATGGATGATGCCCTGACGCCTGCCCCCGACGGCCCTGCACCCGACGCTGCCCAGGTGCCCGGGCCTGCGCCCGACGGCGGTCCGGTGACCGACTCCGACGACGGCGCCCCGGTGCCCGGGCCGGAGGATGCTTCGGCGTCCAGCCCCGACTCCGTATCCCCGTCCGCATCCCCGTCCGCCGGCGCCGAGGCGCTCGGGTGTGTGATCGCTTCCGGTGGCGGTGGTGACGCGCTGGAGGTCGATCCCGACGAGCTTCCCGACGGTCTGGTCGTCGCCGACGAGAGCGGGCGCGTCGTCTGCTTCAACGCCGCCGCCGCCCGTATCACCGCCGTACCGCTCTCCGAGGCCCTCGGCCGGCCGCTGGACCTCGCGCTGCCGCTGGAGGATCTCAAGGGCCGCCGCTGGTGGGCGCTGACCGATCCGTACGGCGGGCTCGCCACCCGGGTCGGCCAGCCCGAGCGTAATCTGCTGCTGCCCGGCGGCCGTGAGGTGCTGGTCTCGGCCCGCTATGTGCGCGCGTATCCGACCGGGCCCGTCCGCCGGCTCGTGATCTCCATCCGCGGTACGGAGGCCCGTCGGCGCACCGAGCGCAGCCACGCCGAGCTGATCGCCACCGTCGCCCATGAGCTGCGCTCGCCGCTCACCTCGGTGAAGGGCTTCACGGCGACGCTGCTCGCCAAGTGGGAACGGTTCACCGACGACCAGAAGCGGCTGATGCTGGAGACCGTCGACGCCGACGCCAACCGTGTCACCCGGCTGATCGCGGAGCTGCTCGACATCTCCCGGATCGACTCCGGCCGGCTGGAGGTGCGCCGTCAGCCCGTCGACATCGGCGCGGCCGTCGGACGCCATGTCCAGGCGCACACCGCCGCCGGACAGTCGCCGGACCGTTTTCTTGTACGGATCCAGCAGCCGCTGCCCGATCTGTGGGCCGATCCCGACAAGATCGACCAGATTCTCGGCAATCTGCTGGAAAACGCGGTGCGCCACGGCGAGGGAACCGTCACCATCGAGGTGGCCACCGCCTCGCTCCAGCGCGAGGAGAAGACAGAGAAGGGAACGTCCGTCACCGTGTGCGACGAGGGCCCCGGCATTCCCGAGGAGTCGATGGGCCGCGTCTTCACCCGCTTCTGGCGCGGGAGCAAGCGCGGCGGGACGGGCCTTGGCCTGTATATCGTCAAGGGCATCGTCGAGGCGCACGGCGGGACGATCACCGTCGGCCGCGGACCCGGCGGCGGTGCCCAGTTCCGATTTATCCTGCCTGTCGGCGCTCCGGTCTACCTGTCCTGAGCGGCCCACGGGCTGTCTTGAGTGGGCTACGGGCTGTCCTGAGCGGCCCGCGGGCTTCTTCACCTTCGTACGGCCCTTAGACTCGACCTTTGGCAACCTTCGTGCCCTCAGTGATCGAGCAGGGTCGTTTCGCCAGCCAATCGGAAGTACGGGAAGAGATGTCGGCACCCAACAAGTCGTACGACCCAGTCGAGGTCGAGGCACTGAAACCGGAACAGATCGAGCGCATCCGGGACGAGGCGCTGGCCGCCTTCGCCGCCGCCGGCGATCTCGACGCGCTCGCCCACGCCAAGACCGCGCACACCTCGGGCACCTCACCGCTCGCGCTCGCCAACCGGGAGATCGGCGCGCTGCCGCCGCAGGCCAAGGCCGAGGCGGGCAAGCGTGTGGGCCAGGCCCGCGCCGCCGTCGGCAGGGCCCTCGCCGCCCGGCAGACCGAGCTGGAGGCGGAGCGTGACGCCCGGGTACTGGTCGAGGAGGCGGTGGATGTCACGCTGCCGTACGATCGTGTCCCGGCCGGCGCCCGCCATCCGCTGACCACGTTCATGGAGCGCGTCGCGGATGTCTTCGTGGCGATGGGATACGAGGTCGCCGAGGGACCCGAGGCCGAGGCGGAGTGGTTCAACTTCGACGCGCTCAACTTCGTCCCCGACCATCCCGCTCGCCAGATGCAGGACACGTTCTTCGTCCAGGGGCCGAATGTCCCCGACGGCGGCTCGGCCGACGAGTCCGGTGTGGTGCTCCGTACCCACACCTCACCGGTCCAGGCCCGCGCGCTGCTCGACCGGGAGCCTCCGGTGTATGTCGTCTGTCCCGGGCGGGTCTACCGCACCGACGAGCTGGACGCCACCCACACCCCGGTCTTCCACCAGATCGAGCTGCTCGCCGTCGACGAGGGCCTGACCATGGCCGATCTCAAGGGCACTCTCGACCATATGGTCCAGGCGCTCTTCGGCCCGGACATGAAGACCCGGCTCCGCCCGAACTACTTCCCGTTCACCGAGCCGTCCGCCGAGATGGACATGGTCTGCTACGTGTGCCGCGGCGCCTCGGTCGGCAATCCGGACCGGCCCTGCCGCACCTGTGGCAGCGAGGGCTGGATCGAGCTGGGCGGCTGCGGCATGGTCAACCCCAAGGTGCTGATCGCCTGTGGCGTCGACCCGGAGAAGTACAGCGGATTCGCCTTCGGGTTCGGTATCGAACGGATGCTGATGTTCCGCCACAACGTCGAAGACATGCGAGACATGGTCGAGGGCGACGTCCGGTTCACCCGGCCGTTCGGGATGGAGATCTGATGCGCGTCCCGCTTTCCTGGCTGCGGGAGTACGTCGACCTGCCGGCGACGGAGACCGGCCGCGACGTCCAGGCCAAGCTGGTCTCCGCGGGCCTTGAGGTCGAGACCGTCGAGCAGCTCGGCGCCGGTCTCAAGGGCCCTCTCGTCGTCGGCAAGGTCCTCACCATCGAGGAGCTGGAGGGCTTCAAGAAGCCCATCCGCTTCTGCACCGTCGACGTCGGCACCGCCAACGGCACCGGCGAGCCACAGGAGATCGTCTGCGGCGCGCGGAACTTCTCCGTGGGCGACAAGGTCGTCGTGGTCCTGCCCGGCGCCGTCCTGCCGGGCGACTTCGCGATCGCCGCGCGCAAGACGTACGGCAAGACCTCGCACGGCATGATCTGCTCCGGCGACGAGCTGGGCATGGGCGACGACGGCTCCGGCGGCATCATCGTGCTGCCCGACGAGCACGAGGTCGGCACCGACGCCATCGCGCTGCTGGAGCTGGTGGACGAGGTCCTCGACATCGCCGTCACACCGGACCGCGGCTACTGCCTCTCGATGCGCGGAGTCGCCCGCGAGACCGCCATCGCGTACGGCCTGACGCTGCGCGATCCGGCGCTGCTCGACGTACCGGCGCCGAACTCCTTCGGCCACCCGGTGACGGTCTCCGACCCGGCGGGCTGCGACCGCTTCACCGCCCGTACGGTCACCGGCCTGGATCCCGAGGCCCGCAGCCCGCTCTGGCTGAGCCGCCGGCTCCAGAAGGCCGGAATGCGGCCGATCTCGCTCGCGGTCGACATCACCAACTACGTGATGCTGGAGCTGGGCCAGCCGCTGCACGCCTACGACCGGGCCCGGCTGGAAGGACCGATCGGCGTCCGCCGCGCCCGGCCCGGCGAGAAGATCACCACGCTCGACGGCACCAAGCGGATCCTGGACGCCCAGGACCTCGTGATCACCGACGACCGCGGGCCCATCGGCATCGCGGGAGTGATGGGCGGCGCGAACACCGAGATCGCCGATCTCACCGCCCATCCCGAGACGGGCGAGGCCCAGGGCACCACCGAGGTGGTCATCGAGGCCGCGCACTTCGACGCGATCTCCGTCGCCCGTACCGCGCGCCGCCACAAGCTCGCCTCCGAGGCGTCCAAGCGCTTCGAGCGCGGTGTCGACCCGGAGGCCGCGTCCGCCGCCGCGCAGCGCACCGTCGATCTGCTGGTGCTGCTCGCCGGCGGCTCCGCCGGGGCCGGTGTCACCGAGATCGTCGCGCCCTCCGCGCCGCACACCATCGCCATGCCCGCCGACCATCCCGACCGCGTCGCCGGAGTGGCCTACGGGCGGGAGACCGTCGTACGGCGGCTCCAGGAGATCGGCTGCGACGTCTACGGGCAGGACGAGCTCGTCGTCACCGTCCCGTCCTGGCGGCCCGACCTCGGCGCGCCCAACGACCTCGCCGAGGAGGTCATCCGGCTGGAGGGATACGAGAACCTCCCTTCGACGCTGCCCACACCGCCGTCCGGACGCGGGCTCACCGAGCGCCAGCGGCTGCACCGCCGGGTCGGCCGGGCCCTTGCCGGCGCCGGATACGTCGAGGCGCTGAGCTACCCGTTCATCGGTGACGCGGTCCTCGACGCCTTCGGACTGCCCGCCGACGACGCCCGCCGCCGTACGGTCAAGCTCGTCAACCCGCTCTCCGACGAGGAGCCGGCGCTGCGCACCACGCTGCTGCCCGGGCTGCTCGCGGCGCTGCGCCGTAACGACGGCCGGGGCTCGCACGATCTGGCGCTCTTCGAGACGGGCCTGGTCTTCCGGCCCACCGGCGAGGAGACCGTCCCGGTGCGGCTGCCCGTCGACCGGCGCCCGACCGACGAGGAACTGGCCGGGCTCGACACCGCGCTGCCCGGCCAGCCGCGCCGTGCCGCGGTCGTGCTGGCCGGAGCGCGCGAACAGGCCGGCTGGTGGGGCACGGGCCGTCCGGCCGACTGGGCGGACGCCGTCGAGGCGGCCCGTACCGTCGCCCGGGAGGCCGGCGTCGAGCTGACCGTCCGCGCCGACCAGCACGAGCCGTGGCACCCGGGCCGCTGCGCGGCGCTGCTCGCCACCGTGGACGGCGAGGAGACGCTCGTCGGCCACGCCGGAGAGCTGCACCCGAGGGCGGTCAAGGCGCTCGGCGTGCCGGAGCGCACCTGCGCCATGGAGATCGATCTCGATCTGCTGGAGCGCGCGGGCACCGGTGCGCTCCAGGCACCCCGGATCTCCACCTACCCGGTCGCCACCCAGGATGTGGCGCTGGTCGTCGCCCAGGACGTGCCCGCCTCCGAGGTGGAGCGCGCGCTGCGCGAGGGCGCGGGTGAACTTCTGGAGTCCCTGCGGCTGTTCGACGTCTTCACCGGCGAACAGATCGGATCCGGCCGGAAGTCGCTCGCGTACGCCCTGCGCTTCCGCGCGCCGGACCGCACACTGACCGTCGAGGAGGCCACCGCGGCCCGCGAGGCGGCCGTCGCGCTCGCCGCCGAGCGGACCGGAGCGATTCTTCGCGGCGCGTAATCGCCAACGCGTAACACCTGGTCATACGCCGTCGTTGGACAGACGGCCGTCCCCTGAGGGGCGCCTCCGGACCTCCGGAAGCGCCCCTCACTCATTCGGGTGAGAAGTCCGGGGCGGGTTCGCCAACGCACATGCGTGATCGACACAATCGATCCGGCCACTACGGTCGACGTACGCCCATCGGCTTAGCGGCCGGGCGGCCGAAGGGGGCCGACGGATGAATCGGACCAGGGCAGAAGAGGACGCGTCCGAGGACGCACCGGCCCCCTGGGGTGTCGTCGAGTGCGCGATCCCGGGCGGTGTGCTCGCCCTGGTGATCACCTGGGAGCTGACCTGCCCGCCCAGCACTCACGACCACCTGATCCCGCGCATCGTGACCTGTGTGGCCTTTCTGCTGGTCGTGGCGTATCTGCTCAACCGGGTGCGGCGGCGCGGACTGAAGGTGCTGAGCGAGGTCCGTGCGGTGGCGCGCGCCACACAGGCGGTGCTGCTCCGGCCGCTTCCCGCGCGCCTCGACGGGCTGGCGTTCTACGCGCGACAGCTCTCCGCGTCCCGGGGCGCCGATGTCGGTGGCGATCTGTACGAGGCGGTGGCCACCGGGTACGGCGTCCGCGTGATCATCGGCGATGTACGCGGCCATGGACTGCCCGCCATCGGCGCCGTGGCGGCGGTGCTGGGCAGCTTCCGGGAGGCCGCCCATGACGAGCCGGGACTCGACGGTGTGCTGCGAAGACTCGACCGGGCGCTTCAGCGCCATCTGAGGGAGCAGTCGGGACAGCGGGCCGCCAGGGCGGAGGGCGGTGGACCCGACGGCTCCGGATCCGGTGGCCGCGGGCCGGGCGGTCGCGGGCCGGGCGGCGGGAGATCCGACGGCCGGGCATCCGGTGGCGGTGGATCCGGTGGCTCCGGATCCGGTGGCCGGGAATCCTGGGCCTACGACGATCCGGATCCGGACGGTCTGTCGGCGGAGGAGTTCGTCACCGTACTGCTGCTGGAGATTGGGCACGACGCGGAGGTACGGGCTCTCAACTGCGGCCATCCCTGGCCCTATCGGCTGGGCCGGGGCGCCGCGCCTGTCGCGAGCGCCGAGCCTCTGCCACCGCTCGGCCCGTTCCCGCTGCCCGCCGATCTTCCGCTCCAACGGTGCGGGCCGCTGCTGCCCGGTGAGTCGCTCTTCCTGCACACCGACGGCGCCCAGGACGCGCGGGACTCGGCCGGAAGGTTTTTCGCTCTGGAAGAAGCGCTGACCGAGGCCGCGGAGGGAGTCTCCGGTGTGCCGCTCTCGCCCACGGAAGTGGTGCGACAGGTGCACCGAGCGCTGCTGCGGCACACCGGCGGGCGTGTCAACGACGACATGGCGCTGCTCGTCGTACGCAACGACCGCGCGCCGGTGCCGGTGCCTGTAGCTGTGCCTTTGCCTGTGCCGACGCAGGACCAGAGACCGGATCCCGGTGGCGGCGAGGAGTTACAGCCGCCGGGCAGCGCGCCGCCGGATGACCGTACGTCGGACGACCGGCCGCCTGGGGACCCTCCCGTATCGGCTCCCTCGCCTGTATCGGCTCCCTCGGCCGACCAGCCATCGGAGAGTCAACTCCCACCGGAGAGTCAACCCCCATCGGGGAGTCAACTCCCGGATATCCGGCCCTTAGGCGGTTCCAAGCGGGCGGCCGAGCAGCCGCCGGAGATGTATCCACCGGATATGCGTGCGCCGGAGCAGCGGCTCCCGGATCCGCACACACCCGAGCAACGCCCACGTCCCCGGCCGGGAATGACCGCGACCGGGGCACGCACGACATCCTTCCGTCGGTAGTGGGCGACATGACTGGTGCGGCCGGCGCCGCCTGCCCCGCCGCGGAGTGTCGGGCAGGTCGGCAGGGCAGACGGCGCGGTTGCGGGCCACCGCACAGGACGAGGGGGAGTCGGTGGCCCGGCCGCCTCTTTGTGAGGCGATTCAGTCAACCGGCCCCGGGCGCCCGGCGGCAGAGCGCACAAGGTACGGATACGGGCATTACGTTCACACCCCGTGCGATTCGCACTACGCTGGGCCCCTCGCCGAGAGGTGCTGGGCTTGTCGTCGAAGTCCCGAAAGGGCTTGGAAGTCCAGAAGATCCACACCGGCCGAACCACCGGAGAGGCTTATGCAGCCCAACACCCTGCTCGATTCCCTGCTCGACGAGGCGGGTATCTCCCACGCCGGACTCGCCGCCCGGGTCAATGAGGCGGGCCGGCTGAGAGGTCTCGCCCTGCGGTACGAACACACGGCGGTGGCACGGTGGTTGAAGGGCCAGCGGCCACGCGGCCAGGTGCCCGATCTGATCTGCGGTGTGCTGGGCGACCGGCTGCGCCGCTCGCTCACCTTGGACGACGTCGGGCTCGGCGTGCTGGGCGAGTCGCCCGTGCCCGGCGTCACTCCGCTCTCCGGCTTCGTGGAGCGGGCCACCGCGCTCTGGCGCTCCGACGAGCAGCGCCGGCCGCACATAGTGGACGCCCCCGCCGTCACCGGCACGCCCGCCGTGATCCCCGTCTGGGAGTGGGAGAATCCGCCGGAGGACGCCGATGTCTCGCGCCCCGGCCGTACGAAGGTCGGTCCCGCCGACATCGAGTTGCTGCGCTCGGCCAGGGAGCACTACGAGCTGATGTACCGGAGGGCGGGCGGAGTCGCCACCCGTGCCCGGATCGTCCGCTTCCTCAACTCCGAGACCGCTCCGCTGCTGCGCGGCGGATACAGCGACTCGCTGGGCCGTCAGCTCCACCGTGCCACCGGCGGACTGGTCGCGGTGGCCGGTATCTGCGCGTACGACTCCGACGCCCATGGACTCGCCCAGCGCTACTTCCACCAGGCGCTGCGGCTGGCCAAGGCCAGCGGCGACCGCGGACTCGGCGCCTATGTGATCGCGCTGCTGGTCAACCAGTCGCTGCACATGGGTGAGTACCGCCAGGCCGTCGCCTTCGCCGAGGCCGCGCTGCGAACGGCGGGCCGTCAGATCACTCCCGCGCTCGCCGCCGATCTCTATGCGATGCAGGCCAAGTCGTACGCCCATCTCGGCGACGGCAGCGGTGCGCTGGGCTGCATCGGACGCGCCGAGACGGAGGCGGAGCGCATCAGACCCGGGCATGAGCCGGAGGAGACCGGATACGTCCAGCCGGGCCTGGTGAACGTACAAGTGGCGGAGGCCCTGCTCAGCCTCGGAGATCTGGCCGCCGCGCGGGCGCACGCGGCGGCGGCCGTGGACACCCCGGCGCACGATCGGGGCAGGGTGCACCGGCTCGCCATGCTCAGCCATATCGAGCTACGGCAGGGCGAGGCGGACCGGGCCGCCGGAACGGCTCGGGAAATGGCCGAGCGGGCGCGGGGAATGGAGTCCCAGCGGCTGCGGGACCGGCTGCGCGCCGTACGTGCGCAGTTGGTGGCCAGCGGATCCACCGACGCGGAAGCGACGGCCGAACTGATCGAGGGAGCGCTGCGCGTTCCCCTGTGAGCCCCTCTGTGAGCCCCCTCTGAGCCACCGTGTACAAGAGCCGCTGCTGCGATATTGCCATCAACTTGTCGGAAGGTGGCAGAAACATGCAGTGGACGAAACTTAGCGAACAAACTGTGTATGAGAACCGCTGGTTCCAGGTCAATCTGGCCGACGTCAAGCTCCCTGACGGCCGTCGTCTCGACCACTTCCTGATCCGGCTGCGCCCGGTCGCCGTGGCGACCGCGGTGAACTCCGCCAATGAGGTGCTGATGCTCTGGCGGCACCGTTTCATCACCGACAGCTGGGGCTGGGAGCTGGCCGCGGGCGTGGTCGAGGACGGCGAGTCCATCGAGGCCGCCGCGGCCAGGGAGATGGAGGAGGAGACCGGATGGCGGCCCGGACCGCTGCGCCATCTCCTCACGGTCGAGCCGTCCAACGGCCTGACCGATGCCCGGCACCATCTCTACTGGGCGGAGGAGGCCACATACATCGGCCATCCCGAGGACGACTTCGAGTCCTCGCGCCGCGAGTGGATCCCGCTCAAGCTGGTGCCGGACATGATCGCGCGCGGTGAGATCCCGGCCGCCGGTATGACGGCCGGGCTGCTGATGCTCCATCACATACGGCTGGGCTGAGTTCTGCCGCCCTGCCTCGCGTACTCCTGATCCGCCCGGTCGGTCCGCTTCCGGCGATCAGGAGTACGGGTCAACGGGTCAGACGTACGAGTCAGGAGTACGGGTAGAAGCCCGCGCCGGTCTTACGGCCGAGCCGGCCCGCGTCCACCATCCGCTGGAGCAGCGGCGGCGCCGCGTACAGCGGTTCCTTGAACTCCGCGTACATCGAATCGGCGACGGAGGCCACGGTGTCCAGACCGATCAGATCGGAGAGCTTGAGCGGGCCCATCGGATGGGCGCAGCCGAGCTCCATCCCGTTGTCGATGTCCTCGCGGCTCGCGATGCCCGACTCGAACATCCGGATCGCCGAGAGCAGATACGGGATGAGCAGCGCGTTCACCACAAAGCCCGAGCGGTCCTGGGCGCGGATCGCGTGCTTGTCCAGCACTCCCTGGACGATGGCCTCGGCCCGCTTGATCGTCTCCTCGGAGGTCGTCAGCGCGGGAATCAGCTCGACCAGCCGCTGCACCGGCGCCGGATTGAAGAAGTGGATACCGATGACCTGGTCGGGACGTGAGGTCGCGACCGCCAGCTTGACCAGCGGGATGGACGAGGTGTTGGAGGCGAGGATCGCGTCGGGGCGCCGCACCACCTGGTCGAGTACCTGGAAGATCTCGGTCTTGACCTTCTCGTTCTCCACCACGGCCTCGATGACGAGATCGCGGTCGGCGAACTCACCGAGATCGGTGGTGAAGCTGAGCCTGCCGAGCGCCGCGTCACGCTCGCGCTCGCTGATCTTGCCGCGTTCGGCGGCCTTCGACAGGGAGTTGTGCAGACGGGTACGGCCGATCTCCAGCGCCTCGCCGGTGGTCTCGGCGACCTTCACCTCCAGGCCGCTACGGGCGACGACCTCGGCGATTCCTGCGCCCATCTGGCCGCAGCCCACCACTCCGACGCGGGCGATATCGGTCAGGATGTCGGTCACATCGTGCCTTTCACTGGTCCGTGTCCCGGCAGGTCCCCCGTGTGATTCCGGCGCCCGCCTCGGGACAGGACGTTACTCCGCGGGAGGGTGCGGACGACCGGCCGGGGCGGGCATGCTCAGCGGAAGCAGCGGCCCGTCCGGCGATCACCGGCGGGCCGCCCGGCAGCGGACCGGAGGACGGGGCGGCGCATGGCACACATCGGCAGACGAGGGCTGGTCGTGGGCGCGGCGGGAGTGGCAGCGGCGCTGCTGGCGGCGGGCGACGCCGCCGCGCGGACGCCCCGGCACCATGCCCCGCGCCGGGAGTTCCGCGGGATGTGGCTGGCGACGGTCGCCAACCGCGACTGGCCCTCGGCGCCCGGGCTGACGGCGGAGCGGCAGCGGGCCGAGCTGATCGCGCATCTGGACACGGCCATGGCGCGCGGGCTGAATACGGTCGTCTTCCAGGTCCGGCCCACGGCGGACGCGCTGTGGCCCTCGCCGTACGAGCCCTGGGCGCAGTACCTCACCGGTGTGCAGGGCCGCGATCCCGGCTGGGATCCGCTGGGCACGGCGGTGCGCGAGGCGCACGCACGCGGTCTGGAGCTGCACGCCTGGTTCAATCCGTACCGCGTCGCGAACCACACCGATCCCGCGCGGCTGACCGCGAGCCATCCGGCCCGTGTCCACCCCGAGTGGATCCTGCCGTACGGCGGGAAGCTCTACTACAACCCGGGGCTGCCCGAGGTCCGGCGCTTTGTGCAGGACGCCATGCTCGATGCCGTCGAGCGGTACGCCGTCGACGCCGTGCACTGGGACGACTACTTCTATCCGTACCCGGTCGCCGGGCAGGTCTTCGCGGACGACGAGGCGTACGCGCGCTACGGAGCGGGCTTCCCGGACAAGGCGGCCTGGCGGCGGGACAACACCGACCGGCTGGTACGGGAGACCGCCGCGCGGATCAAGAAGATCAACCGGACGAACAGGACCAAGAGGGACGTACGTTTCGGTATCAGTCCCTTCGGGGTGTGGCGCAACGCGGCCACCGATCCGCTCGGCTCCGACACCACGGCCGGCGTGCAGACCTATGACGATCTGCACGCCGACACCCGCAAGTGGGTCAAGGAGGGCTGGATCGACGACATCGTCCCGCAGCTCTACTGGAACCTCGGCTTCCCCGCCGCCGACTACGCGAAGCTGCTGCGCTGGTGGGACGGTGTCGTACGGGGGACGGGTGTGGCCCTCCACATCGGCGAGGCCCTCTACAAGGCGGGTGACCCGGCGCAGCCGACCGCCTGGCAGGACCCGGCCGAACTGTCCCGCCATCTCACCCTGGCCAAGGAGTTCGCGGAGGTGCGCGGGCACTGCTTCTTCTCGGCGAAGGAGGTCGGCGCCGATCCGATCGGCGCGATGACCCGGGTGGCGGCGGACCACTACGGCGGGCGCGCCGGGAAGTGACGGGGACTGCCGGGAAGTGGTGGAGGCTGTGGTCAGGTGGCCGATCGCTGCGTGACCGCGATACAGACCAGCACCGCCACGGCTGCCACCGGCGCCGCGGGCGTGAGGCGCTCACCGAGCAGGAGCACCGACCAGACCAGCGTCAGCACGGGCTGGGCGAGCTGGAGCTGGCTGGCCTTCGCGATACCGATCGACGCCATGCCCCGGTACCAGACGTACAGACCGAAGAAGGTCGAGCCCGCCGCCACCCAGACGAGCCCGATCGCGCCATGGGCCGTCCAGCGCGCCGGCTCGACGGCGAGGGCCGCCGCCGAGCCCGCCACCGACAGTGGCAGACAGCCGATCAGCGCCCAGCCGATCACCTGCCAGCCGGGCATCTCCCGGGCCAGTCTGCCGCCCTCGGTATAGCCCGCCGCGCACACCAGCAGCGCGCCGAACAGATACAAGTCAGCCGCTGACAGCGCTCCGCCGCTCTGCTGGACCGCGAAGGTGATCACCACGGCCGCGCCGGCGAGCGCGGCCAGCCAGAAGGTACGGGACGGGCGCCGGCCCGTGCGTACGGTACGTACCGCCGCGAACGCGGCCGTCGTCAGCGGCAGCAGCCCGACCACGACGGCCGCGTGCGAGGTGGTGGACGTCTCCAGTGCCAGTGTCGTCAGCAGCGGAAAGCCCACCACGACTCCGCCGCCGACCACCGCGAGCCCTGCCCAGTGCCGGCGCTCGGGAACCGGCACGCGCAACGTCAGCAGAAAGCCGCCCGCGATCAGCGCGGCGAGCGTGCTGCGCAGGGCGACGAGCGACCAGGGACCGAAACTCTCCAGGCCCCACACGGTGGACGGGAAGGTGAGCGAGAAGGCGACGACGCCCAGCGCGGCGAGCAGAGTGCCGCCGCCGACCGCTATCGATGTGTGTGGAGTAGCGCTATCCTGTACTGTCATGCATGAGCGTAGCAGTGTGTCAGGACTGGCGGATTCGCTGCGGCAGGAGCTGAACCGCTACTCACCCGGTGGAAAGCTGCCGTCCAGCAGAGCGCTGGTCGACCGTTACCGTGTCTCTCCGGTGACCGTCTCCCGTGCCCTCGCCCGGCTCGCCGCCGAGGGACTCGTCGTCACCCGTCCCGGCGCCGGTGCCTTCCGCGCGCCCGCGCGGGCCGGCGCTCCGGCCCGTGGTGACACCTCCTGGCAGGAGGTCGCCCTCAGCGCCGATGCCGCCGCCGACCTCGTACCGCGCGCCGTCGACGCCTCCGGAGTCCTGGTCACGCTGGCCGCGCCGCCGCCCGGTGTCATCGAGTTCAACGGCGGCTATCTGCATCCCTCCCTCCAGCCGGAGCAGGCGATGGCCGCGGCGCTGGCACGGGCGGGCCGGCGGCCCGGCGCCTGGGGCAGACCGCCCACCGACGGTCTGCCCGAGCTGCGCGAGTGGTTCGCCCGTGGGATCGGCGATCCGGTCACGGCGGCGGAGGTCCTGGTCACGGCGGGCGGCCAGAGCGCGCTGACCACCGCGCTACGGGCGCTCGCGCCGCCCGGCGCGCCCGTGCTGGTCGAATCGCCCACCTATCCGGGGATGCTGGCGATCGCGCGCGCCGCCGGGCTGCGGCCGGTGCCGGTGCCGGTGGATCCCGACGGTGTACGGCCCGAGCTGCTCGCCGCCGCCTTCCGGGCCACCGGCTCCCGGCTCTTCGTCTGCCAGCCGCTCTTCCAGAATCCCACCGGCGCCGTGCTATCCCCGGCGCGCCGTCCCGAGGTGCTGCGGATCGCCCGGGAGGCCGGGGCCTTCGTCATCGAGGACGACTTCGTACGGCGGCTGGTGCACGAGGACGCAGGCCCGCTGCCCAGGCCGCTCGCCGCCGACGATCCGGACGGTGTGGTCGTCCATGTCTGCTCGCTCACCAAGGCGACCTCGCCGAGCCTGCGCGTCGGCGCGCTCGTGGCGCGCGGCCCGGTTCTGGAGCGGCTGCGCGCCATCCATGTCGTGGACACCTTCTTCGTACCGCGCCCGCTCCAGGAGGCCGCGCTGGAACTGGTCGGCTCCGCCGCCTGGAACCGCCATCTGCGCTCCGTCTCCTCGGCGCTGCGGATCCGCAGGGACACGCTCACGGCGGCGCTCCTGAGCGAGCTGCCCGAGCTGGCCCTGCCGCACATTCCGTCCGGCGGTTATCACCTCTGGCTCCGGCTTCCCGACGGCACCGACGAGCAGGCGGTCGTCTCCGCCGCGCTGCGCGCGGGAGTCGCGGTCGCACCGGGCCGCCCGTACTTCAGCGCTGAACCTCCCGCCGCGCAGCTCCGGTTGAGCTTCGCGGCGGTGGCGGGCCCGGCCGAGCTCACCGAGGGCGTACGGAGGCTCCGTACGGCCTGCGACGAGGCACTCGTCCCGCCCGGCCCCAGGACACCGGGCCCACCACTGCGGGGAGCCTCTTGACCTGCGGGACATTCGGCTCCACGATCACGGCCATGAGTGTTCGGGTCACGTTGGTCGCCGCGGCGCGCAGCTCGGACGTGTTCGACGAGCGCTTCGACGACGACCGGCCGCTCGACCAGGTCGGATGGTACGAGATGCAGCTCGCCGCCCACACCCTGATCCCGCTGGCCGCCGCCGATCTCCGCTACTGCTCACCGACGCCGCGCAGCCGCGCCACCGGTGACGCGCTGGGCTTCGCGCCGCTCGCCCAGCCCGCGCTGCGCGACTGCGACATGGGCCGCTGGCGCGGCTTCACCCTGTCCGAGGTGATGTCCCGCGAGCCGGCCGCCGTCGACGCGTGGATCGCCGATCCACGGGCCGCGCCGCACGGCGGCGAACCTCTGCTGGCCTTCATCTCGCGGATAGGCGGCTGGCTGGACACCCGCCCGGCCGAGGACATCGCCGCGATCGTCGCGGTGGCGGAACCGGCGGTGGTACGGGCGGCGCTGGTGTACGCGCTGAAGGCCCCGCCCCGTACGTACTGGTATGTCGATGTACGTCCGCTGTCGACCATCACCCTGACCGGTATGCCCGGTCGCTGGCACCTCCAGATCGGCTCGGGCGCCTAGCGCGCTCATGCCGGCCCGGCCGACGAGGCCGGTGAGAGGCGGTGGCCCGGGGCGAGGAGTGGTGGGGACAGGGCATCGTCGGGCGGCGGTGGGAAGTCGGCCACGGAGAGTTCGACGTCCGCCTCGCAGTCCGGCCGACCGCATTCACAGGCGAACGGGAGGACGGTCGTCCTGGTGTCGCCGTGCGACCACGGGCGCGCGAAGAACGCCTCGTACTGACGGACCGTGGCGCGGTTGGCGTACCGCAGCAGCCCTCCGCGTTCGCGCGCCGTCACCGCCACAGGGCCCGCGGCCAGGGCCTCGGCGAAGAGCTTCTCGACCGCCCCGGCCGTCTCCGTCACGCTGTCGTGTCCGTCGACGACGAGCTTCCGGGCTCCGTACTCCGCCACCTGCGCGCCGATCTCGCCGACCAGCGACCGGTAGAGCGTGAGCGGGCCCGGTGGGAGATCGCGCTCGGTCAGCCTGGTCCGCTGGACCTCGGCCGAGGGCAGCAGCCATACGGCCCGGCCGCCCGCGCCCACGACCGACGGCGTGATGGGCGTGCCCTCGGCGATGATCAGCGGCGCGGCGGGCAGCGCGTGGAGATCGTCCAGGATCATCCGGCCCCGCTCGTGGTGCAGGGACATGGCGAGCAGCTCCGCCTCGGGCGCGGACCAGCGTTCCTCGCGTGACAGCGCCTCCCACCGGATCGCCTGCGGATGGCCCGCGGCGATGGCGCGGTCGCGGTGCTCCCAGGTGTGGGCGTCGGCGTTGTACCAGCGCAGTCCGTGGCGGCGGGCGAGCAGCCGGGCCACGGTCGTCTTGCCCGCGCCGGGCGGACCGCCGATCCAGAGAACCTTGCGATGAGGCATGCCGACCATTCTCGCCCGTGCGCGGACGCCTCCGATGTCGTTCCTGCCCGTCAGCCCGTCAGCCCGTCAGCCCGTCAGCCCGTCAGCCCGTCAGCCCGTCAGCCCGTGGCAGGTCACCCGTCAGCCCGTCACGCCGTGCCCAGCGTCTCCAGGATCTGCTCGCCGTACTTCGCCAGCTTGTTCTCGCCCACTCCGTTCACCGTGCCCAGCTCCGCCAGCGTCGACGGCGCCAGCACCGCGATCTCGCGCAGCGTCGCGTCATGGAAGACGACATACGCGGGCACGCCCTGCTCCTTCGCCGTCGCGGCCCGCCAGGCGCGCAGCGACTCGAACACCGGCACCGCCTCCTCCGGCAGATCCACCGGCACCGCACGGCTTTTGGCCGTCTTCTCCGCGCGCGCGGGCCGGGCCGCCGTCTTCTCGGGCTCGCGCCGCAGCACCACGGGCCGCCGTCCACCCAGCACCTCGGCGCTCTCCTCCGTGAGGACCAGCGTTCCGTAGTCGCCCTCGACCGCGATGAGCCCCTGCGCCAGCAACTGCCGTGCCACGCTGCGCCATTCCGCCTCGCGCAGCTCCGTACCGATACCGAACACGCTCAGCGCGTCATGATCGAACTGGATGACCTTCGCCGTTTTCTTGCCGAGCAGAATGTCGGTGATCTGTCCCGCGCCGAACTTCTGGTTGCGCTCGCGCTTCAGCCTGACCACGGTCGACAGCAGCTTCTGCGCCGGGACCGTACCGTCCCATGACTCGGCGGGCGTCAGACACGTATCGCAGTTGCCGCAGACGCCGCTCTTCTCGCCGAAGTACGCGAGCAGTTGGACGCGGCGGCACTCCACCGTCTCGCAGAGCGCGAGCATCGCGTCGACATGGGCGCCCAGCCGCCGCCGGTGCGCGTCGTCACCCTCGGAGGTGTCGATCATCTTCCGCTGCTGGACGACATCCTGGAGCCCGTACGCCAGCCAGGCCGTCGACGGCTGCCCGTCGCGCCCGGCACGTCCGGTTTCCTGGTAGTAGCCCTCGACAGACTTCGGGAGATCGAGATGGGCGACGAACCGTACGTCCGGCTTGTCGATCCCCATCCCGAACGCGATGGTCGCGACCATGACCATCCCGTCCTCCCGCAGGAAGCGCGCCTGGTTCGCGGCCCTCGTACGGGCGTCGAGCCCCGCGTGGTACGGCAGCGCCTCGATCCCGTTCTTCACCAGGAACTCGGCGGTCTTCTCCACGGACGCCCGGGAGAGGCAGTAGATGATCCCCGCGTCTCCGGCGTGCTCGGCGCGCAGAAGCTGGAGGAGCTGCCGCTTCGGATCGTTCTTCGGCGCGATGCGGTACTGGATGTTGGGCCGGTCGAAGCTCGCGACGAAGTGCCGTGCGTCCTGGAGCTTGAGCCGGGAGGCGATCTCCGCGTGGGTGGCCTCGGTGGCGGTCGCGGTGAGCGCGATACGAGGAACGTCGGGCCACCGTTCGTGCAGCGCCGACAGGGCCAGATAGTCGGGCCGGAAGTCATGGCCCCACTGCGCGACACAGTGCGCCTCGTCGATGGCGAACAGGGAGATCGTGCCGCGCTCCAGCAGCCGTACGGTCGACTCCACCCGCAGCCGCTCCGGCGCGAGATAGAGCAGATCCAGCTCACCGGCGAGGAACTCCGCCTCCACCAGGCGCCGTTCGTCCAGATCCTGTGTCGAGTTGAGGAACCCGGCCCTGACACCGAGGGCCCTCAGCGCGTCGACCTGGTCCTGCATGAGCGCGATGAGCGGCGATACGACGACTCCGACGCCCTTCCGTACCAGAGCCGGGATCTGGTAGCAGAGCGACTTGCCGCCGCCGGTCGGCATCAGGACGAGGGCGTCGCCGCCGGCCACCACATGGTCGATGATCTCCTGCTGGCTGCCGCGGAAGGAGTCGTATCCGAAGACGCGGTGGAGCACGCGCAGCGCCTCGCTGCCCGTCTCGGGACGGAGCACCGGGCCCGTCTCTGGGCTTGCCTCTGGGCTCGTCTCGGCACGCGGACCGGAATCGGGAGTGCTCATCCGCCGATTCTATGAGCCCTGTACGACATCGCTCGACGAGATCGCTCGGACCGGTCGGTCCATGATCCGCGGGTCGCCATCTAGGACATGGTCTGACCTGTATGCGATCTAGCGTCGGACCTGTCGAACAGAACGGGCCGAAGGGCCAGGGCCGGTGCGCACGGACAGGACCGGTGCGCACGGCGAGCCGGACGGGCCCGGCGAGGCAGGAGAATCCCATGAGTTATGTGACCAGCAATCAGCCGACAGGCACCCCGACCTGGATCGAACTCGGCGTCCACGACATGCGGCGCGCGGCGGAGTTCTACGGGGCCTTGTTCGGCTGGGAGTTCGAGGCGGGAGCGGCGGAGGCGGGCCGGTACACGCTGTGTCTGCTGCGCGGACGCCCGGTGGCGGGACTGAGGCCGACAGCGGAGGAGAGCGGCTCCGGACACTGGCGCGTATATATCGCCACCGACGACTGCGACGACACCGCGAAGCGTGTCATCGCGGCCGGCGGCACGCTCGCCGAGAGCCCGCAGGATGTCGGGGACCGGGGCCGTGGGGCCCTGGTGGTGGATCCGGTCGGCGCCGAGTTCGGGCTGTGGCAGGGACGTGAGCGCCTCGGCTGCGAGATCGTGAACGAGCCGGGCAGTCTCGTACGGAACGATCTGACCACTCCGGACCCGGGCCCGGCGCGCGCGTTCTATCCGGCGGTCTTCGACTTCACCCTGGACGGCAACGACGATCTCCCGGACGCGGACTTCACCTTCCTGCGCCGGCCGGACGGGCATGAGGTCGGCGGGATCCTGGGCGTGGCGCAGGGAGAGCCGTCCGTCTGGAAGACGGTTTTCGAGGTGGCCGACACCGATGCGGCGGTGGCGCGGGCCATTGCGGCCGGAGGCACCGCGGGCGCTCCCTCGGACATGCCCTATGCGCGGATGGCGAACATCACCGATCCGTTCGGCAACAGCTTCGAGGTGGGCGCGAGGCCTCAGGAGCGGTAGCGGTAGCGCTGGGCCGGTGGCACAGGGACTCCGCCCGGCGGTGCCGGGCGGAGTCCGCCGATCTGTTGACCTGGGCCTCAGGTGACCTGGGGCTCAGGCGTGCTGTGGCACCTCGTCCTTCAGCATGGAGCGGATCTGGTCCCGCAGCTCCGGGCTGTCCGTGTGGCCGTGTACGGACGCCGCGTGTTCGCTCGCCGCGCGGACCACCTCGTCCTCCTCACCGGAGATCGCGAGAGTGCACTTCGTCTCGCTCGGGAAATCCCGGCAGTCGGCTACCTTGCGCATGACGCACCTCCTCGCTCCTCACTCCAGTGTCCGCCCGCGCGTCCGCCCGTCGCCATACGGGACCTGTACGGGACGCCTGGTCGGCCGCGCGTCCCGTCAGGCGCCGGAGCCGGTCAGCCGCCGGATCCGGTCAGGCGTCGGACCTTGAGGGTGTTGTCCGTACGGTGGCCCGGCTGTCCGTCGGGACCGTTCTGCTGCCGCTCGTGCTCCTCACAGATCTGCACCTCCCACTCACCCTCCGCCAGGCCGAGGGATTCGAGGACCTCCTCGGGCGTGGGGAAGTGGACTTCTGGGTGCGGGTTCTCCTCCCAGGGAGCGAAGCCTCCGTGTCCGACGATCAGCAGTGTCCCGCCGGGCGCGACGGCCGACGCGGCGGTCCGCAGGATCTTCTCGCGCGGCATATCGCCGTAGGAGTGCAGGAATTGGGCCGAGACAAGGTCGAAACCGCCCTCGGGGAAGGACACTCCGAGGTCGTGCCGCTGCCAGTCGATCCGGTCGGCGACACCTTCCGCCTCCGCGTGTTCGGCCGCGCGGCCGAGGGCGACGCCGGAGACGTCGGTGCCGGTGACCTGCCATCCCTGCCGCGCGAGCCAGACCGCGTCGGCGCCCTCGCCGCACCCGAGGTCCAGGGCCCGGCCCGGGTTCACTCCCGTGATCTCGCGGACCAGGATGATGTTGGGCCGCCCGCTCCAGATCCGGTCGCTCTGACCGTAACGGTCGTCCCAGTACTCCTCGTACGAGGCGAAATCATCGGGCGACAGAGGCTTCTCATGGGCCGTGGGCTTCGCGTCCGAGGCGGAGTGCGAGTGGGAGTGGGAGTGGTGGTCGGTCATCGCTGTCATACCTCTTTCGTCAATGCTGTGCCGGTTTCCGGGGTGGTGCCGCGCCGGCTCACAGGCCGTGTCGGCTGCCGCCAGACAGGGCCTGGTACGCGCTCGCAGGTCTCGCGCTCCAGCCGCGCGGAGAAGGGAGCGGAGTCGCGACGGGCGGCGACGGCCTCGCGGGTCTCCTCGGCGATGAGATCGGCGTTGATCGCCGCGGCGGCGCGTACGCCCGCGGCGGCCGAGCCGATGACCGTCTCGGTCAGTTCGGTGACATTGCCGGCCACCCAGACGCCCGGTACCTCCGTCGTCCCGGACGGACCGGAGACGATACGGCTGCCGATCGTCTGTCCGCCCATCTCCTGCTCCGTGGCTTCGAGGCCCAGGCCGGTGAGGAAGTCGGCGCGGGCGGTGAAACGCGCGGCGACGGCCAGGGCCCGGCGGGAGAACACTCGGCCTCCGGCCAGGATCACACCGGTCAGCCGGCCGTCGGTGATCTCCAGCCCGGAGACCTCTCCGTCCACCACGGCGACACCGCGCGCGGCCAGCCGCTCGTACTCCTCGTCCTCGAACTCGGGCGCGGTGTGCCGGAACAAGGTCACGTCCTCGCTCCACTGCCGCCACAGCAGTGCCTGGTGGACCGCCATCGGCCCGGTGGCCAGAACGCCGATCGGCTGGTCGCGTACCTCCCAGCCGTGGCAGTACGGGCAGTGCAGCACCTCGCGGCCCCCACCGCTCGGCCAGGCCCGGCACCGGAGGCAGCTCGTCCACCAGACCGGTGGTCACCAGCAGCCTGCGCGCCGTGACCGTCGAACCGTCCGCCGGCGCGACGCGGAAACCGCCGTCCGCCGGCCGCTCGGCCGCCACCGCGCTGCCCTCGGCGATCTCGCCGCCGTAACCGGTCACCTCCTCGCGGCCGGTGGCCAGCAGCTGCGAGGGCGGTGTCCCTTCACGCGCCAGATAGGTGTGGACATGGGACGCGGGCGCGTTGCGTGGCAGGCCCGCGTCGATCACCAGCACCGAGCGGCGTGCCCGCGCCAGCGTCAGCGCGCCGCTCAGTCCGGCCGCTCCGCCGCCGACGACCACGACGTCCCAGCGGTCCCGGCCGTCCCCGCTGTCCCGGTTGTCCCGGCGCCGTTCACGGTCCTGGCTGACACCCGTGGCGGTATGCCGTGTTTGTTGATTCATATGACGTACCTCCGTCCGCTGGAGACACTCCGCCCAGGGTACGTCGTTTGACAAACCTTGTTGCCAAGACAGCAAATGGAGGAATGGCAGACGACGACCTCTCCACCGTCCTGACCGCCGTGGGCCCGCGCCTGCGGGCCCTGCGCCGGGACCAGGGCACCACACTGGCCGAGCTCAGCGAGTCGACCGGGATCTCCCTCAGCACGCTGTCGCGCCTGGAGTCCGGGCAGCGCAAGCCCACCCTGGAACTGCTGCTGCCGCTGGCGAAGGCGTACGGCGTACCTCTGGACGAACTGGTGGGCGCGCCGTCGACGGGCGACCCGCGTATCCACCCGCGTCCCTTCAGCCGCGACGGCATGACCTTCGTACCGCTGACCCGCCATCTCGGCGGGCTCCAGGCGTACAAGCTGGTCATGCCACCTCGCAAGGGCGGCTGCGCGGATCTGGAGCAGCGGGTGCACGAGGGATACGAGTGGCTCTACGTCCTGGCCGGCCGACTGCGGCTGTGGCTCGGCGAGCACGACCTCGTACTCACCGCCGGAGAAGCCGCCGAGTTCGACACCCGCACTCCGCACGTCTTCGCCTGCGCGGGCCCGGAACCGGTCGAATTCCTCAGCCTGTTCGGACAGCAGGGCGAACGGATGCATGTACGCGCCCGCCCCAAAGGCCGGTAACCCGCCTCCGTAGGACGTCGGTAACCCGCAGGACGGCGCCGGACGGACGCATCAGGGTTACGGGCGCATCAGGTCAAGCGGCGGTCACGCGGTCCGGAGGCGCTTCGACTCGGCGATCCTGTCGAGGGACACCTGCCACAGACGGACGGCCGCGTCCGCGTCGAGCGCGTGGTCGGCGACGCCTTCGCGCGGGCCGCCCGGGACGTGGCGGCGGGCCTCGCCGCAGTCCTCGAAGTACCGGCCGCCCACGCCTTCGAGCTGTGGCGAGGTCGCGACCAGCACGGACGTGGCCGCACCCTGCTCGGGCGTCTTGAAGACATACGTGCCGCTCGCGATCGCACCGGCGAGCTGCTCCTGGTCCATGTGCCGCGTCAGATTCGACAGGATGGCGCCGGGATGCACCGCGTTGACGGTGATGCCGTCGCCGGCCCAGCGCCGGTTCGCCTCGACCGCGAAGAGAGCGTTGGCCGTCTTGGACTGGGCATAGGCGGTCCCGGGATCGTACGGGCGCGTGACGAAGTCGATGTCGTCGAAGTCCAGCGGGCTCCCGACATGTCCCACCGAGCTGAGCGCCACGACCCGGGCCCGGCCGGCCGCCACCAGCGCGGAGTGCAGACCGGTGGTGAGCGCGAAGTGGCCGAGATGGTTGGTGGCGAACTGGAGCTCCCAGCCCTCCGGTGTCCGCGTCTCGGGAGGCGTCATCACGCCCGCGTTGTTGACGAGGACATGGAGCGGGCCGTCCCACGCGGCGATGAACGCCTCGACGGAGCCCTGGTCGCCGAGATCGAGCGGCGCGACCTGGACCTTCTTGTTGCCGGTGGTCGCCCTGATGTCCTCGGCGACCTCGTCACCGGCCGCGGTGTCCCGTACCGCCAGTGTCACTTCCGCGCCCGCGCCGGCGAGCGCCCGTGCGGTCTCCACACCGATACCGGAGGCGGCGCCGGTCACGATGGCGCGGCGGCCGGTGAGATCGATACCGGCCACCACTTCTGCGGCGGTGGACCGGGCGTCGAAGGGAGTGGTGATGCGTGTCGGCTCCGTCATGGGATTGCCTTCCTGCGCGGTGTTCCTGGGTGGTACTCCTCAAGCCAACACCGGCCGAGTGCCTCCGTCGGGTGCCAAAGGGGCCCGGCTCTGCCAGGGGTCCGGCAGACCCCCCTTCGAGCTGACGCCTTCGAGCCGACGCTCTTCCACGCGCCGCCCGGAGCCTGCCGGGCGCCAGCCTTGCCCGTAGTACTTCAGAGCACCCGTAGTACCTCAGAGCTACGTGCCAGGTGAGTTCCTCGGCGGGACGCCGACCACAGGGCGCGCTCCATACCGTCCGTACCGGAAGTACGAAGAACATCCGGTACGGAAGGACCACCACCTATGGCGTCCCGTCCGCGCAGCAGTCGTCCGCGCAGCCACCGCCTCCTCGGCAGCCGCCCACGCCGCGCCCTGCTCGCCGCGCTCGTCACCGCGTCGGTGGCGGTGCCGGTGTCCGGTGCGGCCCGTCCGGCGGACGTTCCGGCGCCGGTCCCGGTCCGTCTCGCGCCGTTGACGGCGGCGGCACCCGCCGTCCTCGGCGCCGCTCTCGACTCACGGTACGCCGCCAACCGCACCGGTATCCGCGCGGCCGAACGGATGGCCGCCCGTCACGGCGACCGAAGACGGGCCGCCTCGCTGCACACCATGGCGGACGCCGGACGCCACTTCCTCTCCTTCGACGGCCGCGACGGCGGACGCACCGCCGAGGTCTTCGGCGATCTGGCGGACGCCGAGCGGATCGCCGTGCTGGTGCCCGGTTCGGACACCGGCCTGGACCACTACGAGCGCTTCCGCACCGGAGCCATGGTGCTGCAAAGGGAGTTGGGCGACGGAGCCGCCGTCATCGCCTGGCTCGGCTACAAGACGCCCGGCACGGTGAGCCCGGAGGCCCTGACGCCAGGACGCGCTCATGACGCGGTGCCGCAACTCCGCGACTTCCTGGGTGAGTTGAGCGTGGCCAGGCCCACCGCCCGGACCACGCTGCTCTGTCACTCGTACGGTTCGGCGGTCTGCGCGCTGGCCGCCCCGGGCCTGCGGGCGGTCGGCATCGCCCTGCACGGCATCGTCCTGTATGGCAGTCCCGGCACCGGTGTCGACAGCGTCGGAGATCTGCGCACCACGGCCGCCGTCTGGGCGGGCCGTGGCGCCGACGACTGGATCGCCGGCGTACCGCATGCACGGCTCCAACTGCCCTTCACCACCCTGGGATTCGGGACCGATCCGCTGTCGAAGGAGTTCGGCGCGCGGATTTTTGACGCGGGAGCGGGCGGGCACAGCGACTATCTGAGGCCCGGTTCCGTATCGCTGCGGAACCTCGCCCGGATCGTCTCGGGAGAGACACCCACCGGCCGTACTCCTCCCGGGCCCGTCGGCCAACTCCCGCCCGAGGACGGCCGTCATGCGTGACCTAGGGCCTCTCGTCCGGCGGATCGACGCCGCCACTCCGCCCGACCGCGACCGTGCCGTCGACGCGCTGCGTGCCTTCGCCATCCTCGGCGTGGTGCTCGGTCACTGGCTGGTGACCGCCCTCGTCGCCGACAGCGGCACCGTACACGGCAGCAGCCCGCTCCGGTACATGCCCCAACTGGCGCCGATATCCTGGGTGTTCCAGACTCTCGCCGTCTTCTTCCTGGTCGGCGGGCAGGTGGGCGCGAAGAGTTACGCGTCGGCCCGCGCCCGGGGCACGACATACGGGAAGTGGCTCGGCACCCGGATGGTACGGCTGTTCAGGCCGGTCGCCGCCGTGCTGGTGGTGTGGGCGGTGGCGACGGGCGCGATGCTGGCCTCGGGCACCGGCTTCGAGACCGTACAGACGCTCTACCGGCTGATTCTCTCGCCGCTCTGGTTTCTGCTGGTCTTCGCGGCCCTGACCGCGGCGACGCCGCTGGTCGCGCGGTTGCATCCGCTGTGGCCGCTCGCCGTCGTGCTGTACGTCGACCTGTTCCGGTTCGGCCCGGCCGGATCCGGCGGTTCCGGCGGCTCCGGCCGCCTGGACTGGCCGGAGTGGCTCGGCGGCCTGGGCTGGCTCAATGTGGCCGCCGGCTGGCTCGTGCCGTACTGCCTCGGCGCGCTGTGGGCACGGCGCGGTATGCCGGGACGGACGACGGGGTGGACGCTGCTGGTCGGTGGCGCCACCGCCACGGCCGTACTGGTCCTGTTCGCCGGCTATCCGGCGTCCATGGTCGGTGTGCCGGGCGCCGCGATCTCCAATCTCGACCCGCCGACCCTGGCGGCCGTCACCTTCGGTCTGGCCCAGTGCGGAGCGGCCCTTCTGCTGCTCGGCCCGCTGCGCCGGTGGCTGGTACGGCCCAGGGCCTGGGCGTCGGTGGCGCTGCTGAATCTGTCCGCGATGACGGTCTTCCTCTGGCACCAGACCGCGATGATCGCGGTCACCGCCCTCGGTCTGTGGGCGGGCGGCGCCCTGCCCGGTCTGCACACCGTGCCGGACGGAACCGGCTGGGTGCTCGCCCGGCTCTGCTGGCTGCCGGTGTTCGCGCTGGCGCTGCTGGTGTGCTGGGCGGCGTTCCGTACGTACGAGCAGGGGAGGCGGCGGGCGCCCGAGCCGCAGCGGAGCCCACGGGCCCGGATCGTGAGTGGCCAGAACGTGAACCGTCGGGTCGTGAACGGTCAGGTCATGGGCGGTCAGGTCATGGGCGACGGGCGTCCCGCCCCGGAGACGGAGGTACGGCGTGCTTAGGCTGAATCGCGTGACGAGTCCAGCGGGGATTTCTGTGAATGTGAAGAGGTGGTACACGCGGCAGCGGCCGGCGCGGACCGCGCGGACCGCGCGGGCGGCGGCGCGCGCACTGCGCGCGGACCTGTGGACGACGGCCGCCGTTCCGCCACCGAGCGTAGGACGGTCCCGCTGGCTGGAGTGGCGGCCCGCGCTCGTGTCGCCGCTCGTGGTGCTCACGCCGCTCCTGCTCCTGTTCAACACGAATCAGTACGCCTTCGACTTCCGGATCGGTGTGCCCATCGGCATCCTGCTCGCGGTGATCCAGTCGGCGTCGCTGGTCACCGCGCCGTTCCTGCCGGTGCTGGCCTGGTGGGCCTCGACGATCGCCATGGTCGTGGTCGCGTCGCTCGCGCAGCCCGTCGACAGCACCTCGATGTCCTGGATCGACAGCGGATTCGCCGTCCAGGTCCTGGCCGTGTTCCTGGTCGCGCTGCGGGCCCGCCCTCGGATCGCCGCCGAGGTGCTGGTGATCAGTGTGCTGTCGGTCGTGCTCTGCGGCGCGCTCGCGCCCGGGCCCCTGGGCACCGGCTCCGTGACCGCGGTCCTGGTGATCGCCGTGGTGGTCGGAGCCGCGCTGCGCGGCCGTCAGGTGGCCCGTACGGAACTGGTCGTACAGGAGGAGATCACCGCCGAGGAACGGGCCCGGCGCACCCTCCTGGAGGAGCGCAACCGGATCGCGCGCGAGCTGCACGATGTGGTCGCCCACCATATGTCGGTGATCTCCATCCAGGCCCAGGCGGCCCCGCATCTGGCCGAGAACCCGTCCGAGGAGCTGCGGGAGAATCTCGCGGGCATCCGCGAGAACGCGGTCGAGGCGCTCACCGAGCTGCGCCGGGTGCTCGGCGTACTGCGCTCCGAGGACGCCCTCGCCGAGGGCGCGCGGCACGCGCCGCAGCCCAGCCTCGACCGGCTGGACGAGCTGGTCGGCAATGTGCGCGGCGCCGGAGTCGCCGTCACGGCGCGTACGGTCGGCGAACCGCGTCCGCTGCCGCCGGGCGTCGGGCTGTCGGCGTTCCGTATCGTGCAGGAGGCGCTCAGCAATGTGATGCGGCACGCACCGGGAGCGGAGGTACGGGTGGAGACCGGGTATCACACGTCGGGGATCACGGTCCGGATCACGAACACCGCGCCCGGCCGCACGGCTCGGCCTTCGCCTTCTCCCGTACCGGGAGCCGGCCACGGTCCGGTCGGCCACGGTCTGCTCGGTATGCGCGAGCGCACCGCGATGCTGGGCGGCGAACTGGTGACCGGGGCCACGCCCGAGGGCGGCTGGGAAGTGACCGCGATGCTGCCCACAAGCCCGCCGACCGGGCCTGTCGGTCCTGTCGGGCCTGTCGAAGCTGTTGAGTGCACCGACAACACCGACAACACCGAGGACACCGTATGACCACGACGAGGACGGCCATCCGCGTCCTGATCGCCGACGATCAGATGATGGTCCGCCAGGGCCTCACCGTGCTGCTCAACGCAGAGCCCGGCATCGAGGTCGTCGGCCAGGCCGTGGACGGCCTCGACGCCGTCGCCAAGGTCGCCGACCTCACTCCCGACGTGGTGCTGATGGACATACGGATGCCCGGAATCGGCGGTATCGAGGCGACGCGCCGTATCACCGGCCCGGCCGGCGCGACCGTCAAGGTGCTCGTCCTGACCACCTTCGATCTCGACGAGTATGTGTACGAGGCGCTGCGCGCGGGCGCGTCCGGCTTTCTGCTGAAGGACGCGTCGGCCGCCGAACTGGCGCAGGCGGTACGGGTGGTGGCGGCCGGCGACGCCCTGCTCGCCCCGAACATCACCAAGCGGCTGATCGCCGAGTTCTCACGTATGAGCGCCGCGCCCCGGGCGCCGCTCAAGGACCGCGTCGGTGATCTGACGGAGCGTGAGACCGAGGTGCTGTCCCTGATCGCACAGGGCCTGTCCAACGCGGAGATCGCCGCGTCCCTGGTGGTGGCGGAGCAGACGGTGAAGACCCATGTGGGCCGGATCCTGGTCAAACTGGGCCTGCGCGACCGTACGCAGGTCGCGGTCTTTGCGTACGAGTCGGGGCTGGTGCGTCCGGCCGGTTACTGAGCGGGCCGGCCGGCTCCGGCACCGCCCGCGTCCGAGCGACCCGGTGATCTGGCGGCCTGACAACCTGGAGACCTGACGGCCTACCGACCGGTCGTAGGGCGGTGGCGCGAGGCCCGGTGGCGCGAAGCTCGTTCCAGAAGCAGTTCCCGCTCGCGCGCGTTACGGGTCAGCGACGCCGCCCGTTCGAACTCCGCGCGCGCCTCCTCCTCACGTCCGAGGCGCTCCAGCAGATCTCCTCGGACGCTCGGCAGCAGGTGGTAGCCCTTCAGGGCCGGTTCCTCGGCGAGGGCGTCCACCAGCTTCAGACCGGCCGCCGGGCCCTCCGACATCGAGACGGCGACCGTGCGGTTCAGCTCCACCACGGGGGAGGGGATCAGGGCCAGCAGCCGCCCGTACAGCGCGGCGATCGCCCTCCAGTCCGTGTCCTCGTAACGGACCGTACGCGCGTGGCACGCGGCGATCGCGGCCTGGACGGAGTACGGGCCGTCGCCGGCCCGGTGCAGGGCCTCGACGCCACGGAGGATGAGCAGCCGGTTCCACTTGGCGCGGTTCTGGTCGGCGAGCAGCACGGGCTGGCCGTCGGGGCCCGTGCGGGCCGCGATACGGGACGCCTGGAACTCCAGCAGCGCCGCCAGACCGTGGACCTCGGGCTCCCTGGGCATCAGACCGGCCAGGACACGGGCCAGCCGCAGCGCGTCCTCGCACAGGGCCGGGCGTACGAGGTCGTCACCGGCCGTTGCGGAGTAGCCCTCGTTGAAGATCAGGTAGATGACTTCGAGGACCGACGAGAGCCGGGCGGCGCGGTCGGAGCCGTACGGGACCTCGAAGGGCACCCCGGCCTTGGCGAGCGCCCGTTTCGCGCGGACGATGCGCTGGGCGACCGTCGGCTCCGAGGCCAGAAAGGCGCGGGCGATCTCCTCCGTCGTCAGTCCGCCCAGCAACCGCAGCGTGAGAGCGATCCGGGCCTCCGTGGACAGCACGGGATGGCACGCGGTGAAGATCAGCCGCAGCAGATCGTCGTCGATGTCGTCGGAGTCCTGCGGCTCGGGCGGAGGTACGTCCTCCAGGGCGCGTCCGACCTCGGCGAGCTTGCGCGCGTATGTCTCCTTGCGGCGGACGAGATCGATGGCGCGGTGCTTGGCGGTGGCCATGAGCCAGGCGCCCGGTCTGTCCGGGACGCCCGACTCCGGCCACTGCTCCAGTGCGGCGACCAGAGCGTCCTGCGCGAGCTCCTCGGCGATGCCCACGTCCCGTACGATGCGGGCGACACCGGCGATGATCCGCGCGGACTCGATCCTGAACACCGCTTCGACCGTCTCGGTCGCGCTTGCCGCCGTCACAGCCACCCATCAGAACAGCCGTACGGCGACGGAGCAAGCGCGGCCCAGATCAGCGCCCAGACCAGCGCCCAGACCAGCGCTCGGATCGGCCTTCGGATCAGCCCCCGACGATCTCGCGGACCTCGACGGTGATCTCCCAGTGCTCCGGATGGATCTCCAGGAACCGCTTGGCCCACTCCAGCGCCTCGGCCTTGTCCTTGCACTGGGTGATGGAGTAGCCCCCGATGACTTCCTTGCTCTCGGTGAAGGGCCCGTCGGTGTAGCTGAACTTGCCGCCGGACCAGGTGACCCGGGTGCCGTCGGCGGTCGGCGTGAGCCCGGCCGTGTCCAGCATGACTCCGGCCTTGGTGATCTCCTCGAACAGCGCGCCCATCCGCTGCTCGAACTCGGGGCCTGCCGCATCGGGGGACACGTTCTGCTCATCGATGCGGACCAACGTCAGAAAACGCGGCATGGTGACTCCTCGGTCGAAGGGGCGGGGCCTTTCCCCGCCTCTCACCTGTGCGTCGAACGGGCACCGGCCGAATCGACAGCTCCTCCGAAATTCCCCGAAGTTTTTTCGCGCACCTCGGCTCGGCGGGCCACGGTCACGGTGTCAGTGCTCTACGGCTTTACCGCTCCACGGCTCTACGGCTTCACCGTGGCGGCGTGTCCGTCGCGCCGGTGGGAAATTCCTGGGTGCCGAGTACGCGCAGCAGTTCCAGCCGCTCGCGGGTCTCGGCGTCCGCCGGGGTGAGCACCAGCAGCTGCTGGCCCTGGTCGGGAGTGACCAGAGTCTCGCAGTCCAGCAGCAGGCTGCCGACCTGCGGATGCAGCAGGGTCTTGCGGTCGGCGCGCCGGACCGCGACCTCGTGCTCGGCCCAGAGCCGGCGGAAGTCGGTGCTCGCGGCCTGCAACCGGTCGACGAGTCCGGTGACCGTGGGATCGCCGGACCGGCGGCCGACAGCCGCACGCAGATCGGCCACGAGCTGGCGGGCGTGGCGTTCCTGCTCCTCGGGCGGGCTGGCGGCGCGGTCGGCGGGATCGGTGAACCAGCGGTACACGACATAGCGCCGGTCGCCGGTGAAGCCGGCGTGGTCGCCCGTGAGCAGGAGGGCGGCCCGGTTCTGGGCGAGGATCTCGCCCAGGTCGGACAGGACCAGGGCCGGGGTGTCACCGAGCAGATCGAGCATGCGGATCAGGCCGGCGCGGGCCAGGCGGGCCGGCCCGTCGGCGGGCGGTGGCTGGTGGCCGGCCAGGTGGAACAAGTGGTCGCGCTCGTCGTCGGAGAGACGCATCGCCCGGGCCAGCGCGCCCAGGAGCTGGGTCGAGGGCTGGCTGCTGCGGCCCTGCTCCAGGCGTACGACATAGTCCACCGACATGCCGGCGAGCATGGCCACCTCTTCCCGGCGCAGGCCGGTGGTGCGGCGGCGGGGGCCGTCGGTGATGCCGACCTCGGCCGGGCGGATCGCCTCCCGACGGCGGCGCAGGAAGTCCGCGAGCTGCTCACGTTGCATGGCTCCATGGTCCCTCGCGGCGGGCGGGCCGATCCAGGGAGCGGCTCTCCCATGATGAACGCTCCGCTCCCGCAGGGCGCGCCGCGGACACACAGTGGGTGACAGACACAGTGGGCGACAGACCGACGACGAAGGAGAACGTGATGCAGACACGAACCCTGGGCAGCACCGGCCCGGCCGTTTCCGCGCTGGGCCTGGGCGCGATGGGAATGTCGGGCGCCTACGGTGAGGCCGACCGCGCGGAGAGTATTGCCACCGTGCACGCCGCGCTGGAGGCCGGCGTCACGCTGATCGACACCGGCGATTTCTACGCGATGGGCCACAACGAGCTGCTGCTCGCCGAGGCGCTGCGCGGCCGGGACCGGGACAGCTACCGGCTGAGCGTCAAGTTCGGCATGCTGCGGGGGCCGGGCGCCGAGTTCGGCGGGATGGACGCCCGTCCCGAGGCGGTGAAGAACTTCCTGGCCTACTCGCTGAACCGGCTGGGCACCGACCATATCGACATCTACCGTCCCGCCCGGCTGGACCCGGCGGTCCCGGTCGAGGAGACGGTGGGCGCGGTCAAGGAGATGATCGACGCCGGATACGTACGGCACCTCGGCCTCTCGGAGGTCGACGCCGCGACGATCCGCCGGGCGCACGCCGTGCAGCCCGTCGCCGACCTCCAGATCGAGTACTCGCTGATCTCTCGCGCGGTCGAGGCGGAGGTCCTGCCCACGCTGCGTGAGCTCGGCATCGGGCTGACCGCGTACGGCGTCCTCAGCCGCGGTCTCATCTCCGGGCACTGGACGCTTGGGCACACCGCCGGCCCCGGCGACGGCCGCAGCCACAGTCCCCGATTCTCTTCTGGAAACGTCGAACACAACCTCGCCCTCGTGGAAGCTCTGCGCCGGATCGCCGAGGCGAAGGGCTGCACCGTCGCCCAACTGGCCATCGCTTGGGTGGCCGCACAGGGCGAGGACATCGTGCCGCTGGTCGGCGCCCGCACCCGCGAGCGGCTGGCCGAGGCGCTGCCCGCGATGGAGGTGAACCTCACCGCGGACGACCTCGCCGAGATCGAGAAAGCAGTCCCGCCGGGCGCGGCGCGCGGCGACCGATACCCGTCCGCGTTCATGTCCGGCCTCGGCGTAGGGAACTAAGCGGAGTCACCGCCGCCTTCGGCCGCGTCGAGGGCGGGTGTGAGTGGTGCGAGCGCGGTGCGGAGCAGGTCGGGCAGTGAGCCGGCCGGGACGACGAGCGCCGTGGCGACGGGGGACGCGGCGGCCGGCTGTACCCATCGTTCGAGTGCGACATGAACCGCGGCGGCCACGCTCGCCGCGAGCACGCGGGCGGTGTACGGGCCGGTATCGCCGAGGCGGTCGGCGATCGCGTCGGTGAGCGGATGTTCTATCGCGGTGGCGGTGTCGACGAACGTGTCGCGCAGCGCCGGAGTGGTGGTGATCAGCAGCAGCACGTCGCCATCGCGTTCACCCGGGTCGGTGTACTGCTCCACGATCGCGTCGATGACGGCATCGGCGAGGCGGACGCCGGCGGGCCGGGCGGCCACCGCTGCCGCCACCCGGGATTCCCGTTCGGCGGTGACGGCGGCGACGATCGCCTGCTCACGACTGGAGAAGTAGTTGTTGTAGGTGCGTGGCGAGACCCCGGCGGCCTCCGCGATGTCGTCAACGCGGACGTTGTCCGGCCCACGCTCCAGGGCCAACCGCAGCGCCGCCTCCCGCAACGCCACCCGGGTGGCCTGCTTCTTCCGCTCGCGCAACCCGGTTCGTCGTGTCGTCACCGCGCCAGCATCCCACCTCACATGCGTGCACGCAAACTTGCGTGCACGCATTTTTTGCTTTTACTCTCGAACCCTCGTACCCGGCAGGAAGGTTCAGACCTATGCGTGCCAAGGGCATCAGCTACGACACCGGCTTCGTCCGCGGCGGAGAGATCTCCCGTGAACGCTTCGACCTGGACGTGGTCAGGCGTGAGCTGGGCATCATCCGTGACGACCTGCACTGCACCGCCGTCCGCGTCATCGGCGGTGATCCGGAGCGGCTGGAGCTGGCCGCGGCCTGCGCCGCCGACCTCGGCCTGGAGGTCTGGTTCTCGCCCTACCCGCTTGAGCTGACCACCGAGCAGATGCTCGCGCTGTTCGCCGACTGTGCCGAGCGGGCGGAGCGGCTGCGGCAGCGGGGAGTCGACGTAGTGTTTGTCACCGGGGCCGAGCTGAGCCTGATGAACAAGGGATTCCTGCCCGGCGACACCCAGGAAGACCGGCTTGAGCTCCTGCTGAACCAGCGGGATCGCCTGCACCTGCGGGTCGGCGAACTCAGCGCACAGGTCAATGACTTCCTCGGCAGGGCCGTGTTCCTCGTACGTGAGCACTTCGGCGGCAGGATCACCTACGCCGCCATGCCGCTCGAACGCGTCGACTGGACGATGTTCGACATCGTGTCCATGGACCTGTACCGGTCGGCCGAGGTCGCCGACCGGTTCGCCGAGGGCGTGCGCACCCTCGTCGCACAGGGAAAGCCGGTCGCGATCACCGAGTTCGGCACCGCCGCCTATCGCGGCGCGGGCGATCTGGGCGGTCGCTTTATGGAGATCGTCGAGTACGACAAGAATACCGGCGCGCCGATCCGGCTCAACGGTGAATACGCCCGCGACGAGGCCGGCCAGGCCACCTATCTGCGCGAGCTGCTGGAGATCTTCGACGCCTGCGGCGTCGACAGCACCTTCGCGTTCCTCTTCGCGCTCGGCAACTTCCCTCACCGCCCCGACGGCGATCCCCGCGACGACCTCGACCTGGCCAGCCCCGGCATCGTCAGGGTCCTCGACGGCAACCGCCAGGGCGACACCTATCCCGACATGCCCTGGGAACCGAAGGCCGCGTTCACCGTGCTGGCCGACCACTACCGCGCCTGACCTGCTACCCGGCCACTCAGTCACTGTGACCACGACCTATGGATGGCCGGCCGATGGTGGGTGGGCAGACTGAGGGCATGAATGAACCTCGCTCAGATCCTGCGGTCGCTGCTTCCCCGGTTCTGTCGAGCGAGCTGCTGGGTTTTCCTCCTGACGCCCGAGTGCTCATCCTCAACTGCGACGACTTCGGGATGCACCACTCGATCAACGCGGCGATCATCGACTCGATCGAGGAAGGGATCGCCAGTTCATGCAGCCTGATGGTGCCGTGTCCGGGGGCGTCACAAGCCATGGACTTGCTGCGCCGACGGCCGGAGATCCAGTTCGGGATCCATCTGACACTGGTCTGCGACACGGCCCACTACCGGTGGGCGCCGGTGGCCGCGAAGGACAAGGTGCCCTCGCTGCTGGACAAGGCGGGCGAACTGTTCCTCCCTGTGCCCGACCAGCGGGCCCAACTCCTCGGTCAGGCCCGTCTTGACGAGGTCGAGCTGGAGTTCCGCGCTCAGATAGACGCTGTGGCCGACGTCGGTCTGACACCGTTCCACCTGGATTTCCACTGCCTGGCGGACGGCGGACGCGATGACATCCTCGACCTGACCATGGCGCTGGCCGGGGAATACGGCCTGGCGGTGCGGGTCTGGCTCGAACCAGGACGTCGGAAGGCCCGCCGGCAGGGCCTGCCGGTCACTGACCACGACTTCCTGGACAGCTTCTCGCTCGGCCTCGACGGCAAGGCGGACCGCTATGCCGAGCTGCTCCGCGACCTGCCGGCCGGCCTCAGCGAGTGGGCGGTGCATCCAGGTCTGGGAGGTGAGGAGGCGCGAGTGATCGAACCTGACGGTTGGCGCGTGCGCCGGTCCGACTTCGAGTTCCTCACCTCGCCATCGGCCCGCGATCTGCTCCGGCAGGAGGGAATTACCGTGATCGACTACCGGGCCGTCCAGCAGGTCTGGTCCCGGCGCGGTGCGCACTCCGGCTGATCAGGCAGCCGACTCGGTCAGAGCACGGCCCTGTCATTGCATAAAGCTGCGGAGGAACGTATAGTCATGCCATCGCTGAGGAGGACTTTCCATGACTGTACGCGCGGCAGTGGCAGGAGCGAGTGGGTACGCCGGCGGGGAACTGCTGCGGCTGCTGCTCGGTCATCCCGGGGTGGAGATCGGGGCTCTCACCGGGAATTCCAATGCCGGGCAGCGGCTCGGAGGGCTTCAGCCGCATCTGGTGCCGCTCGGGGAGCGGGTGCTGGAGGCGACCGGTGCCGAGGTGCTCGCGGGGCATGATGTGGTGTTTCTCGCGCTGCCGCACGGGCAGTCCGCCGCCGTCGCCGAGCAGCTCGGGGACGAGGTGCTCGTCATCGACATGGGCGCCGACTTCCGGCTGAAGGACGCCGCCGACTGGGAGCGGTTCTACGGTTCCGCCCATGCCGGGACCTGGCCCTACGGGCTTCCCGAACTGCCGGGCGCCCGCGCCGCGCTGGAGGGGTCCAGGCGTGTCGCGGTGCCCGGCTGCTATCCCACCGCTGTCTCGCTCGCGCTCTTCCCGGCGTATACGGCGGGCCTGGCCGAGCCCGAGGCCGTGATCACCGCCGCCTCCGGCACCTCCGGCGCCGGCCGGACGGCCAAGCCGCATCTCCTCGGCTCCGAGGTGATGGGCTCCATGAGCCCGTACGGCGTCGGCGGCGGCCACCGGCACACCCCGGAGATGATCCAGAACCTCAGCGAGGCCGCGGGAGAGCCGGTCACCGTCTCCTTCACGCCCACCCTCGCCCCCATGCCCCGCGGCATCCTCGCCACCTGCTCCGTCAAGGCGAAGCCGGGCACGACGCCGCAGGACGTACGGGACGCCTACGAGAAGGCCTTCGCCGACGAGCCCTTCGTCCATCTGCTGCCCGAAGGACAGTGGCCCGCCACGGCGTCCGTCTACGGTTCCAACGCCGTACAGATCCAGGTCGCCCACGACGAGGCCGCGGGCCGCATCATCGCGATCAGCGCCATCGACAACCTGACCAAGGGCACCGCCGGTGGCGCGGTGCAGAGCATGAACATCGCCCTCGGACTCCCCGAGGACACCGGACTTTCCACGATCGGAGTGGCACCTTGAGCGTCACCGCAGCGCAGGGATTCACGGCAGCGGGCATCGCCGCCGGAATCAAGGAGAACGGCAACCCGGACCTGGCCCTCGTGGTCAACAACGGTCCGCGCCGCGCCGCCGCCGGTGTCTTCACCTCCAACCGCGTCAAGGCCGCGCCCGTCCTCTGGTCCGAGCAGGTCCTCAAGAGCGGCGAGGTCGGCGCCGTCGTCCTCAACTCCGGTGGCGCCAACGCCTGTACGGGCCCGCAGGGCTTCCAGGACACCCACGCCACCGCCGAGAAAGTCGCCGAGGTCCTCAACAGCGGCATCGGCACGCCCGGGAACGGCGAACACAGCGCCGGTGAGATCGCCGTCGCCTCCACCGGTCTCATCGGTCTGCCGCTCCCCATGGACAAGCTGCTGCCCGGCATCGAGAAGGCCGCCGCCGAGCTGTCCGAGCACGGCGGCGAGAAGGCCGCCATCGCCATCAAGACCACCGACACCGTCCACAAGACCGCCGTCGTGGGCGGCGACGGCTGGACCGTGGGCGGTATGGCCAAGGGCGCGGGCATGCTCGCACCGGGCCTCGCCACCATGCTCGTCGTCCTCACCACCGACGCCGACATCGAGGCGCCCGCCCTGGACAGCGCGCTGCGCGCGGCCACCCGCACCACCTTCGACCGCGTCGACTCCGACGGCTGTATGTCCACCAACGACACCGTGCTGCTGCTCGCCTCGGGCGCGTCCGCCGTGACGCCCGCGTACGAGGAGTTCGCCGAGGCCGTCCGTACGGTCTGCGCCGATCTGGCACGTCAGCTCATCGGCGACGCCGAGGGCGCCTCCAAGGACATCCGGATCGAGGTGATCAACGCCGCGACCGAGGACGACGCCGTCGAGGTGGGCCGCTCCATCGCCCGTAACAACCTCCTCAAGTGCGCCCTCCACGGCGAGGATCCCAACTGGGGCCGGGTGCTCTCCGCCATCGGCACCACCGGCGCCGCCTTCGAGCCCGACGAGCTCAATGTCGCCATCAACGGCATCTGGGTCTGCCGCAACGGCGCCGTCGGCCAGAACCGGGATCTGGTCGACATGCGCTACCGCGAGGTACAGATCACCGCCGATCTCGCCGCCGGCACGGACTCCGCGGTCATCTGGACCAACGACCTCACCGCCGAGTACGTCCACGAGAACAGCGCGTACAGCTCATGACCGCGCCCGCCCGTAAGCACACCGCGCTGCCCAAGGCGCAGATCCTCATCGAGGCGCTGCCCTGGCTCACACGGCACAACGGCAAGACCGTCGTCATCAAGTTCGGCGGCAACGCCATGGTCGACGAGGATCTCAAGGCCGCCTTCGCCCAGGACGTCGTCTTTCTGCGGCAGGCCGGCCTCAAGCCCGTCGTCGTGCACGGCGGCGGGCCCCAGATCAACGCCCAGCTCGACCGGCACGGTCTGGTCAGCGAGTTCAAGGCCGGACTGCGCGTCACCACACCGGAGGCGATGGACGTCGTACGGATGGTGCTGGCCGGTCAGGTCCAGCGCGAGCTGGTCGGACTGCTCAACCAGCACGGCCCGCTCGCCGTCGGTATGACCGGCGAGGACGCGCACACCATGTCCGCGACCCGGCACCGGCCGCGGATCGACGGAGAGCTGGTCGACATCGGCCGGGTCGGCGAGATCACCGCGATCGACACCGGCGCCATAGAGGCGCTGCTCGGCGACGGCCGGATCCCGGTCATCTCCTCCATCGCGCGCAGCGCCGACGACGGACATGTCTACAACGTCAACGCCGACACCGCAGCCGCCGCGCTCGCCGCCGCACTGGGCGCCGAGACGCTGATGGTCCTCACCGATGTCGAAGGGCTCTACGAGGACTGGCCCAACAGCGACGACGTGATCAGCCGACTCACCGCCACCGAGCTGGAGAAGCTGCTGCCCGAGCTCTCCAGCGGCATGGTGCCGAAGATGGAGGGCTGTCTGCACGCCGTACGCAACGGTGTCAGGACCGCGCGAGTGCTCGACGGCCGCGTCCCGCACTCGATCCTGCTGGAGATCTTCACCGACTCGGGCATCGGCACGATGGTCGTGCCCGACGCACCGGTCGTCGTGCCCGAGCGAGCCAACGTGCCCGACGGAGTCAACGCGAGCGAAAAGGAAGCGAAATGACCGGCAACCAGGAGCTCTCGCAGCGCTGGCAGAGCGTCATGGCGGACAACTACGGCACGCCGAGGCTGTCTCTCGTACGAGGCGAGGGCGCCAAGGTCTGGGACGCGGACGGCACCGAGTACACCGACTTCGTCGGCGGTATCGCGGTCAACGCGCTGGGCCACGCGCATCCCGCCGTCGTCGAGGCCGTCTCCCGGCAGATCGCCTCCCTCGGCCATGTCTCCAACCTCTTCGTCGCCGAGCAGCCCGTCGCCCTCGCCGAGCGGCTGATCCAGCTCTTCGGCCGCCCGGGCCGGGTGTTCTTCTGCAACTCCGGCGCCGAGGCGAACGAAGCCGCCTTCAAGATCGGCCGGTTGACGGGCCGCCCGCACATGGTCGCCACCGACGGGGGCTTCCACGGCCGCACCATGGGCGCGCTCGCCCTCACCGGTCAGCCTCCCAAGCGGCAGCCCTTCCTGCCGCTGCCCGGTGACGTGACACATGTCCCGTATGGAGATGCCGCCGCGCTCCGTGCCGCGGTGACCGAGGAGACGGCGTTCGTGATCATCGAGCCGATCCAGGGCGAGAACGGTGTGGTCGTCCCGCCCAAGGGCTATCTGGAGGCGGCCCGCGAGATCACCCGCGCCACCGGCACACTGCTCGTCCTGGACGAGGTGCAGACGGGCGTCGGCCGTACGGGCCACTGGTTCGAGTACCAGGCCCACCAGGGCGTCGAACCCGATGTCGTCACCCTCGCCAAGGGACTCGGCGGCGGTTTGCCGCTCGGCGCGACGATCGCCTTCGGGCCGACGGCCGAGCTGCTCAAGCCGGGCCACCACGGCACGACGTTCGGCGGCAATCCGGTCGCCTGCGCCGCCGGACTCGCCGTACTGGACACGCTCGCGGCCGACGGTCTGCTCGACCAGGTGAAGCGGCTGGGCGAGAAGCTGCGCGACGGAATCGAGGCGCTCGGCCATCCACTGGTCTCCCATGTCCGCGGCTCCGGACTGCTCCTGGGTATCGTGCTCACCGAGCCGCTCGCGCCGCAGGCGCGGCAGGCGGCTCAGGATGCCGGATTCCTGGTGAACGTGCCCGCTCCCGACGTCGTACGGCTGATGCCACCGCTGATCATCGGCGACGCCGAGGTGGACACGCTGCTGCGGGCGCTGCCCGGCATCCTCGACAGCGCTTACGGGGACGGACGATCCGGGGAATGAGACGACGATGACCGAGGCCCAGGGGACCGAGCACGGCGGGCCGTCCGTGCCGCAGACCAGAACCGCCCGCCACCGCCGGATCGTTGACATTCTCAACCGGCAGCCGGTGCGCTCCCAGAGCCAGTTGGCGAAACTGCTCGGGGACGACGGGCTGAGCGTCACTCAGGCGACGCTCTCCCGCGACCTGGACGAACTGGGCGCGGTGAAGATCCGTAACACCGGTGGCGAACTGATCTACGCGGTCCCCAGCGAGGGCGGCTTCCGCACTCCGCACGCGCCGCTCGGCGAGTCGGCGAAGGAGGAGCGGATGCGCCGACTCGCCGGTGAACTGCTCATCTCCGCCGAGGCCTCGGCCAATCTCGTCGTCCTGCGCACACCTCCGGGCGCGGCCCAGTTCCTCGCCTCGGCCATCGATCAGGCCGAGTTGAACGACGTCCTCGGCACCATCGCGGGCGACGACACCTTGATGCTGATCAGCCGCGATCCGGCCGGAGGCCAGGCGCTGGCGGACCATCTGCTGAAACTGGCCGAGAACGACCGCTGAGGGCCGGGCAGTTCAGCGCCGGCATCCGAGGAACCGGGGGCCGGGGAGCCGGAAGCGCGCGCCGGTCGGGTCAGGCGTTCACCTCGGCCACGGAGTCGGTGTAGCGGCCGAAGCCGCTGGTCATCCACCGGCCGCCGTCGGCCGTGACGCCGAAGCCCTCGGTGTTCGCCAGTCCCTCCAGCCACTCCTGGGCCCGTCGGCCCATGGCGTACGCGGCCGTCGCCCGGCTGTCGGCCACGGTCAGTCCGCCTCGGCAGATCACGGTGAGCGAGGCCGGTCCATGGACCGGTGGCCGGCCCGTACGAGGATCGAGCACATGGCAGCCGCGCTCGGCAGGGCCCGAGGTGGCCACGCCCAAGGTGCCCTCGCTCTCGATCACCGTGGCCAGTCCGCCCGGGCGCAGCGGATCGGTGATGCCCACCCGCCAGGGCCCGCCCACCAGTTGGATGTCGCCGCCGCCGTTGAGACATACGGCGGAGGCTCCGGCCGAGACGAGCATCCGTGCCGCACGCTCCACCGCCCAGCCCTTCACCAGACCGGTCGGATCGAGCCCGCCCGCGTACCGGGCCGTGAACCAGCCCTCGCTCTCCCGCTCCGCCTGCGCGCACAGCTCCAGCACCTCACGGACCTCGCCCGCGCACTCGGACAGCGCCAGCTCGCCGCGGCCCAGCCGGGTGATCTGGCTGTCCGCGCGGAACGGCGAGAAGATCTCGTCCACGCGGTGCAGCGAGGCCACGGCCGCCCGCAGCCCGGCACGGACGCGGTCCTCGTCCCGTACACCGCGGATGTCGAACGAGAAGACCGTGCCCATCGACTCCTCGACATGACGCAGCCGTCCGCCCTCCGACGGCATCAGACACCTGCCTTGTCGAGGGCGCTCTGAAGCGAGTCCTGGTATCCCTGGCTGGTGTAACTGGCGCCGGACACGGCGTCGATCCGGGCGTTCTGCGCGGTGACGGCGGCCTCGTTGAGACGAGGGACGGCGTTGGCGGAAATGCTGCCGCCTGGGATCTGGACCGTCTCGGCCTTGGTGATCCTGCCGCCGCTGACGGTGATCTGTACCTGGACCGGACCGTACTGGGTGTCCACAGCGTCCCCGAGCACGGTCCGCGCGCCCGAGCCCGCGCCGCTGTCGGCACCCGTACCAGCATCCGTTTCCGGCTGTGTTCCCGCACCCGTCGCCGCGTCCGTCGCCGTACCTGACGGCGCGCCCGCGCCCGCCGGAGATGCGCCATCGGGTACGGACGCTCCCGCCGAGGCGGACACTCCGCCTCCGGCCCTGGCCGTGTCCGTCGCGCCCGCCACCGACGAGCCGCCCGGCTGCTTCAGCGCGAGCAGCAGCACCACGCCCGACGCGGTCGCGGCGACACCGATCATGATCCGCCGGAGCGGATGTTTCCTCTTCACCGGCTGCCTCACCTCACATTTCGAAGGACTCGTGATGGATACGACGGGTCGGTACGCCCGCCTCGCGCAGTGCCTCGTACGACTGACGGGCCAGCCCGTCCGGTCCGCAGAGGAAGACATCGTGGTCGTCGATGTCGGGAAGCAGCTCCCGCAGCCGCCGTGGAGTGATCTCGGGCCGGACGCCGTCCGGACCGTTGACGGCGTACAGCAGCCGCGCGCCGCGCGCCGACGCGATCGCCCGCAGCTCGGCCCAGAGCGCCAGATCCTCGGTCTTGCTCGCCCGGTAGAGCAAGGTCAGATCGCCAGGACCGCCGGGCAGCGTCTCGAACAGCGCCCGCATCGGTGTGATCCCGGCGCCACCCGCGATCATCAGCACCTTCTCCTTGCTGCGCCGGGCCGCCGTCAGCGCGCCGTACGGGCCCTCCGCCCAGACCCGGGTGCCCGGCTCCAGCCGGGCCAGGGCCTCGCTGTGCTCGCCGTTCGCCTTCACCGTGATCCGCAGCAGATCCGGCCGCGGCGGCGCCGACAGCGAGTACGGATTGGAGCTCCAGCGCAGCCCGTCGGTGAGGAACCGCCAGCGGAAGAACTGGCCGGGCTGGGCGCCCAGCCGGTGCAGACGCCGTCCGGTGATCAGTACGGAGACGACGCCGGGCGCCTCGTACACGGTCCGCTCGACACGCATCCGATGGCGCCGGTTGAGCAGGACCGGATCCAGTACGCGGTACCGGACGAGCAGCGCGCCGGCCGCGCCGTACAGCACGTACCAGGCGGTGCGGGCCGCCGAGTTGCCGACGAACTCGGCACCGGTGGCGAGTTGGTGCCAGAAGGACAGATAGACCGCGAGATAGGTGAGCAGATGGAGGTAGTACCAGGTCTCGTACCGCATTCTGCGCCGTACCGCGCCCGCCGAGACGAAGCCGATCACCAGAAGAAGCACGGTGCCCGCCGTCGCCTCGATCATCTGCGGGAATTCGGTGACGACGGTGACCGTCTGCGCCACCAGCGCGGAGTTCGCCTGGACCGCGTAACCGCCGACGGTCAGCGGGACATGGGCGATCACCAGACCGACCGCGTACCGTCCGCCCGTCGAGTGCCAGCGCGTCACCCGGTCGGATCCCACCCGCCGCTCCAGCGCGGGCACCCGTGCCATCAGCACCACCACGAGGGCGATCGCGTAACCGCCGAGCAGCCCGGTCAGCCGGCCGGCTCCGAGCAGCCACTCGGCCATATCCACATGGACGACCGGAGTGTTCTGCCACCACAGCGCCATGACGGCCGCCGCGCCCGCCCAGCACAGCACGAGCAGCGGCAGCGCGCCCGACCGCCGCGGGCGTATCGCCCGCATGGTCTGCCGTCTGGCGGCCCGACCGTTGTGCATCATCGCCACGGGACTGCTCCTCGCCACGGGACCGCTCCTCACCTTCCGCCGTGCCCGCCGATACGGATTTGAGCGACGGAGGGTTCAACGAAGTGGCGTGGGACGGCGAGGAGTTCGCTCTTCGGCCGGAAAGAGCTGGAAAGAGACCGAAAGAGCTGGAAAGAGCCGGAAGGAAACTACGGCCGCACTACGGCCGCACTACGGCCGCACAGCGGTGATGGCGGTCCGGCCGGAGGGCGTACCGATTGCGATATGCGGCGCCCGGCGCGGATCTGCCCAGGTCAGGATGCGCTTCATGGCACCGGCCGGTACGGACACACAACCTGCCGTCGGGCCCTGGCCGTTGACATGGAGGAAGATCCCGGCGCCTCGGCCGCGCACCGGCCGGTCGTAGTTGTAACCGATCACCAGACCGTGGTCGTACTGCTTGCGGAAGAAGGCCATCCGCTCGGACTCGTTCGCCCGGCAGTCCGCGGGCAGGCCCTCCACCCAGCGGTTGTACGAGCGCGAACCGTTGTCCTGGCACCACCAGGAGGCGTTCGTCACCCGGCGGTAGCCGGTCTTCGTCCCGGCCGGTGCCGGAGCGATCCCGAAGGCGTACGGCAGGTCGTACAACCCGGTCGGAGTGGTCGATGTCCCTTGTTTGCGCTGGGCACCGTTCACCAGACCGCCCGCCCCGAAGCGCGCGGCGACGGATCCGGCCTTCACCCAGCGCCCGTCGCGCCGGTCCCACCAGGTCAGTTTGCCCTTGGTCACTCCGGGACGGGACGCCTGCGCGGTGATGAGCTGGCTGCCGCCGCCGGTGTCCGTCATCCGTTCGGGAAGCGTCATCCCGGCGTACGCGGCGGCGGATGCCGGAGCGGCGGCAGGCGCGGAGGCGACGACGGCGAGCAGTGCGGCGGCGAGCACGAGAGCGGTACGCATGGTTCGGACCGTATGCCGCCCACCGTGACACGGCCTCCCGGGCTGCCGTCGCGTTACTCCGTACGGCGGTGCCGCGCCCTCGGTCTGTCCTACGCCCTCGGTCCGTCCCGCGCCCTCAGTCCGTCCGCGCGGGCAGTGGCAGCGGCAGCGCGGGCAGCCCGTCCAGGCTCACTCCGACATGGTCCTTCTTCGCGCAGTACGCGGCGAACTCCTCGTCCGACTTACGGCCGAAGTGCTCGGCGTGCTGCGTCCGTTCCTCCCGGTAGTCCATGAAGGGCACCGCGAAACCGCACGCGTCACCGATGCGTACGGCGTGGATCACGATGATCGCGCGGGCGGAGGGCCCGTCGGTGTCCTTGAAGTACGGGATGTACTCGGCCCAGCGCGGATCGTCACGGAAGACCGGCTCGCCCCGGCCGTGCACCCGCAGCACCTTGGGCGGTCCGGTGAACGCGCACCACATCAGCGTGATCCGGCCGTTCTCCCGCAGATGCGCGATGGTCTCGGCGCCGCTGCCGCCGAAGTCGAGATACGCCAGCGTCAGCTCGTCGATCACGACAAGAGTGCCGGCCCGTCCCTTGGGCGAGAGATTGACATGGCCGTCGTCCGCCAGTGGAGCGGTGGCGGTGAAGAAGACGGGCTGTTCCTCGATGAAGGTGCGTATCCGGCCGTCGATCCGTTCGTAGCGCTTTCCCATGCCCTCGATTATCCGCGCCCGCGCCCGGGCGGCGAGGATGTTTTCGGCTCGTGGGACCGCCGCGCCCGACCGACCATGGAGCTATGACGAGGACGACGAGGACGACGAAAAGGCAGAAGCACGAGGTACGCGTCCGCCGGGCGTACGAGGCGCCGGAGCCTGAGGACGGCACCCGTGTCCTGGTCGACCGGCTGTGGCCGCGCGGTCTGGCGAAGGAGGCCGCCGCGCTGGACGAGTGGCTGAAGGACGCCGCGCCCTCGGCGGAGCTGCGTACGTGGTACGGGCACGATCCCGGGCGGTTCGAGGAGTTCGCCGGACGGTACGGCGCGGAGCTGGCCGCACCGGATCACGCGGAGGCGCTCGGCCGGCTGCGCGAGCTGGCCGCCGAGGACACGCTCACCCTGCTCACGGCCACCAAGGACCTGCGGTACAGCCATGCTCCGCTGCTGGCCGCGGAGGTGCGCCAGGGGGTGCGGTGACCACGTCGACAGGGCGCGCGTTGACAAAACAATACGGTGCAGCGCATAGTTATACCCATCAGTGAATGCACCGTAAGGAGATACCCGTGACCGAGCGCGTCGTACTCGCCTACTCGGGCGGCCTGGACACCTCCGTCGCCATCGGATGGATCGCCGAGGAGACGGGCGCCGAGGTCATCGCCGTCGCCGTGGATGTCGGCCAGGGCGGCGAGGACATGGATGTCATCCGCAAGCGCGCGCTCGCCTGCGGTGCCGTCGAGGCCGAGGTCGCGGACGCCAAGGACGAGTTCGCCGAGGAGTACTGCCTCCCGGCGATCAAGGCCAACGCCCTCTACATGGACCGCTATCCGCTGGTCTCCGCCCTCTCCCGGCCGACGATCGTCAAGCATCTCGTCGCCGCCGCGCAGAAGCACGGCGCCGGAATCGTCGCCCATGGCTGCACCGGCAAGGGCAACGACCAGGTGCGCTTCGAGGCCGGCATCACCGCTCTCGGCCCGGATCTGAAGTGCATCGCTCCGGTCCGTGACTACGCGATGACCCGGGACAAGGCGATCGCCTTCTGCGAGGAGAAGAACCTCCCGATCGCGACCACCAAGAAGTCGCCGTACTCCATCGACCAGAACGTCTTCGGACGGGCCGTCGAGACGGGCTTCCTGGAGGACATCTGGAACGCGCCGATCGAGGACATCTACGAGTACACGCAGAATCCCGCCGTCGCCCGCGAGGCCGACGAGGTCACCATCTCCTTCAAGGAGGGCGTGCCGGTCGCCGTCGACGGCAGGCCCGTCACCGTCCTCCAGGCGATCCAGCAGCTCAACGAGCGGGCCGGCGCCCAGGGCATCGGCCGGATCGACATGGTCGAGGACCGGCTCGTGGGCATCAAGTCCCGTGAGGTGTACGAGGCGCCCGGCGCGATCGCGCTGATCACCGCGCACCAGGAGCTGGAGAATGTCACCGTCGAGCGCGAGCTGGCCCGCTACAAGCGGCAGGTCGAGCAGCGCTGGGGCGAGCTGGTCTACGACGGCCTGTGGTTCTCGCCGCTCAAGCGTGCCCTGGACGGCTTCATCAACGAGGCGAACCAGCATGTGACCGGCGACATCCGGATGACGATGCACGGCGGCCGGGCCGTGGTGACCGGGCGCAGGTCGCAGGAGTCGCTGTACGACTTCAACCTCGCCACCTATGACTCGGGCGACACCTTCGACCAATCCAAGGCGCAGGGCTTCATCGAGATCTTCGGCCTCTCCGCGAAGATCGCCGCGCGCCGCGACCTCCAGGCGTAGCCTCGTCCCGCCTTGCGCGAACCATCCGCCTCCCCGTTCCTCCGCGGCGGGGAGGCGGTCGTACTTCCCGATCCCTCCAAGGAGCAGCAGTGAGCAGCAACAACGGTGATGTCCGGCTCTGGGGCGGCCGTTTCGCCGACGGACCCGCCGAGGCCCTGGCCAAGCTCTCCGCGTCGGTCCACTTCGACTGGCGGCTCGCGCCGTACGACATCGCCGGCTCCCGCGCCCATGCCCGTGTCCTCCACAAGGCCGGACTGCTCACCGCCGACGAACTGACCCGGATGCTTGCCGGACTCGACCGGCTCGAAGCGGATGTCGCCGACGGCTCGTTCACCGGCACCATCGCCGACGAGGACGTCCACACCGCCCTGGAGCGCGGGCTGCTGGAGCGCCTCGGCCCGGACCTCGGCGGCAAGCTGCGCGCCGGACGGTCCCGCAACGACCAGGTCGCCACGCTCTTCCGGATGTATCTGCGCGACCACGCCCGGATCATCGGCGGGCTGATCGCCGGTCTCCAGGACGCGCTGGTCGGACTGGCCGAGGCGCATCCGGCCGTCGCGATGCCGGGCCGTACACACCTCCAGCACGCCCAGCCCGTGCTCTTCGCCCACCATGTGCTGGCGCATGTGCAGTCGCTGTCGCGGGACGCGGAGCGGCTGCGTCAGTGGGACAAGCGCACGGCGGTCTCGCCGTACGGCTCCGGTGCCCTGGCCGGCTCGTCGCTCGGGCTCGATCCGGAGGCGGTCGCCGCGGACCTCGGCTTCGAGCGCGGCTCCGTCGGCAACTCCATCGACGGCACGGCCTCGCGCGACTTCGTCGCCGAGTTCGCGTTCATCACCGCGATGATCGGTGTCAATCTGTCGCGGATCGCCGAGGAGGTCATCCTCTGGAACACGAAGGAGTTCTCCTTCGTCACCCTGCACGACGCCTTCTCCACCGGTTCTTCGATCATGCCGCAGAAGAAGAACCCGGACATCGCGGAGCTGGCGCGCGGCAAGTCGGGTCGGCTCATCGGCAATCTCACCGGTCTGCTGGCCACGCTGAAGGCGCTGCCGCTCGCGTACAACCGCGATCTCCAGGAGGACAAGGAGCCCGTCTTCGACTCCTGCGACCAGTTGGAGGTCCTGCTGCCGGCCTTCACCGGGATGATGGCGACGCTGACCGTCAACCGGGCACGGATGGAGGAGCTGGCGCCGGCCGGTTTCTCGCTCGCCACGGACATCGCCGAGTGGCTGGTCCGGCAGGGCGTGCCGTTCCGGGTGGCGCACGAGGTCGCGGGGGAGTGCGTCAAGGAGTGCGAGGCGCTGGGCATCGAGCTGGACGGGCTGACGGACGAGCAGTTCGCGAAGATCTCGCCGCATCTCACTCCCGAGGTGCGGTCGGTGCTCAATGTGCCGGGCGCGCTGGCGTCCCGTAACGGCCGAGGCGGTACGGCTCCGTCGGCCGTGGCCGTACAGCTCGCCGAGGTCAAGGCCGATCTGGTGATACAGCACGCCTGGGCCACCGCCAAGCGATAGCCAACAGCAGTCATGCAGGCGGCTACAGCGCCGCCGCCCACTCCGCGAGCGCGTCGAAGTCCGGCCGGGTCAGCCCGGTGCCGGGATCGATGTACAGGAGCAGGGCGGCGGCGAGGTGCTGCCGGTCCACCCACTCACGGTCGTACGACGTGATCTCGTCGTCGACCCAGGCGAACGGCCGCCCGGCCGCGTACTCCAGCACGTACTGCGTCTTCCACAGGGTCCCGCGAGGGGCCCATCCGTGTGTCTCGGGCCATGCGATGTACGGCAGCTCCGGCAGCCCGAGCAGCGGTCCTATCCACTCGTTGGCGTCGTCCTCCCAGGTGGTCGCCCAGACCAGCTCGTAGAGCCCGGTGAGCGCCAGCAGCTCCGTGCCGTGCCATGGATTGAGGAGCACGGGAAGCGGACCCGGCTGTGTCCGTGCCCAGAGCGAGGGCCGCATCAGATGTCTCTCGTATCCGTACGGAGCCTCGGGCGCCGCCAGTGCGGCGTACGGATTGAGCGGACCGTCGATGTCGATCAGCAGGAGCGGCTTCCGGGAGTTCCGGGGTGGCTTCATACAGGTGTTCCTTCCCGCCCTGGCGGGCGTGAGTCCGGGCGTGAGTCCGGGCCTGGGGCCGGGTGTGATGCGGTGCGATGATGTATTGAATGAGACTCTCATGTCTCATGTGGGTTATGGTTGACTCATGACAGTCGATCGTGACCAGGTGCTGCGCACCGCCGCCGCCCTTCTCACCCGTAAGGCGACCGCCACCATGGACGAGGTCGCCAGGGCCTCCGGCATCGGGCGCGCGACACTGCACCGGCACTTCGCCGGGCGTGACGCGCTGGTCAAGGCGCTGGAACAGCTCGGTATCCAGGAGCTGGAGACGGCGCTCGACGCCGCGCGGCTGGACGAGGACACGGCGGCCGAGGCGCTGCGCAGACTCGTCGCCCGTATCGAGCCCTCGGCCGGACTGCTCGCCTTTCTGCTCACCGAGAACCAGCTCTTCGAGGGCGAGGTCTCCGACGGCTGGGCGCGGATCGACGCCCGCTGCTCGGCGCTCTTCCGGCGCGGCCAGGAGCAGGGCGAGTTCCGGATCGACCTCAGCCATGTGTGGCTGACCGAGGCGCTCTACGGACTGCTCAGCGCGGGTGCCTGGGCGACGCAGGACGGCCGGGTCGCCACCAAGGACTTCCAGTACATGATCGTCGAGTTGCTGCTCGGCGGCGCACAACGGAGCGTGAGGACATGACCACCATCCACGGGACGGCGACGGAGACGAGGCCCGTACCCGGCCCTGGGCGGTGGCTGGCGCTCGGTGTGCTCGTCCTGGCCGTACTGCTGGTGGCCGTCGACGCGACCGTACTCGGTCTCGCCACGCCGTTCCTCAGCGAGGACCTCAGGCCGACCGGCACACAGCTCCTCTGGATCGGCGACATCTACTCCTTCGTCATCGCCGGGCTGCTGGTCTCCATGGGCAGCCTCGGCGACCGTATCGGCCGTAAGAAGCTGCTGCTGACGGGCGCTGTCGCGTTCGGCGGAATCTCCGTACTGAACGCCTACGCGTCCAGCCCGGAGATGATGATCCTGGCCAGGGCGCTGCTCGGAGTCGCGGGCGCGACGCTGATGCCCGCCACGCTCGCCCTGATCCGCAATATCTTCCACGATCCGAAGGAGCGCAGCCTCGCCATCGGTATCTGGGGAGCGATGGCCTCGGCGGGCGCGGCGGTCGGCCCTGTCGTCGGCGGCTTTCTGCTGGAGCACTTCTGGTGGGGCTCGGTCTTTTTGATCAATCTGCCGGTGATGGCGGTACTGGTGCTCGTCGGCGCGAGGATGCTGCCCGAGTCGAGGAATCCGGCGCCCGGTCCCTGGGACATGACCAGCGTGCTGCTGTCCCTCGTCGGCGTCGTCGGCATCGTGTACGCGGTGAAGGAGGCGGCGGCGCACGGGCCGGGCTGGGACGCCGTGGTGGCGGGAGTGGCCGGTGCGGTGGCGCTCCACCGGTTCGTACGGCGTCAGCTCACGCTGCCCGCACCGCTGCTGGACATGCGGCTCTTCCACCACCGGGGCTTCTCGGGCGCGGTGCTGGCCGATCTGCTGACCATCCTCGGTCTGTCGGGACTGGTCTTCTTCCTGTCGCAGTTCCTCCAACTGGTCCAGGGACGCGGACCTCTGGAGGCCGGTCTCGCCGAACTGCCCGCGGCGGTGGGCGCGGTGGCGGCCGGGCTGATCGCGGGAACGGTCGCACGGCGGTACTCCGTACGGGCGGTGGTGGCGGGCGGGCTGGCGGCCATCGGGCTGGCGCTGGCCGTGCTCACCGTACTCAGCCGGTCGACCGGCTATCCGCTGCTGGGCGCGGTGCTGCTGATCGTCGGCGTCGGCGCGGGCTTCTCGTTCACCGTCACGGCCGATGTGATCCTCTCCAGTGTTCCCAAGGAGCAGGCCGGTTCGGCCTCCGCGGTCTCGGAGACGGCGTACGAACTGGGCGCGGCGCTCGGTATCGCGCTGCTGGGATCCGTGGTCACCGGTGTGTACCGAGGCTTTCCCGCGCCCGCCGGAGTGCCCGCGCCCGCCGTCTCGGCCGCCCATGAGTCGCTGGGCGGCGCGGTGGAGGTGGCGGCGGGCCTGCCAGGACCGTCGGGGCCGGCCCTGATGGCCATGGCGCAGGACGCCTTTGTCGACGGCCTCCGCCTCGCGTCGGGCGTGGGCGCGGCGGTCCTGCTGGCGACATCGGCGGCGGCCTGGTTCCTGCTGCGGGGCCAGAAACTGGAGGAGTCCGTCGAACACTGACCGGGAGCCTTCCGAGCCTTCCGTCCGCACGGACGGAAGGCTCCCGGCTCAGCGCGCCAGCAGGTCGCGGAGGGCCTTGGCGATATCGGCGGGTGCTTCCTCCGGCATGAAGTGCCCGCAGGTGACGTCCGCTCGGGCGGACCGGGAGGCTGGGCCGTCAGACAGAGATGGAAGCCGACGGCGGCGGAGGTGCCGTGCCTTCGGGTCGGACCGTACGGCCGGACGGGTGTGGGCGCGGGCAGCCGCCGCCTACGACCGGACCGTGGCGTCCGGCGCCCGTGCCCGGCTGGAGTCGACCGTCGGCCTGCTGCGCGGGCTGCTGACGGCCCGCCACCGCTCTCGCTGACGGCAGGCCCGGAGCGGTGCCGGACCTTCGGGCCGCAGCCCGGGCCCGGTACGCCGGGCCCGTACGTACGGCTTCCCGCCGCCCGACAGGGCGGCTACGCCGCCTTCGCCTTCGTGGCGTACATGTCCACGTACTCCTGTCCCGACAGCTCCATGACCTCGGCCATCACCGAGTCCGTCACCGCCCGCAGCACATACCGGTCGCGGTCCATGCCCTCGTACCGCGAGAACTCCATCGGCTCGCCGAAGCGCACCGTCACCTTGCCCGTGCGCGGCATGCCCGTGCCGTTCGGCTGGAGCTTGTCCGTACCGATCATCGCGAAGGGCACCACCGGCGCGCCCGTCATCAGCGTCAGCCGCGCGATGCCCGTACGGCCCCGGTAGAGCCGGCCGTCGGGAGAGCGGGTGCCCTCCGGATAGATACCGAAGACATTGCCCTCCTCCAGCACCCGACGGCCCGTCATCAGCGCCGCCACACCGCCGCGCCCGCCGTCGCGGTCCACCGGGATCATGCCGACACCGGTGAAGAACCAGGCCATCATCCGGCCCTTGAGTCCCTTGCCCGTGACGTACTCGTCCTTGCCGATGAAGAAGACCTGACGGTCGCAGACCAGCGGCAGGATCATCGAGTCGATGAAGGTCAGATGGTTGCCGGCGAGGATCACCGGCCCGCTCCCCGGAATGTTCTCGGCGCCCTCCACACGGATGCGGAACATCAGGCGCATGATCGGTCCGAGCGCTGCCTTGATGAGCGCGAAGCGGGACAACGGTTCCTCCGGTGTCGTGGGACGGTGGTGGACGGAGGCGAACATCTCCGCAGGTGAGCACGTTACTCGCGGCTCACTGGGTTCGCACATCGGGTTCACTGGCTGGATACGCAGTGTTGACGTGTGTTTCCGTCACGTTCGTCCAAGGTCTCCCACGCGGAAGACGGCGCCGCCTACGCTCGGCCTCGCTTGACAGGCACAGAACACCACAACAAGGAGCGTTCATGACACAGGGTGCGCGCAACACGCCCGGCAGGCGGACCGTACTGGGAGCGGCGGTGCTCGGCTCGGCCGCCGCCATGGCACTGCCCGCCGCGGCGCAGGCCACGGAGCGCGGACGGAACGGTGGCCACCACCCGTCCCGCCCGGAGCTGCCCGTGCCCACGATCGTCGGTCACCGCGGGGCCAGCGGCTATCGCCCGGAGCACACCCTGGGTTCCTACCAGCACGCCCTGGACCTCGGCGCGCATGTGATCGAGCAGGACCTGGTGCCCACCAAGGACGGACACCTGGTGTGCCGTCACGAGAACGACATCACCGGCACCACCGATGTCGCGGACCACCCGGAGTTCGCGAGCCGCAAGACCACCAAGTCCGTCGACGGTGTCAGCATCACGGGCTGGTTCACCGAGGACTTCACGCTCGCCGAGCTGAAGACGCTGCGCGCCAAGGAGCGCATCCCGGGCACCCGCCAGCACAGCACGGTCTACGACGGCCGCTGGGAGATCCCGACCTTCGAAGAGGTGCTGCGCTGGGCGGACGAGCAGGGCCGCAAGCTCGGCCGCCGGGTCTGGCTCTACACCGAGACCAAGCACCCCACCTACTTCCGTGGCATCGGCCTCGGCCTGGAGGAGCGCCTCGCGAAGCTGCTCCGCCGCTACGGACGTGACCGCAAGGACTCCGCGATCTTCCTCCAGTCCTTCGAGCCCACCAGCATCCAGCGGCTGGCCAAGCTGGTCGACTCGCCCGGCGTCGTGCTGCTCTCCGGTGCCGGGACGCGCCCGTGGGACTTCCAGGTGACGGGCGACCCGCGCAAGGTCGACGACCTGGTCAAGCCCGAGGGCCTGAAGTGGATCGCGTCCTTCGCGCAGGGCCTCGGCCCGACGCTCGACCTGATCATCCCGAAGGACTCCGCGGGCCGGCTCACCACGCCCACCACGCTGGTACGGGACGCGCACGCCAAGGGCCTCGTCCTCCACCCGTACACGATGCGCAACGAGAACTCCTTCCTGCCCGCCGAGTTCCGCCGTGGCACGGACCCGAACGCGTACGGCGACGCCTTCGGCGCCTTCCGGGCCTACTTCGCGACCGGTATCGACGGGATCTTCACCGACAACCCGGACACGGGCCTGCTGGCGCGGGCGGACTTCGTCAGCCGCTGACCGCGCGTTCCCCGGTCGGGTGACCGCCCGGCCGGGGAGCAACCGTCCGGCACCGCCGGAACGTCACGCCGGGCATGACGCCCATGCGAGCCACCGCGCCACGCCCAGTCGCCATTACTCCCTGCCGCCCGTCTCCACCGCCCACGTGGCCCGAGCCGCCGCATGTGCCGCCACCGCATGTGCCGGATCTCGTCCGTACGCTGCGCCCGCTGGTGAGCGCGGAGGCCGCGGCCGAGTCGCCGGGCACCGGCATCGAGGCCGGCGATCTCGAACAGAACGTCTGGGTACGGCTGTTGGAGCGGCTCGACGGCGAGGGCCCGCCCGCCGATCCCGCGCACTGGGTACGGGACGCCGTACGCGAGGAAGCGCACCGCGCCCGCCGTACCGCCGCCGACGAGCACCTGTACCGCGACGAACCGCCCGCCGGTCCCGAATCCGATCCCGAGCACGCCGCGCTGCGCACCGACCGGAGGCGTACGCTCCGCGCGGCGGTCGGCCGTACACCCGGGCACTGTCCCCGGCTGCTGACCGCGATGCTGTCGCCGAAAGACCCGACCTACCGCGAAATCGCGGGCGAGTTGGGTATGTCACAGGGCAGTTTGGGCCCTTTGCGATCGAGATGTGTGGGATGCCTGCGCAGAATGCTGATGACGGAGGTTGCGGCTCCTGAACCACGGGGAAGGGAGCGGTAAACAACCGGCGGATCAGGTGAGCGGGAGGCATGCACACATGGGCATGAGCGTGACCATCTCAGCGGCGAGCGCACAGGACGCGGAGCACATTCTGAAGTTGCAGTACTTGTGTTACCAGAACGAGGCCGAGCTGTACGGCGACTACACCATCGAGCCGCTGACCCAGACGCTCGACGATCTCAAGGCCGAACTCGGCCGTGGGCACTGCCTGGTGGCGCGTCTCGGTGATGAAGTGGTCGCGTCCGTCAGGGGATATGTCGAGGAGACGGGCACCGCCCGGATCGCCAAGCTCATCGTCCATCCCCGGCTGCGCCACCACGGCCTCGGCGGCCGGCTGCTCGACGCCATAGAGAACCACTTCACGGGCGAGCCGGCGGCCAAGCGCTTCCAGCTCTTCACCGGGCATCGCAGCGAGGGCAATCTGCGGCTCTACCGCAGCCGCGGCTACCTGCCCGTGTCGACGGAACAGATAGGCCCGCGTCTGCGGCTCGTCACCCTGGAGAAGCCGGCCGGCGCGAACGTGTACGCGGCCAGTGCCTGACGCTGACGCGGATCCCGTCCGCCGCGTTAGGCCGTGTCTGCCACATCCCGTCTGGCTCACGACGCCTGGCACGCACGCTCGCCGCGTTGTCGGAGTCGCCCGAGTACGTCCAGTACACGGGCGATCCTCCGCCTTGCGATCGCACGCACCAGACGCCGCGAGCCCCGCCCTGCGGGCGGACGACGCTATTTGTCAGACACGACCTAGCGGCGGGCCTTCCGCAGCCACAGGATGCCGGTGACCGGCAGCAGCACCGGGATGAAGAGATAGCCCATGCCGTAGTCCGACCAGACCGTGGCGTCCGGGAAGGCCGAGGGCTCGGCCAGCGTCCAGGTCCCGACGGTCAGTACACCCGCGAGCTCGGCGGCGCAGCACACCAGCGCCGCCTTCCGGGCGGTCTCCCCGCCGCGTACGAGCGTGTAGGTGATGAACGCGTAGACCAGAGCCGCCACGGCGGAGAGCGAGTAGGCGAGCGGCGCGTGCTCGAACTCGGTCGCGATCTGGTAGACGGACCGGGAGACCGCGCCGACGGACATCACGCCGTACAGCCAGACCAGCAGCAGACCGGGCCCACGGACCAGCCGGGCCGCGGACTCCTCACCCGCCGGCGTCGGCTCGTTCACCCGGCCTTCCTTCTGTTCCGTTCCCGTGGTTCTCGCGCCGGTGGTGGGCTCGCCCATCGTCAGCCTCCCCAGATGTCATGGAGCCGTACTTCCAGCACGGCCAGGACGACCGCTCCCGCGGCCACCGTCGTCGAACCCCACCGCGTCCGCTCGGCCAGCGACAGAAAGCCGGCCGCCGGCACCGCCAGCAGCGCGCCGATCAGATACGAGACGAAAATCACCGAGCCCTGGTCGGCCTTCTCCCCGCGCGCGAGCTGCACGATCCCGATCACCAGTTGGACGAGCGTCAGCGCGGCCACCACGGCCATGCCGATGAAGTGCCAGTCCTTGGTGGGCTGGTCGCGGTAGGCGGCGAAACCGCACCAGGCGGCGAGGGCGAGCGCGGCCACGGAGACCGCGACCGTCAGGGCGACGAGCATGGCCCGAGCGTATTACGGCCCGAAATGCACCCGCCGCGCGCCCCCGGGCCCACGAGGAGCGGTGGACCGTGGCGTTGGCCACAACGGTGAGACAAAGGCGTCCGATATACGGACAAGCCCCCGAGGGCTCTCTTGATGTCTGCTTTACTTATCGCATGACCACGATGAGCTACCGCGTTCCCGCGACCGAGGCGATCACGACGCCCGGTGCTCGTTGTCTGTGTCGAATGTGCGCCAACTGAGGGCCCCTGCCTGAGTCCCGCGCCCCGAAGCGGGACCTGACAGCCGCGCCGCCGCGCCGATTCCGTACGCCATGCCCGCCATGGTCCGGACTGTCGGCGGGAGCGGCCCGGTCTGCCTCGCACGCGCCTGCTCCCGGTTCACCCACCGTCTCGGCGTGAAGCGTCCGAATGACGAATGCCCCGTGCCGGCGGACACCTCGCCGCGCACTCGACAGTGATGGATACCCCAGTGATCACTACCACGGGCCTGACGAAGATCTACCGGTCCGCCACATCACGAGGCCGCGAAGTCACCGCTCTCGACTCCGTGGACCTCCATGTCCGCGAGGGCGAGGTCTTCGGCGTCGTCGGACAGAGCGGCGCCGGCAAGTCCTCGCTCATCCGCTGCGTCAATCTCCTCGAACGTCCCACCGCGGGCCGGGTGATCGTCAACGGCCAGGACCTCACCGCGCTCGCCGGTCGCGGCAGGCGCGCGGGCAAGGAGCTGCGGCGGGCGCGCAGTGCGATCGGCATGGTTTTCCAGCACTTCAATCTGCTGTCCTCCCGCACGGTCAAGGACAATGTCGAACTGCCGCTGGAGATCCTCGGCATCACCCGCCAGGAGCGCGCCCGCCGCGCTTTGGAGCTGCTCGACCTGGTGGGACTCGCCGACAAGGCCACCTCGTATCCGGCCCAGCTCTCGGGCGGCCAGAAGCAGCGGGTCGGTATCGCCCGCGCCCTGGCCGGCGATCCCAAGGTGCTGCTCTCCGACGAGGCGACCAGCGCCCTCGATCCCGAGACCACCCGCTCGATCCTCCAACTGCTGCGCGATCTCAACCAGCAGCTCGGACTGACCGTGCTGCTCATCACCCACGAGATGGAAGTCGTCAAGACGATCTGCGACTCGGCCGCGCTGATGCAGAAGGGCAGGATCGTCGAGTCGGGCACGGTCGGCGAACTGCTCGCCACGCCCGGCTCGCAGCTCGCACAGGAGCTGTTCCCGGTGGGCGGAGCGCCGTCGGGCCCGGGCCGTACGGTCATCGACGTCACGTTCCAGGGCGAGGCCGCCACCCGGCCGGTGATCTCGCAGCTCTCCCGTACGTACAACATCGACATCTCGATCCTGGGCGCCTCGATGGACACCGTCGCGGGTCGGCAGATCGGCCGGATGCGGATCGAACTGCCCGGCGGTTACGAGGAGAACGTCGTGCCGATCGGCTTTCTGCGGGAGCAGGGACTCCAGGCCGAGGTGGTGGACGACGAGCCCGCCGCCGAAGGCTCCGTCCCCGAACAGTCCGCAGACGCGGGGTCCGCCGAGGGCGAGACGCCCGTACTGGTGAAGGAAGATGCCAAATGACCTGGTCGGAGATGCAGCCGCTGCTGGCCCAAGGGACTCTCGACACCCTCTATATGGTGCTGTGGTCCGCGCTCGTCACCGTCGTCGGCGGACTGCCACTCGGTGTTCTGCTGGTCCTCACCGACAAGGGCGGACTGCTCCAGAACGCGCCGGTGAACAAGACCGTCGGTGTGATCGTGAACATCGGCCGCTCACTGCCGTTCATCATCCTGCTGATCGCACTGATCCCGTTCACCACGCTGGTCGTCGGCACCTTCATCGGGCCCACAGCGATGATCGTGCCGCTCGCGGTCGGTGCCATCCCGTTCTTCGCGCGCCTCGTGGAGACCTCGATCCGTGAGGTCGACCACGGACTGGTCGAGGCCGTGCAGGCGATGGGCGGCTCCGTCCCGACCATCGTCCGCAAGGTGCTGCTGCCGCAGGCCCTGCCGTCGCTGGTCTCCGGCGTCACCACCACCGTCATCGCCCTTATCGGCTACTCGGCCATGGCCGGCGCGGTCGGCGGCGAGGGCCTGGGATCCAAGGCCGTCACCTACGGATTCCAGCGCTTCGAGAACGGCTTCATGGTGGCCACGGTCGTGGTCCTGATCATGATCGTCACCGCCGTACAGCTCCTCGGCGACGGTGTCGGGCGCCTGCTGGCGCGCCGCGGCCGTACGGCCTCCTGAGCCGCCGCGCCCCAAAGTTCCCCCACGCCCCACCTCCCACACAGCCCGCACTCCTTGTCCGGGCTCCGTCACCCGCATCAGTGGAAAGAGGCACTCTTCGTGCGTACCACCGTCAAGTTCACCGCGGCTGCCGCCGCCACCGTCGTCCTCAGCCTGGGCCTCAGCGCCTGCGGCACGTCCTCCGATCCGGGCGCCTCGGACAAGGCGGGCTCCGGTGCCTCGGCCGACACGTCCAAGCCGCTGCTCGTCGCCGCGTCTCCCGTACCGCACGCCGACATCCTGAACTTCGTCAAGGACAATCTGGCGGCGAAGGCCGGACTCAAGCTGGAGGTCAAGGAGTTCACGGACTACGTCCTGCCGAACACCGCGACCCAGAGCGGCGAGGTCGACGCCAACTTCTTCCAGCACAAGCCCTATCTGGACGACTTCAACAAGAAGAACGGCACCGACATCGTGCCCGTCGTCAATGTCCATCTGGAACCGCTCGGTCTCTACTCCAAGAAGATCGACGATCTCAAGGGCATCAAGTCCGGTCAGAGCATCGCCATTCCGAATGACACCACCAATGAGGGCCGCGCGCTGAAGCTGCTCGCGGACAACGGTGTGATCACGCTCAAGGACGGCGCGGGAATCGACGCCAATCTCTCCGACATCAAGGACGCCAAGGGCATCGAGTTCAAGGAGCTGGAGGCCGCCACCCTGCCCCGCGCCCTCAATGATGTCGACGCCGCCATCATCAACGGCAACTACGCCCTTGAGGCCGGCCTGAAGCCCGCTCAGGAATCGCTCGCGCTGGAGAAGTCCGAGGGCAACCCGTACGCCAACTTCCTCGCCGTCAAGCGCGGCAATGAGAAGGACGCCCGAGTGGAGAAGCTCGCGACGCTTCTCAACTCGCCCGAGGTCAAGAAGTACATCGAGGACACCTACGACGGCTCGGTCGTGCCCGTCTTCGGCACCGTCCAGTAGCCTCCGGCGGCTTCCGGGCGGTCAGTGTGTCGCTCAAGTGGCCGGAGCAGTAACGTTCTTGTCTCCGAGTCCTTCGGTGTGGGCCCCGCGTATGTCTTCCGTACGCGGGGCCCACGCATCCACCCGGACCCGGCCATGCGCATCACCGTCCGATGCTGCATGCTGTGCATTTACGACGGACTGAGGCATGGAGCTGCGCATGACTACCACCTTTCCGGACGTTTCCATCAGCACGGAGCGGTTGGTGCTGCGCGCCTTCGAGACGGCGGACATCCCGGCGCACATCGAAATGATGAACGACGAACTGATCACGGCCTGGACGCCCGTGCCTCATCCGTATACGCGCGAGGACGCCGACCAGTGGGTCGCCAGTATCGCGCCCGCCGAGCGTGTGGCAGGCCGCGGAATCGCCTTCGCCGTCACCGAGTTCCTCACCCAGCGGCTCGTCGGCATCGTGCGGCTGCGGAGAACCAATTGGCACGCGCTCTCCACCGAGATGGCCTATGTGACCGCTCCCTGGGCGCGCGGTGAGGGATACGCCACGGAATCGGCGCTCGCGGTCGCGCAGTGGCTCTTCCGGGACCAGAAGTTCGAGCGCATCGAAGTGCGGACACCGGCCGACAACACCGCCTCGCAGCAGGTCGCGCAGAAGATCGGCTGCATCAGCGAGGGTGTGCTGCGCAATGCCTGGATAGCGCGAACGCAGACCGAGGACGGCGGCTGGACCGATATCCGCACCGATCTGATCGTCTGGGGCCTGCTGCCCGAGGATCTCGAAGGCGTGGCCGAGCAGATGGCCGACGCGGGCGGCTACGCGTCCTTCACCGACTGGAACTGACGGCGGCGACCGGAACGGACCGCACCGGCTGGAACGTACGGCACCGGCTGGAGCGGACCGCACCGGCTGGAACGGACGGCACCAATCGGAGTGGACGGCACCGACGGCGGCGTCCTGCCACCACGGGCCGTCCCGACCCACCGCCCGACGTTCTCCGTGCCTGGCCAGGTACTCTCACCGTGCCTTGTGCTGCCCGCAGCCACCGGCGACGAAGTGCCCGTATCGGTTCCATCGGTTCCATCGGTTTCACGCACGACCACGCGACCACTCGACGTAAGCGACGACTCTCGGGAGACTGACGACGATGGCCGACCGCGTCACGGTGATCGGCTGGGACGGCTCGCCGCTCACCGCTGCTGCCGGAGCCGCCCTCTCGGCCGCCACCCTGGTGGCCGGAGCCGCCCACCATCTTGCTCTTCCCGAGGTGCCGCCCGACGCCGAACGCATCCGGCTCGGCTCCATCGATCTCGCGGCCCGACGGATCGCCGGTCACCGTGGGAGCGCCGTGGTGCTCGCCGACGGGGACCCGGGCTTCTTCGGTGTCGTACGGACGCTCCGCGCGCCCGAACACGGTCTGGAGGTCGAAGTCGTCCCCGCGGTCTCCGCCGTGGCCGGTGCCTTCGCGCGCGCCGGGATGGCCTGGGACGACGCCCAGATCGTCGTCGCCCACCGCCGTACGCTCCGCCGCGCCGTCAATGTCTGCCGGGCGCACACCAAGGTCGCCGTCCTCACCTCGCCGGGCGCCGGGCCGGCCGAACTGGCCCTGCTCCTCGACGGCGTCCACCGCACCTTCGTCATCTGCGAGGAACTGGGCACCGAGCGGGAACAGGTCAGCGTCCTCACCTCCGACAAGGCCGCCGACCATGTCTGGCGCGACCCCAATGTGGTGATCGTCATCGGCGGCGTCGGCACGGCCGTCTCGCCGACCGGCGGCTGGATCGCCGGACGCGATCCCGGCTATCCGCCGGCCGGCCGTGGCTGGGCCCTGCCGACCGCGGAGTACGGCATCGAACTCGACGAGGGCGAGTCGACCTGGCTGCGCGCCGCCCAACTGGCCCGGCTGGGAGCCCGTACCGGCGATCTGATCTGGGACATCGGCTCCGGCAGCGGAGCGCTCGCCGCCGAGGCAGCCCGCTTCGGCGCGGCCGTGATCGCCGTGGACGACGAGCCGGGAGCCTGCGCCAGTACGGCCGCCGCCGCCCGCCGCGCGGGCGTCCAGATGCAGGTCGTCCAGGGCCGGGCGCCGCAGGTGCTCGAACGGCTGCCTGAACCGGATGTCGTACGGATCGGCGGCGGCGGTATCGATGTGGTCACCGCCTGCGCCGACCGCAGGCCCGAGCGCATCGTCACCCACGCGGCCACCCGCGACGAGGCCGAGGCCGTCGGAACGGCCTTGGCGGGAGGCGGATATGAGGTGGAGTGCGTGCTCCTCCAGTCCGTCGACCTCGACACCGGCGCATGGACGGAGCGGGAGCGTTCCGTCGTTTTCCTGGTCTCCGGACAGCGTCCGGAGAGCGCCCCCTGACCCTGTTCCGGCGCCGCGCGCGGTAGGCTGGCCGATCGTTGTACCGCAGCCGGGCGTTCGTCACTTCGTTAGTCAATGTCCGGAAAAGGGGCCCGTTTTGGGCCCTCATGTGGTACGGCGACACCGGGGGGACGCGCGACGTGGCGCAGCCCACAGCGGGCCGGGACAGATCCACTGTCCCGGCTGCGAAAGGCCGCGCGAAGCCGCGAGACTTCGGGGTGACCGCGCGCCGTTCGTGCCGCGCGGCGCTCACGCTCGTTGTTCCTGACGGGCGCCGGAAGCGCCGCGGATCGGGCGCCCCGGGTGACGGGCCGAAGGAGCACAACCTATGGGCGAGGGGTACGCATGACTGACACCGGCCAGGTCCTGGGCGAGGGACTGCCGGAGAACGCAGGCATGGTGGAGCAGCCGGGCATCCCCGCTCCCGGCGCGTACACCTACCTGGACCCCTCCGAGACCGTCACCGAGGAAGAAGATCTGCTGCTGATGCCGAGCGCGCAAGGGGGGTGGAGCGATCCCCAGGTGGTACCGGCGGAGGCGCCCGCCGTCTATGCCGCGCCGGACGGGTACGCCGCGCCTGCGGGGTATCCCGGACCGGAAGGCTTCGCCGGGCCCGAAGGCTTCACCGGGCACGAGGGATTCGCGGTGCCTGATGGGTTCGCGGTGTCCGACGTGTCCGAGAGGTTCGCTCCGGAGCAGTTCGCCGGTCCTGAGGGATATGCCGTTCCCGAGCCGATGCCGGTTCAGCAGCAGGCGCCGCCCATAGAACAGCCGGCGCCGATGGTGGAGCCGGTGTCACAGATCCAGGCCGAAGTCCCGGCGCAGCCCGCGGTCCTGGCCCAGGCGGAGTTCGTGGGGCAGCCCGAGTTCCAGGCGCAGGTACAGGTACAGGAGCAGGTGCAGGTGCAGGCGCAGGCGCAGGCGCAGCAGGGCCCGGTCACGGTGGCCGAGGCTTCCGCCAATGCCTCTGTCTCTGTCTCTGCCGATGGCTCTGCCTCGGGCGAGTTCGTCATGCCGGTCCAGGAGGTTCCGGCCGTTCCTGCCGTCGAGCCGGAGGCGGTTGCCGTGGCGCCGGCCGCTCCGCAGGAAGCGGAGCAGGCACTCCAGCAGGAGCCAGTACAGGAGTCGCAGCAAGGTTCCATCGGGCGTGGACGGAATCTGCACCGGCCGGGCGCGCATGAGGCCGGTGGCCGGGATTCCGGTTCGGTGGACCTCAACGGTGTACGGATTCCCTCGCCCATGGCGACCGCTCCGCCCGTACCGGCCCCGACTCCACCGCGCCGCCCGTTGCACATGGGCCCGCCCGTGCCCGACCCGACGGGCGGTGTGGTGCGTTCGCTCGCGGACCGTGGCCCGGCGGGTACGCCCACGCAGTCCGTCCGCGTCCGGGCCCAGACGCAGGGACCGCCCACCACGGGTCCGGAGTATCTGGACGTCCCGCGCGAGGAGCCGGCCGTACTGCCGGGGCCGCAGCTCGGCGAGATTCCGCCGCAGCCGGGCGCGCCATGGGGCGCCGAGCCGCCGACAACGGCACCGGCGGCACCGGAAGCACCCGAGGTGCGAGCAGAAACGGTCGTGCCCGAGGCCCCGGCGCGACCGGAGCCGGAGCCCGTGATGGAGCCACAGCCCGTGCCGGAACCTGAGCCGGTCGAGGCCGTCCGGCAGGCCGAGGCTGTCGCCGTCGAGCCCGTACCGGAACCTGTTCCCGCACCTGAGCCCGAGCCGACGCCGGTGATGGAGCCGCCGACGGCCGAGGAGCCGGTCCAGGCGCCGGAAGAGCTGTTGGCCGTAGCCGAGCCCGCACCGGAGCCCGAGCCTGTGCCTGTACAGGCGCCCGAGCTCGCGGCAGCGCCCGAGCCGGAGCCCGTGCCCGAAGTCGTACACGCACCGGAGCCCGACCGCGCGCCCGTACCTGCGCCCGAGGCTGAAGCCGTACCCGTACCCGTACTCGCACCCGAGCCCGAGGCCGAAGCTGAAGCCGCACCCGAGGCCCAGGCTGTGCCCGAAGCCGCGCCCGTCCCGCAGGAAGGCACCGCCGCACCCTCCGGCTACGACGACGCCGAGCGCGAGGCCGTGCTCCGGGTGATGCGCGAACGGCGCGACATCAGGAACGGCTTCCGTTCCGATCCCATCCCGCACGAGGTACTGCTCCGCGTCCTGGAAGCCGCGCACACCGCGCCCAGCGTCGGCCACTCGCAGCCCTGGGACTTCGTCGTCATCCGCTCCGCCGAGACCCGTCGTTCCATGCACGAGCTGGCGCAGCGTCAGCGTGACGCGTACGCCAAGTCGCTGCCCAAGGGCCGGGCGAAGCAGTTCAAGGAACTGAAGATCGAGGCCATCCTCGAAACGCCGGTGAACATCGTCGTCACCGCCGATCCGACGCGCGGCGGCCGGCACACTCTCGGTCGGCACACCCAGCCGCAGATGGCGCCGTACTCCTCGGCGCTCGCCGTCGAGAATCTGTGGCTCGCCGCCCGCGCGGAAGGGCTCGGCGTCGGCTGGGTCAGCTTCTTCGACGAGCGCGAGATGGTCCGCGCGCTGGGCCTGCCCGAGCATCTCGAAGTCGTGTCGTATCTGTGCGTGGGATACGTCGACGAGTTTCCCGAGGAGCCCGAGCTGATGCAGGCGGGCTGGTCGAAGCGCCGGCCGCTGTCATGGGTCGTCCACGAGGAGACGTACGGCCGCAGGGCGCTGCCCGGCGAGGAGCCGCACGATCTCCTCCAGGAGACCATCGCGAGCATCCGTCCGCTGGACGCCAAGGCGCTGGGGGAGGCGTGGGAGCGGCAGAAGCGGATGACGAAGCCCGCGGGCGCGCTCGGCATGCTGGAGATCATCGCGGCACAGCTCAGCGGTCTGTCGCGGCTGTGCCCGCCGCCGATCCCGGAGCCGGCGGCGGTGGCGATCTTCGCGGGCGACCACGGTGTGCACGCGCAGGGCGTGACTCCCTGGCCGCAGGAGGTCACCGGCCAGATGGTGGCCAACTTCCTGGGCGGCGGCGCGGTGTGCAACGCGTTCGCGAACCAGGTGGGCGCGGAGGTGTGTGTGATCGACGTGGGCGTCGCGGGCGAACTCCCGGCGACGCCGGGGCTGTTGCCCCGTAAGGTCCGGGCCGGTACGGCGGACTTCACGACGGGACCGGCGCTCAGCCGTGAGGATGTGCTGGCCGCGATCGAGGTCGGTATCGAGACGGCGCGTGATCTGGTGGCGGCGGGCAACAAGGCGCTGCTCACCGGTGAGATGGGCATCGCCAATACGACGGTGTCCGCCGCGCTGATCTGTGTCTACACCGGCCAGGACCCGATGGAGGTCACCGGGCGTGGCACGGGCATCAACGACGAGATGCACGCGCGCAAGGTCGATGTCGTACGCCGTGGCCTCGAACTCCACCGCCCGGACCCGGCCGACCCGGTCGGCGTCCTCGCCGCGGTGGGCGGCCTGGAGCACGCGGCACTGGTCGGTTTCCTGCTCGGCGGCGCGTCCCTGCGTACGCCGGTGATCCTCGACGGCGTCAGCGCGGGCGCGGCGGCCCTGGTCGCCCGAGCGATCGCCCCGGAGGCCCTGGCCGCCTGCATCGCCGGCCACCGCAGCGCCGAACCGGGCCATGTGGCAGCCCTCAACAAACTCGGCCTCCGCCCGCTGGTCGACCTGGACCTCCGCCTGGGCGAGGGCACAGGCGCCCTCCTGGCCCTCCCGGTGGTACAGAGCGCGGCCCGGGCGATGCACGAGGTGGCGACGTTCGACTCGGCGGGAGTAACAGAGAAGTAGCGCCGGGCCGGCGTACGGCTTCGCCGGTCCGGTGGGGCCCGGTGCCCCGGCACGCAGACGGCTTGCGCCACGCATCGAGCCTCCGGCCCGGGGGCAGGGCAGTCCGGTCGGTCGGTCTCCGGCGCCGACGTGGCCGCCCGGCTGAGGCCCGGGTTACGAACAGCCTCCGCGCGCGTCGGGTACATCCGGCACGGAGTTGCTGGGCTGGTGGCTCGGGATACGCGCAGCCTCGCGCCGTGCGGCACCGTTTTCCCAGACTGTCCGGCGCGGGTATCCGGGCCGCCCGGTCGGGCGGCCTTCTGCGCCGAGACGGCCACCGCTGCGAGCCTACGGCCCGGAACTCGGACGGGCTGCGCCACGCATCGGGCCTCCAGCCCGGGGACAGGCGTCGCCGTACGGCGACGGGCCGTTCCACCCGAGCCACCGGCCCTGTGGCGGTAGCCACGTCGGCGCCGGGGCCCGGTAGGGGCTGCCGCCCGTCGGCGACGCCGCTGGTACGCGCGCTTCGGCGCGCGCTGCCTGGGCCGGGCGCCCAGCGGGCGTCAGCTCCTGCTTGTGCGTGCCTGGTCGGCCGGTCTCGCCCGGGACGCGGGCCCTGTGCCGCGCGCCGCTGGGTCGGGTGCTCGGTGTGGGTTCGCGCCCCGGGCCACCAACCCCGCAGCGGTGGCCACGTCGGCACCGGAGCCCATCCGACCGGATTGCCCCCAGGCCCAGGGGCCCAACGGGCACGGGCGCGCGGCGCAGCCCGTCCACGTTCCGGGCCAGGCCCGCAGCGGTGGCCGTCTCGGCGCAGAAGGCCACCCGACCGGGCGACCCGGATCCCCGCGCCGGACACTCCGGGAAAACGGTGCCGCACGGCCGACACGAGGCTGCGTATCCCGAGGCACCAGCCGCTGCGGCCGGCGTCGGCGCGGAGGCTGTCCGTAACCGGGCCTCCAGCCCAGCCGGGCGGCCACGTCGGCGACAGAGACCGACCGGACTGCCTGGCGGTGCGTACCGGTCTTCCGGGCGTTCCCATCGTTCGTACCGGAGCTGTCCGACGGGGTGTTTCAGCCTCTTGTGGCGCGCGGCCGGCGTGGCCGCCGCCATGGGGCCGGAGGTTCGGGCTGTGAGCGGCCCGGCGATGTGTGGCGGCTTCTGCCGGAGCTGTCCCGAAGGGGCGTTTGAGCTTCTCGCGCCGCGCAGCGGACGCGGCCACCGCCACGGGGCCGGTGGCTCGGGTGGAACGGCCCGGCGCCGTGCGGTGGCGCCTGGCGGTGCGTACCGGCCTTCCGGGCGTTCCCACTGCTCGTACCGGAGCTGCCCGCTGGGGTGTTTCAGCTTTTTGTGCCGTGCGGCCGGCGTGGCCGCCGCCATGGGGCCGGAGGTTCGGGCCGTGAGCGGCCCGGTGGCGTGTGGTGGCTTCTGCCGGAGTTGCTCGTGCCGCGCAGTCGACGCAGGCCCGGGGTCCGGGGCTTGCCCCGGTTTCGGGAAGGGGCGGGGTGGGGGACAGGTCCCGTTGTCGCGGGCCCGCTCCGACCGTGACCCACGCGTCCCCTCCCCGTAAGGTGGTCGCCGGGACCGTACCCCGTCCCACCAGCCGCTTCACCCGCCACTGCCACCGTGGCAGTACAGCACCGCCCCGCCCGCCCGAGGAGTCCCTACCGACATGGCCGAGCACGCGCCGCACGTCGAGCCGCACGCCGAGCACCCCGCCTATCCCGTCGGACTCCGCCTGTCCGGGCGGCGCGTCGTTGTCGTCGGCGGCGGGCAGGTCGCGCAGCGCCGGCTGCCCGCGCTCATCGCGGCCGGCGCCGACATCGTGCTCGTCTCGCCCTCCGCGAAGGCGTCCGTCGAGGCCATGGCCGAGGCCGGCGAGATCCGCTGGGAGCGCCGCCGCTACGAGGAGGGCGATCTCACCGGAGCGTGGTACGCCCTCATCGCCTCCAGCGATCCCGTCGCCAACCGCACCGCCTCCGCCGAGGCCGAACGCCACCGCGTCTGGTGCGTACGCAGCGACGACGCCGAGGCCGCCACCGCCTGGACGCCCGCCACCGGCCGCAGCGAGGGCGTCACCGTCGCCGTGCTGACCGGACGCGATCCGCGCCGTTCCGCCGCCGTACGGGACGCCATCGTCGAGGGCCTGCGCGACGGCACCCTCGCCGCGCCTCACCACCGCAGCCGTACGCCCGGCGTCGCCCTCGTCGGCGGCGGTCCCGGCGACCCCGATCTGATCACCGTGCGCGGACGCAGACTGCTCGCCGAGGCGGACGTGGTCATCGCCGACCGCCTCGGCCCTCGCGACCTGCTGAACGAACTCCCGCCGCACGTCGAGGTGATAGACGCGGCGAAGATCCCGTACGGCCGCGCCATGGCCCAGGAGGCCATCAACGACGCGCTGATCGAGCACGCCAAGGCGGGCAAGGCCGTGGTCCGGCTCAAGGGCGGCGACCCGTTCGTCTTCGGCCGTGGCATGGAGGAGGTCCAGGCGCTCGCCGAGGCCGGCATCCCGTGCACGGTCGTGCCCGGGATCTCCAGCTCCATCAGCGTGCCCAGCGCCGTGGGCATCCCTGTCACCCACCGTGGCGTCGCCCATGAGTTCACCGTCGTCAGCGGCCATGTCGCTCCCGACGACGACCGTTCACTGGTCGACTGGGCCGCGCTCGCCCGGCTCCACGGCACGCTCGTGCTGCTGATGGCCGTCGACAAGATCGGCGCCATCGCCGAGGCGCTCGTCGCACACGGCAAGGCACCCGACACACCCGTCGCCCTGATCCAGGAGGGCACCACGGCCGCCCAGCGACGGGTGGACGCCACGCTCGCGACCGTGGCGGACGCCGTACGGGCCGAACAGGTACGGCCTCCCGCCGTCATCGTCATCGGCGAGGTCGTGGCCCTCGGCGAGGCTGTGGCCCTCGGCGACGGCCGCTGAAGGCTGTCGCCCAGGCCACCCGCCGCCGGTGGCGCGGCCCGCCGCCCTCGGCGGCGCGCAGCCCCCTGCCCCGGCAGCGCAGCGCCCCGTCATCCCGCCCGGACCCGATCGGACAAGGCAGTGTCATCCCGTGGCTGAACCCATCACCATCGACGATCCCGACGACCCGCGCCTGCACGACTACACCGATCTGACCGACGTCGAACTGCGCCGCAGACGCGAGCCCGCCGAAGGTCTCTTCATCGCCGAGGGCGAGAAGGTCATCCGCCGGGCCGCGCAGGCCGGATACACGATGCGGTCGATGCTGCTGTCGGCCAAGTGGCTCGACACCATGCGGGACGTCATCGAGCAGACCACCGCTCCGGTGTACACGGTGAGCCCGGACCTCGCCGAGCGCGTCACCGGCTACCACGTCCACCGCGGCGCCCTCGCCTCCATGGCGCGCAAGCCGCTGCCGGCCGTGGCCGAGGTCCTGCGTACGGCCCGTCGCGTCGCCGTCATGGAGGCGGTCAACGACCACACCAACATCGGCGCGATCTTCCGCAGCGCGGCGGCTCTCGGCATGGACGCCGTACTGCTCTCGCCGGACTGCGCCGATCCGCTCTACCGGCGCTCGGTGAAGGTCTCCATGGGAGCGGTGTTCTCCGTGCCGTACGCCCGGCTCGACGGCTGGCCCCGGGCGCTGGACACCGTACGGGAAGCGGGCTTCAGGCTGCTGGCGCTCACTCCCGACGAGCGGGCCTCCGCGATGGACGAGGCCGCACCGCACCGGCTGGAACGTGTCGCGCTGATGCTCGGCGCGGAGGGCGAAGGACTCTCCGCGCGTGCGCTCGACACCGCCGACGAGTGGGTCCGTATCCCGATGGCGCATGGCGTGGACTCGCTGAATGTCGGCGCCGCGGCGGCGGTCGCGTTCTACGCGGTGACGACGGGCCGCCCGGCGAACTGACGCGGGACCGAAGCACGCGACCCACCGGATCACGGCTGCCGCGCGCCGCGTCACAGCCACCGCGCCGCCTCAGAGCTGCTGCGCCGCCGCGATCCCGAGCGCGACGATCAGCGTCACGACGACAAAGACGATCAGCCGCTGCCGCAGCAGCCGCGGATTCGCGGGCCGCCGCCCGGCCGAGGTCGTGCGCCCGCCGGTCGGCTGACGGCTGCCGCCGCCCGTACGCCCGGTGCCGCGCGACTGCTGCGGGCGCGAGCCGCCGGTACGGGACGGAGAGCTCCCGTTACGGGACGAGGAGCCGCCCGTACGCGACGACGATCCCGTGGATCTCGGGGATCCGGAACGGGACGCGGACGAACCGGAACCGCCGCCTGAACCAGCACCTGAACCGACACCGGAGCCACTCGCCGTACGGCCCTGCGAACCGCGCTCGCCCACGGAGCCGCGCTCGACCAGGCGCTCCGTGTACCGCTCCGTCAGCCGTCCCGTCGGCAGCTCCCGCGCCTCACGCTCGCGCACCCGCTGCACGGGCGGCCGGCTGTCCGAGAGTCCCTGGGCCTCCCTGGCCGCGATCTCCTTGAGCCGCATCGACAGTTGGAGCGTACTGGGACGCTCGTCCGGGTCCTTGGCCAGACAGGCGCGCAGCAGCGGCGCGAGCGCGTCGGGCACTCCGTGGAGATGCGCCTCCTCATGGACCACCCGGTAGAGCATGACCTCCGAACTGCCGTGCCCGAAGGGCGAGTCGGAGGTCGAGGCGTACGCGAGCGTCGCACCCAGCGAGAACACGTCCGTCGCCGGAGTCACCGCCGCGCCACGCACCTGTTCCGGCGCGAGGAAGCCGGGCGAACCGACCGCCGTACCGACATGCGTCAGCGTGCTCGCACCGGTCGCCCAGGCGATACCGAAGTCGATGATGCGAGGGCCCTTGGGCGAGAGCAGGATGTTCGACGGCTTGAGATCGCGGTGGACGACTCCGGCCTCGTGCACGGCCACCAGGCCCTCGGAGAGCGCGGCGCCGACGGAGGCCACCTCGGCGGCCGGCAGCGGGCCCTCCTCGGCGACCTTGTCGTGCAGCGAGGGCCCAGGCACATACTGCGTGGCGAACCACGGCCGGTCCGCCTCCAGGTCCGCGGCCACCAGCCGGGCCGTACAGCCGCCGCGGATCCGGCGCGCCGCCGAGACCTCGCGGGCGAACCGCGACCGGAACTCCTGATCCTCCGCCAGATCCGGCCGGATCACCTTCAGCGCGACCCGCTGGCCGCGCCGGTCGGAACCCAGATAGACGACGCCCATCCCGCCGGCGCCCAGCCGCCGGTGGAGCCGGAACGAACCGACGACACGCGGGTCCTCGCGCCGGAGCCGCATCATCGCCATGTCCATCCCCGCTGCCCGGTCGTCCGTGTGACGTGGCACAGCTTACGTACCCGCGCCCCGGCGCGCTCATAGGCCGCGCCCTCGTGGACCGACCGATTGTCAGTGCGGGGTGGGAAACTTGAGGAGTGGTCAGAGGACGGCGGATCCCAAGTCCTCCTGGCCCGTGCGAGATCCCAAAGGTCCGTCGCAGAAGGGGGATTGGATCGTGAAGGGTGACCGGGTGGAGATAGTCGTGGACGCGGGCGACACGACTCGTACGTATGAAGTGGTGGCGAGCAGAGCGGGCCGTCGGGTGGAGACGGCGGTACGCCGGGGCGTGGTGGAAGTGAGCGAAGTCACCCGGAACGGCTCGGTGGTGCGGACGGCCCGGTTCATGGCCACGCGCGTGCTCGCGCTGGTCGAGCAGCCGATGCCACGGCAGGACTCCTCGGAGCGCGCTCTCCGGGAAGACCCCCAGTCCTGAAGCGTCCTCTCCACCCAGGGGAGTACTCCAGCGGCAGGAGGCTCATCCTCCGGGAGGCCCGGTAATGGGTACGCGGGCATGACGACCCGGGCTTGTCGCGTCCCTAATGTTGAGATCAAGCGGCGGGTGCAGCACTCGTCCCCCGAGGTCGACACTCGCCGCTGTCGGACAGACAGGAGAGGGACCATGGCGGGCACGGCACCGCGGGCAATGATCCGCACGCAGGGACGCAGGGCGTTCGCCGCGTTCGGCGGACACCGGTCCGGCCCGCGCCACCCGCTGGTGGCGACGGCCATGGTCCTTCCTCTGGCGACACTGCTCGTGGTCGTCTTCGGCGGCTGGGACGCGGTGGTCACACAAGCGTCGTCCGTGGGCGTGATGCTGGGGCGCTGAGCGGCGCCCCGGACCCGGGAGAGCGGCCCGGGTCGGGGACATCCGGCCAACAACCCCGTGGGGACGGGGGTGCGGCGGACGGCAGCGTTTGGCCGGTCAGCTGGGGAGCTGACCGGCCATCGCGCTGTCCGGCCCACGGTACGCCCACCACGCGCGCCGCGTCAGCCCTTCCGGACCGCTGTCCGCGCGGATCGTACGGATCGTAAGGTTCTCGTGGGAATTCGCCGCATCGTGGGAATTCACCGCACAGGGGGGCCATGACCGTATCCGTCGTCCGTGCGCTCGGGCTCGTCGCCCGCCGGGCCGCCCACGCGGCGGATCCGGTGCCGGATCCGTTGGCAGACCTGGCGCGCTGCCGGGCCTGCGGGCATACGGAGACCGTGCTCGCCGAGCGCGGCGAAGGCGTTGTCGTACGGCACGGAAAGGCCGTCGCCAAGGCGCACGCGGACGGTACGGACCTGGCGGGCCACCGCGCCAGGCTCGCCGTCGCCGCGCACCCGCGCCTCGCCGGGATTCTGCTGCCGCCGCTGCCTCCGTTGCCGCCCTCGCTGCCGCTTCCCGCGGACGCCGGGACAGACGCCGGGACGGCCAGGACGCTCGAGACAGCCGGGACGGTACACGGACGCCCGGTCACCGCATGGCCCTACGGAAGCCCTGTCGATCCCGCCGATCCCGACGGCGCGCCCTGGGAGCAGGCGGGCACCCTGGTCGCCCGGCTGCACTCCGTACCGCTGGAGACCGTCCGCGCGGCCGTCCGTACGGCCGGAGGGACGGCCGGAGGGCTGCCGCCCATGCGCGGGCCTGCCAAGGCCGCCCGCGCCGTCGCGCGGATGCGGGCCGCCGGACCGCATCCCGCCGCCGGTCTCGTCCTGCGCGCCTGGGAGCGGCTGCCCGCCTGGGCACGTGACGAGGCGCCCGCGCCGGGGCCGGGCGCTCTCTGCCACGGCGACCTGCACCTCGGCCAGCTCGTACGCCATCCCGCACCCGACGGTCCCTGGCTGCTCATCGATGTGGACGATCTCGGAATCGGCGACCCGGCCTGGGACTTGGCCCGCCCTGCCGCCTGGTACGCGGCCGGGTTGCTGCCGCCGGAGATCTGGCAGCGCTTCCTCGGCGCCTACCGCACCGCGCGCGGCCCGGCCGTACCCACCACCGCCGGCCTGGATCCCGGTCCGGACCCCGCCGCGTACCCCGATCCCTGGCCCCGGCTCGATGTCCCGGCCCGTGCCCTCACCGTCCAGACCGCCGCCCTCGCGATCGCCAAGTCCGTTGCGGAGAACCGGGATCCCGACGAGGTCGAGCAGCTGATGATCGACGCCTGTGGCCGAATAGCTTCGCTCCCGCCCGAGTTGGAGCCCCCGCGCTCGTCGTAGGCTGAACCGACCGTCGCCGGGCATATGTTCCGGCGATGCCGGACGAACGGCGAGGAGCTGAGCCGACGATGCAGTGTCCCAAGTGCCACGCAGCGATGCATACGTACAACCGCAACGGTGTTCAGATAGAGCAGTGCAGCGGCTGCCGGGGGATCTTCCTCGACTACGGCGAGCTGGAGTCCCTGACCCGTCTGGAGTCCCAGTGGGCGCAGCCGGCGCCGCCCGTGCCGCCGGCCCCGCAGGCCTATCCGGCCGCTCCCGCGCCCGCCTGGGGCGCTCCGCACCACGGCGGGCACCACCGCCAGAAGAGCTTCGGACGGATGCTCTTCTCCTCCTGAGGCCCGGAGCCCTCCGGAAGGCTTGGAGCCCTCCGGAGACACCATGACCCGGAGACACCATGACAAAGCCCCCGGTCGTCAAGACAACCGGGGGCTTTGGACGGTGCGCGATACTGGGATTGAACCAGTGACCTCTTCCGTGTCAGGGAAGCGCTCTCCCGCTGAGCTAATCGCGCAGGTCAACCTGCGTTTCCTGCGATGCCGCGACATTTCCCGCGATCTTGCGGTCCTGCCGCGTGCGAACTGCGTGCGCGATACTGGGATTGAACCAGTGACCTCTTCCGTGTCAGGGAAGCGCTCTCCCGCTGAGCTAATCGCGCGGGAATCCAGAAGGATCCAGTGGACGATACTGGGATTGAACCAGTGACCTCTTCCGTGTCAGGGAAGCGCTCTCCCGCTGAGCTAATCGTCCTTGGAGGTGGAGACGGGATTTGAACCCGTGTAGACGGCTTTGCAGGCCGTTGCCTCGCCTCTCGGCCACTCCACCAGGAGCATGGGGACGGGATGGATCCCCCATATCGAGCGGACGACGAGATTCGAACTCGCGACCCTCACCTTGGCAAGGTGATGCTCTACCAACTGAGCCACGTCCGCCTGTCGTTTCCCGGCCCGTCTGGACGGCCCGGCGACGTGTTGAACTCTAGCGGATTCCGGGGCCAGCACAAAAACGCGTTTGCGCAGCGTGCTGCGGTGCGTTCGCCGTGCGTTCAGCCCGGAGCGGCCCAACAGAGGCTGTTCTAGACTCGCAACCGTGCACGATCTCGCTCCTTTGGCCCGCTTCGGCGCCCTCGTCGCCACCGACCTGCGGGATGTCACCCATGATCCGGAGGCGCTCGAATCCGCCGGCTTTTGGGCCGTCGCCGCGGACTTCGAGGGCCGGCTCACCTGTGCCAGGTTCGATGATGTACGGGCCGAGCCCGTGCCCATCCCCGTACCGGGCCAGTGGCTCGGACCTGGTCCCGGTGACTGGACGTCGTCCCTCGATCGCACCGCGTACACGGAGGGCGTACGGCGCATCCGTGAGCACATCGCGGCCGGCGATGTCTATCAGGTCAATCTCTGCCGCGTCCTCTCCGCGCCGCTGCCCGACCCGGCCGCCTCCGACGTCGACGCGCTGACGTCGCTGCTCGCGCGCGACAATCCGGCTCCCTACGCCGGAACGATCCGGCTGCCCGGCCACGGTGTGGAGATCGCCACCGCCTCGCCCGAGCTGTTTCTGCGGCGTGACGGCCGTACCGTCGAGTCGGGCCCGATCAAGGGCACCGGCCGTACCGCCGCCGATCTGCTGGCGAAGGACTACGCCGAGAATGTGATGATCGTGGACCTCGTCCGCAACGACCTCGGCCGTGTCTGCGCCACCGGCTCCGTCACCGTCCCGGCGCTCTGCGCGGTGGAGTCCCACCCGGGACTGGTCCATCTCGTCTCGACCGTGAGCGGCGAACTCACCGAGAAGGCCGGCTGGCCGGATCTGCTTCCGGCCGCCTTCCCGCCCGGCTCGGTCACCGGCGCGCCCAAGTCCAGCGCCCTGAAGATCATCGAGGAGCTGGAGACGGCACCGCGCGGTCCCTACTGCGGAGGCATCGGCTGGGTCGACGCGGACCGCGGCACCGGCGCCCTGGCCGTCGGGATCCGTACGTTCTGGATCGACCGCGCCACCGAGGCGGGACCCGTGCTGCGCTTCGGCGCGGGCGCCGGGATCACCTGGGGCTCGGATCCCGAGGGGGAATGGGAGGAGACCGAACTGAAGGCGTCCAGACTGCTCGCGATAGCGTCGGGCGTGTACGAGTCGGGCGGGCACGAGGCGACCGGAAGGACCGCGTCATGAGGATCTGGGTCAACGGCGGACTGCTGACGGCCGAAGCCGCCCGGGTGTCCGTGTTCGATCACGGCCTGACCGTGGGCGACGGAATCTTCGAGACGGTCAAGGCCGTCCAGGGCAGGCCCTTCGCCCTCACCCGCCATCTCGGCCGGCTGGCCCGCTCGGCCCGTGGTCTCGGGCTGGCGGAACCAGACCTGGACGAGATACGGCACGCCTGTACGGCCGTGCTCGACGCCAATCCCATGGAGCTGGGACGGCTCAGGATCACCTATACCGGCGGGCTCTCCCCGCTCGGCTCCGACCGCGGCGACGAGGGCCCGACCCTGGTCGTCGCGGCGAGCGCGACAAAGCGCCGTCCCGACACCACCGCCGTCATCACCGTTCCCTGGACACGGAACGAACGCGGCGCGGTGACCGGGCTCAAGACCACCTCGTACGCCGAGAATGTCGTCGCGCTCGCCCGCGCGCACGAACACGGAGCCTCCGAGGCGCTCTTCGCCAACACCGTCGGAGCGCTCTGCGAGGGCACGGGCTCCAATGTCTTCGTCGTACTCGACGGTGAGCTGCACACTCCGCCTCTCGCCTCCGGCTGTCTCGCCGGTATCACCCGCGCCCTGGCCGCCGAGTGGGCGGGCGCCCGGGAGACCGATCTGCCGCTGGACGTCCTGGAGCGCGCGGACGAGATCTTCCTGACCTCGACGCTGCGCGATGTACAGGCCGTCCACCGCGTGGACGACCGCCAACTCCCCACCGCGCCGGGCCCGGTGACCAGCAAGGCGATGCGCCTCTTCGAGGAGCGCGCCGCTGCGGACCTGGATCCCTAGGTCCGTCCGGCCGGCCGGACAGGGCCTGGACACTCTCGGGCCGTTCCGGTCCGTAAACCGGATGACTCCACCGCGCGCGACGGGTACAACTCCCCTGATGACCACCACCCTGCGGCCGACCGGGCCGCTCCGGCAGACCGACGACGGCGGAAAGTCACGCTCCTACGAGGTCTGCGTGAACAGCCGTCCCGTCGGAACGGTAGAGATCGCCACGGATCCCGGCTTCGGCCACAAGGCCGGGACCATCCGCGCGCTCCATATCGACGAACCCGACCGGCGGCGCGGCCGGGCCACCGTCGCCGCGCTCGCGGCCGAAGAGGTGCTGCGCGGCTGGGGCTGCGGCCAGGTGATGGCCTCCGTACCGCCCGACGCCGTGGCCGCGCTGCGCATGCTGGAGTCCCTCGGCTATGTCGAACGCGGGCGCAACATGGACAAAGAACTCCCGCCGGAACCGCCCGTACTCTCGGAGGGCGTGTCAGGCCGTCCCATGAACGAGTCGGAGTACGCGGCGTGGGAGGCGCAGGCCGTCGAGAACTACGCCCAGAGCTGGATCGACCGAGGCACACCGCCCGAGCAGGCCCGCGCCAAGTCGGAGGCCAGCCACCGGGAGCTGCTGCCCGACGGGCTCGCCACTCCCGGCGCCGCACTGCATGTCCTGGTCCATGACGGAAGCGCCGTCGGCCATGTCTGGGTCGCCTCTCGTGAGGTACGCGCCGGCAGGCCCGGATCGTATGTGTACGACGTGGCCGTGCAGGCGGACCTGCGCGGCAAGGGATACGGCAGGGCGCTGATGCTGCACGCCGAGCGGATCGCCCTGGAAGCCGGTTCCGAACTGCTCGGGCTCCATGTCTTCGCGGGCAACACACCGGCGATCCGGCTGTATGAATCGCTCGGATACAGGACGACCCAGCGCAACTTCTTCAAGCCACTCCTCTGAGCGCCCGCCTGCTCCCAGCGCTCCCGTCGCCGCGCCGGGGCCAGCGCGCCCGCGCCGGGGCCAGCGCGGCGGATCCGGGCCTACGCGCTCTCGCGCGCCAGCAGCCGGTCGGCGATCTCCTCGATCCGGGCGCGCAGTCCCTCCTGGCTCTTGCCGCCGTCGATGACATAGGTCGGTGTGCCGGTCACGCCGATCGCTTTGCCCTCGGCCTGGTCGGCGTCGACGGCCAGCAGATGACGGCCGTCGATCAGGGCGGTGTCGAACTCCTCCGCGTCCAGGCCCAGCTCGCGCGCGATCTCCAGCAGTACGGGCTCGCCTCCGGCGCTCAGCTCCGCGGTCCTGGCGAGCAGGGCTTCCGCGTAGGCCCGGCCCTTGCTCTGCTCGGCGGCCTCCTCCATGGCCTGGGCGGCGGCGTACGCGTGCTTGTGCCGCTCCAGCGGGAAGTGCCGCAGCCGTGTCTCCAGCCGGTCGCCGTAGCGGGCACGCAGCGCGCTCAGATCCGCCAGGGCGGTGTGGCAGTCCGGGCACTGGAGATCGAACCAGACATCGAGGACGACGGGTCCGACGGATCCGGCGCTGGTGAAGTCGCTCATGGAGGCCAGTCTCCCGGACGCGGCACCCGGGCCCAAAACCGGGACCTGGGGAGGATGACGTCCCCCAGTTCTCCCCGAGATCCGCCGGACGCCGTTCTCCACCGTGGCCCCGAGCAGGTGGTCAGGTGCAGGATGGAGTACGGAAAGGTGTTCGGCCGACGACGCGCTCAGCCTGGAGGAACCGATGATTGCCGAGACCATTTGCTCTGCGGTGTCAGCGGCGGGCGTGGGCATCGCCGCGATCACGGCCTACCGCAAGCGGTTCCTCGCCGCGACGCGGATTCTGGCGTACGCGCTGGTCCCGGTGGCCCTGGTGATGACGGGCATCGTGAAATGGGCCGCCAACACGGCCTTCAGCCCGATGGCCTGGCTGGGCTTCGGCGTGCTCGCCGTGGCGTGGCTGCTCTTCATGACGACACGCGCGATCGAGCGGCGCGGCGGCCGGACCCGTAAGCAGCGCAAGGAGGCCGCCAAGGCGGCACGGCAGGGAGCGGTGGAGCCCGCGGCGTCCGTGCCCTCGCTCGGTCCCGGCAGCGCTCCGGCCGTACAGCCGAAGGCCAAGGAGCGCGCGGCACAGCCCGCCGACGACTTCAGCGACATCGAGGCCATCCTCAAGAAGCACGGCATCTGACCGGCTTCCCATCGCGTATTCGCGGAAGGATCGCAGGTGAGCGCCGTTCCGGCGGCGGTTCCAGTGATTTGTCCACGGAATATGATGAACTCCCGCGCCGAAAACGCGTGTTGGTCATTGGCATGGTCCGGGGTACGTCATGATCGCCCCGAGATGCTCGATACCTCCCGGGGTGAGACCCCCGTACCCACCGATGAGCAGCGCGGTTGCCTTTTCGCGCTGTCTCAGCCGCCGTTGATGATCTTTCTGACGGTGATCGGCTCGCTGCTGCTGATGGCAGCGGTGCACGATCTGTTCCTGCTGTGAGGCTCAGCCGGCCGCTTCCTTGCGGCGAGCCCGGTACGCGGCCACATGCAGCCGGTTGCCGCAGGTGCGGCTGTCGCAGTAGCGGCGAGAGCGGTTGCGCGACAGGTCGACGAACGCGTGCCCGCAGTCCGGGGCCTCGCAGCGGCGCAGCCGCTCCTGCTCACCGGCCACGACCATGAACGCCAGCGCCATCCCGCAGTCGGCGGCGAGATGATCGGCGACCGAGGCCCCGGGCGCGAAGTAGTGCACATGCCAGTCATAGCCGTCGTGGTCGGTGAGCTGCGGCGTCGTCCCCGCGGCGGCGACCAGCCGGTTGATCAGATCGGCCGCGGCGCGCGCGTCCGGTGCCGCGAACACCTCCGCGAAACGCGCCCGTACCTCCAGCACGGCCCGCAGATCGCGCCGGCCGAGGTCGCCCACTCCGCTGAGGCTGTGGCTCCGTACGAAGCCGTACAGCGCCTCGATGTCCGCGAGGCCGTCGGGTGTGCCGTTCCGCGCACCGCCCGTACCGTCCTCCGGCGCGGTGTTCACCAGATCGACCACGGTGTCGAGGGCGATCCTGGTGTCGTGGGGAATCAGCACGATCCGCTCCCTGGCCTGCCGCGGGCCGGTGCCCGCCGAATCCCGCTGACTTTAGCCGCTGCCCCGGGCGGCCGGGCGGGGAACGTGTCGGCAATGGAGCTTGTACGGCAATGGAGCGTGTACGCGATGGAACACGGCCGGAACGCACCGGCGCCGGCGTCGCGGTGGGTTCCGCGGCGTCGGCGCCGGTGTCCTCCCTGTATGCGATTGTCCGCGCGGCGCCGTCTCCCCGAGTCGGACGGCGCCGAGCAGCCCTCTGCCTGGCTCAGCTCTCGGCCAGGATGTGTGAGAGCTCCGTATCGAGGTCGAAATGACGATGCTCGGTGCCCGGCGGCACCGCGGCGTCGGTCCTTTTGAGGAACGACTCCAGGGCCCGCGCCGGGGCCTCGAGCAACGCTTCTCCCTCCGGGGAGCTCAGAGCAATGCAGACGACGCCCTGACCGTGACTGCGGGACGGCCAGACCCGGACGTCGCCCGTGCCGGTGGGCCTGTGCAGCCCCTCGGCGAGAAGGTCGCGGGCGAAAACCCACTCGACCGTCTCCTCGGCTCCGGTGTGGAAGGTGGCGTGCACGGCATAAGGATCGGCCGTGTCATACCGCAGGCCCGCAGGTACAGGCAGTGAGGACTCGCTCGATACAACGAGGCGCAGGTGCAGCTCGCAGCTGACCGTGGTGTTCATAAGCGCCAGGGCCTTTCGCTCAGTGTGCGCTCGGGGATTCGCACGTCGGCGAATTCGACATGCCACCTATGGTGCCGTTGTAAACCCCTCTGTCTCTTTTGTGCGCCTTCAGGTACCTCGTACAGCGGTGTGTGACTTCAGGTCATACGGCCATTCCGGTGATGTGAGCGGTTCGGGTAGGTTGGGCCTTATGCATGCGGAGAGTGACGAGCGGGGGCAGGTCGTCGTTCCGACGACGCCGGAGGCCGCCGCCGGGGATGTGACGACGGAAGATCCGAAAGCCGCGCCGGAGCGTGAGCTGGGCTCGCGCGCGCCGGGGTTCATCCGGGCGTCGCGGGCGCTCCATCTGAGCTGGCAGGTCGGTGTCTTCCTGGTCGGTCTCGCGGTGGTCGGCGCGGGCGCCGCCATGCTGGTGCTGCCCGGCCCCGGCTGGCTGGTGATCTTCGGCGGGATGGCGATCTGGGCGACCGAGTTCGTCTGGGCCCAGCTGGTGCTGCGCTGGACCCGGCGCAAGGTGACGGAGGCGGCCCAGAAGGCGCTCGATCCCAAGGTCCGGCGGCGGAACGTGATCCTCACCACCGTCGGTCTGGTGATCGTCGTCGCGCTGCTCGCGGTCTACGTCTGGAAATTCGGGATCGTCATGCCCTGGAAGATCGACGACTGATCCGGGCGACGACTGGTCCGGATGCCCTGGTCCGGGTGCTCCGGTACGCGTCGTGGAGCACCGCTGACATGGGGTAATGTGTGTGGTGCGCCCGGGCGATTAGCTCAGTGGGAGAGCGCTTCGTTCACACCGAAGAGGTCACTGGTTCGAACCCAGTATCGCCCACCCGGAATCGATGTCCCGGAGACCGACAGGTCTCCGGGACATCGTCGTTCCGCCGGCGGTCACCGGCCACCGGTCAGCGCATTCGGCCCAGGCTGCGGCGCACCTTGTGGGCGTCCTTGAGGCGCTGTTCGTACGTGGCACCCACCGCGAGCAGCAGCAGTCCCGCGAGGGCCGGCGGCAGCCAGCGCGGCAGCGCGCCCACGACCTGCACGACATACGGTGCCAGCTCGTGCAGCGCGACCAGGGCGAGGACCGTACCGCCGAGGATCAGCGGCGCCTGGAGGCCCAGCCGGGCGCCCGCGAGAGTGATGGCCAGGGCCGCGATTCCCAGCAGCAGCGGCCGGGACCAGTGGGTGTCGCCCCAGGCCGCGAGCAGGCTCGGTAGCAGTGTCGCCGCGAGGCCCGGGCCGTACGCCGTCCATGACGAGGCCGCCGGATCGCGGCGGCGCCGCAACAGCCCCACGGCGAGCGCGGGGAGCGTCACGGGCAGTGTGTACGCCTCGGGCACCGACACCTCGGAGGCGGCCAGCCGGACCCAGGTGGCCAGGACGAACAGCGCCGTGGCGGTGTATCCGGCGACCGTCCGGCGCTCGGCGCGTACCGCCGTGCCCGCCGCGATCACTCCGCACAGCGCGAGCACCAGCGCCAGTACGGGCGCCCGGCCCGAGGCCAGGATCACCGCGAGGAGAGCGGCGCCGGCCGCGGTGATCTCGATCGGGACCGCCACCGGGCGCGTGGACGGCCTGGCGGCCAGCAGCGCCACCGTCGCGGGCACCGCGAGAACGGCCACGGCGGTGGTCCCGGTGGACAGCCCGGCCACCGCGCACGCGGCTGTCACCAGCGCGGTCGTGTACGCGACGGCCGTACAGGCCAGGACCGCGCGGGTACTGCGGGTACGGACGGCCTCCGTGGCCCGCGTGGCGGTAGTGGCGGCCACGGCCGCCACGGTGGCTCCGGCGAACAGGGCCGACAGCACGGCGAGCGCGGTCACCGTCGCGGACCGGCTGCCGAGCGACACCAGTGAGCCGCCGATGGAGCCGGCCAGGGCGCAGACCAGCGCGGTGATCCGCACCGGCGAGCCTCCGGGGACGCGCGAGACCACGACCACCGCGAGCGATGCCGCTGTCAGGGCCAGTGGCATCGCCACCACGACCGGATAGACCGCGTCCAGGGCGAGCGGCAGCACCAGCACACCCGCCCAGCCGAGCGCCAGGGAGCCGCAGAGCGCGAGCGCGCGCGTGACCGTGGCGACTCCGACTCCGTCTCCGGCTCCGGCTCCGGTGTCCCGTGCGTCCCGGCGTGGGCCGTAGGCCACCGCGGCGAGCGCGCCGGCCGCCGTCAGCAGGACCACCGGCGCCGTCGGCTGACCTGGCCAGGGCACGGCGGGCAGGCCCGTCCAGATCTCCGGGATCGCGGCCACGCCGCCCAGCAGCGCGACGGCGACCGACGGCAGCGCCCACAGCACCGACAGAGCAGCCACCACGCCTGCCGCGCCCGCCAGCCCTTGGACGAGCGGCCGTGGCAGCCGCGTCCGTACGACCGTCGACAGCGCTACGGCGCACAGCAGATATCCCGGAGCGGTCCAGCCGTCCGGTACGGCCGTACGCACCACTCCACCGACCGCCGCGATTCCCGCCAGGCCCGCCACCGCCGCGCACGCGAGAGCGACCGCGCGCCACTCGGCCTGGCGACGCCGGGCCACGAAGAGCCCCAGGGCCGCCGCCGCGAGCAGCAGCGCGCCCGGCCGCAGCGCCGTCAGAGGTGTCCACGCCGATACGGACAGTTCCCCGGCCACCAGCAGCGCTCCGCTCGCGGTCGTCCCGGCGGCGACGCCCGCGAAGCCCTGTACCGTACGGGATCCCGTACGCAGCGCGAGCGCGGTGTCCAGCGCCGCTGTCACCAGCAGGGCCCAGGCGACCGTCAGCGGAGTGGAGCCGGTGGCCAGCGCCCAGAGCGTCAGCGGGAGTTGGGCCGTCAGTACGGCCGCGGGCAGCGGACCGCGCAGGGCGCCGAGAGCCGTCCCGTATCCGGCCCAGAGCGCGGCGAGCACGGCGGTGGCGGCGGCCGTGTAACCGAGACCGTCCGTGCCCGGCAGCGCCACGCGGTACAGCGCGTACGCGTCGAGGACCGTCAGCACCAGCCCCAGCGCGGCCACCGCCTCCGCGGTCGAGCGCAGGCCCCGGCGCAGCAGCGGCACGGGCACCGCGAGCGTCAGGACGGTCACTCCGGTCAGTACCGCCGCTCGGCCGCCGATGCCCAGATGGCCCCAGCTCACCAGAGTGAAAGCGATCGCGGCGATCGCCAGCAGCACTCCGCCGAGCATGAACAGCACATTCTGCGCACTCGGCGGCGGAGAGGCCGGTAGCGAGGCCGACGTGGACGCCGGTGGCGAGGCCTGAGGTGCCGAGGGACGTACGGGCTGCGCCGGTGGACTCAGCAGATACGCCCGGCGCGCCAGCAACTGGCCTCTGCGTGCGTCGAGTCGGACCAGCTCCTGGTCGATGATCGCCAGCTCCTGGGCGGGCGGCGGCACATTCTTCATATGAGCGAGTGTGGTACGCGCCACACGCCGTGCCATGGGCTCCCGTACTCAGATACGGAGGTGAGTACCGGGCATTCGGTTTGAAGGACACCCGCGAGGACCTGTATGGTTCAGTGCGTTCCCGGGCGATTAGCTCAGTGGGAGAGCGCTTCGTTCACACCGAAGAGGTCACTGGTTCGAACCCAGTATCGCCCACCGGGAGAGGCCGGTCCGTCAGCGACGGACCGGCCTTCGCGCGTTCCGGACGGATGGGCGCGCGCCGTGAACGCCCGTCTACGCCCGTAAACGCTCGTAAACGGACCGCAGCGGTGATCAAGCGGCGGCGGGCAGTTCGGGACGTAGCGGCCAGGCCGGGTCCACCGACTCCTCCGTACCGTTGCGGGAGAACCACGCCTGGAGGCCGCGCGCCTGTGCCGCGTGCCAGACCGCCTGGAGCGTATGCAGCTCCGCCGCGCTGAGCCGCTCCAGCCGCGCCGCGAACCGGCGGCCGACCGCCCGTACCACCTCCAGCGCCGCCACCGCGTCGACGGCCGCGTCATGCGCTCCGTCCAGCTCCACCTCGTAGTGGGCACAGAGATCGGTCAGTGTGCGCCGGCCCTTGCGGTAACGGTCCAGATGCTTGTCCAGGACGCGTGGATCCAGCACACAGAGCGGGACGTTCTCCAGACAGCGCGCCAGGGACGAGGCCCGGTGACGCCGTAACTCACGGTCCAGCAACGTCAGATCGAACGGCGCGTTCATCACCACCAGCGGACGGCCCGCCGCGCACTGCTCGGCCAGCGCCCTGGCCATCTCCTCGATCGCGGGCGCCGGCCAGCGGCCGTTCCGGTGCAGAAAGTCGTCCGTCAGACCGTGCACCTCGGTGGCGCCCGGCGGCACGGGCACACCCGGATCTATCAGCCAGCGGGTCACCCGCGGCCTGGCGCCCGCCATGTCCTGGACGACGAGAGCGGCCGAGACGATCCGGTCCTCCTCGACATCGACTCCGGTCGTCTCGGTGTCGAACGCTGCCAACGGTCCCTCATACCAACGCGTCATCCCCGAACTCCTCGCGCCTGAGCGGCAGATGGCGTCCAGCCACTGCCCGAATCGGTGATACCCGGACAGGTCGTTCGGTACGCGCCGTTTACGCGGTGCTCCGTACGGTCACAACACAGGTGTCGGGCACGTGAGTTGACGTCCCGTCGCTCCAACTGACCGGTACGGCCCGGAAGGCACCCAGAGCCATGGCGCTCGCCAAGCCCGAACCGGGTGGGCTGCTGCCCGAGCGGATGGCACCGCTGCGCGGAGCGCTCGCCACCACCGCCTGCATGGAGACACTCCAGGTGGGCTACCTCCACGCGGTCGCCGCCGCCGCGGGCTGCTCACTCAGCCAGCCCTTTCCCGACAACGGCATCGACTGGCACGTGAGCCACAGCGCGCCAGGACATCTCGTCGACGACGAGGTCACCATAAAAGTCCAGCTCAAATGCACCTACCAGATACCCCCGCATCCGGCGGGGCCCGCCTTCTCCTTCACCCTCGACAACGCCCATCTCGTCAAACTCGCCCGCACTCCGGTCTCCGTACACAAGATCCTGGTCGTGATGCTCGTGCCCAGGACCCAGGACGAATGGCTGCGCGCCAGCCATGACCGGCTCGACCTCAGACACTGCTGCTACTGGATCAATCTGGCCGGCCACTCGGTGACCGGCCGGTACCGCACCACGGTGCGTGTGCCCACCGCGCGGATCTTCGACGACCGGGCGCTCTGCGAGATCATGACCCGAGTCGGGTCGGGAGGGAGACCGTGATGCGTTGGCCGTCCGACGAGCCAGTACGTTCCCACTCGTCGCCGACCGAGACGCCGGAGCCGGAGCCCTTGGCCGACGGCCACTCCTGGAACGGCGGAGCGGCTTCGGAACCGGATCCCACCAGGACCGATCCCGCCGTCCTCGGCGCGCTGCTCGCCCGGCACGGCTGGCGGCGGCGCGGTGGTGCGCCCGGGCGCTATGCCCGCTGGACACCACCGGGACCGAGCGGGCGCGGTACGAGTCTGCTCGTCCCCGAGAGCCGTGCTTTTCCCGACTGCGAGGACCTGCTCGCCGAGGCCCTCACGGCGCTCGCCCGCAGCGCGGCTCCCTCGGCGCGCGAGGTGCTCGTCGGGCTCGCCGTGCCCAGCGACGAGATCCGCTGGTGGCGCGATGTGCCACCAGGACCCTCCGGCGCCGCGGAGTGGACCGTACAGGAACAGCTCCGTACGGCGGCGAGGCAGCTTCTGCTCGCCGGGGCCCTCGCCGTACGGGGCAGGGCCGGGTACTACGGAGCGCGTCATCGCCGGCAGGCCCAGGACTCGCTGGGCGGAGTGCTGGTCGGACCGGCGCCGGGCGGACGTGAGCTGACCGCCTTCCTGCCGGTGACAAGCGGCCGGTCCGTCGCCGTACAGCTCCATCACGCGCTCTCCGCGGCCCGGGAGGCGACCGACTACCAGCGGGCCACCGGAGGCATGGAGGCGTTCGACTCCGCGGTGGAGGCCGGAGTGAGCCGGGAGCTGACCGAGGCGCTGGTGGCGCTGGTGAGAGGTACGGAAGGCGCCCGGGTCGGCCTGGCCTGGGCGCCGGGCGCGGGTGTGCCCGAAGGCTGCGCCGCCCGTCCCGAGCCGGTGGAGTTCTCGCCCGGCGATCTGCCCGCGCTGCGCGAGGCGGGCAAGCGTTATCTGCGCGACGAGCCGTCCGTACCGGTACGGATCACCGGTGCGGTGATCCGGATGCGCCGGGCCGGTACCGGCGGCGAGGGATCCGTACGGCTGCGTGTCCTCGCCGGCGCGGAGATCCCGCATGTACGGGTGGCGCTGGACGAGGAGTCGTACCGCGTCGCCGGACACGCGCATCTCGTCGGTCTGCCGATCCGGGTGGTGGGCAGGCTGGAGAGCCGTGGCGGATTCCGCAGGCTCACCGACGCCAGTGATGTGGTGCCCGTACAGGTGGACGACGCGGAGCGCGACCGGCTGATGAAGTCGCTCCAGGAGAACCTGGACTACTTCGAGGAGGCGTGCGGCGGCGGCGACTGACGCGGGCAAGGGCGGCGGCGGTGGCCGCCGCGGGCAGAGGCGGTGGCCGACATGGACAGAGAGGGCGGCGGTCACCGCTCGGCAACTGTTTCGCGACCGGGCCCCCGGGCTCGGTACGATTCAGACGCGCAGTGTCCGCTGTCGCGCCCCAGAGTCAGGAGAGACCGGTGTCAGACGTCCGTGTGATCATCCAACGCGATTCCGAGCGGGAAGAGCGCGTGGTGACGACGGGCACTACGGCGGCCGAGCTGTTCGCCGGAGAGCGCACCGTGATCGCCGCGCGCGTCGGCGGCGAGCTGAAGGACCTCGCGTACGAACCGGGCGAGGGCGAGATCGTCGAGCCCGTCGAGATCTCCTCCGAGGACGGCCTCAACATCCTGCGCCACTCCACCGCGCATGTCATGGCGCAAGCCGTGCAGGAGCTCTTTCCCGAGGCCAAGCTGGGTATCGGCCCTCCGGTCAGGGACGGCTTCTACTACGACTTCGATGTGGCGGCTCCCTTCCATCCCGATGACCTCAAGGCCATCGAGAAGAAGATGCAGGAGATCCAGAAGCGCGGCCAGCGGTTCTCGCGGCGCGTCGTCACCGACGAGGCGGCCCGCGAGGAGCTGGCCGACGAGCCGTACAAGCTGGAACTGATCGGCCTCAAGGGCTCCGCCTCGAACGAGGACGGCGCGGATGTCGAGGTGGGCGGCGGCGAGCTGACCATCTACGACAACCTGGACGCCAAGACGGGCGAGCTGTGCTGGCGCGATCTGTGCCGCGGCCCGCATCTGCCCACCACCCGCAACATCCCGGCGTTCAAGCTCATGCGGAACGCGTCGGCGTACTGGCGGGGCAGCGAGAAGAACAAGCAGCTCCAGCGCATCTACGGCACCGCGTGGCCGTCGAAGGAAGAGCTGAAGGCGCACCTGGAATTCCTCGCCGAGGCCGAGAAGCGCGACCACCGCAAGCTCGGCAGCGAACTGGATCTTTTCTCCATCCCGGAGGAGATCGGCTCCGGTCTCGCGGTCTTCCATCCCAAGGGCGGTGTCGTCCGCCGGGCCATGGAGGACTACTCGCGGCGGCGGCACGAGGAGGAGGGGTACGAGTTCGTCTATACCCCTCATGCCACCAAGGGCGCCCTGTTCGAGAAGTCCGGGCATCTCGACTGGTACGCCGACGGTATGTACCCGCCCATGCAGCTCGACGAGGGCGTGGACTACTACCTCAAGCCCATGAACTGCCCGATGCACAACCTGATCTTCGACGCCCGTGGCCGGTCCTACCGTGAACTGCCTCTGCGCCTCTTCGAGTTCGGGACGGTCTACCGGTACGAGAAGTCGGGCGTGGTGCACGGTCTGACCCGGGCGCGCGGTTTCACCCAGGACGACGCGCATATCTACTGCACCCGTGAACAGATGGCGGACGAGCTGGACTCGACGCTGACGTTCGTGCTGAACCTGCTCCGTGACTACGGTCTGACCGACTTCTATCTGGAGCTGTCGACCAAGGACGAGACCAAGTTCGTCGGCTCGGACGACGCGTGGGAAGAGGCCACCGAGGTACTGCGCAAGGTGGCCGAGAAGCAGGGCCTGCCGCTGACTCCCGACCCGGGCGGTGCCGCGTTCTACGGCCCCAAGATCTCGGTGCAGGCGCAGGACGCCATCGGCCGCACCTGGCAGATGTCGACCATCCAGCTCGACTTCAATCTGCCGGACCGCTTCGATCTCGAATACACCGCGCCGGACGGCTCCAAGCAGCGTCCGGTGATGATCCACCGTGCGCTGTTCGGCTCGATCGAGCGGTTCTTCGCGGTGCTGCTTGAGCACTACGCGGGCGCGTTCCCGGCCTGGCTGGCGCCGGTGCAGGCGGTGGGCATCCCGGTCGGCGACGCGCATGTGCCGTATCTCCAGGAGTTCGCGGCGGAGGCGAAGCGCAAGGGCCTGCGCGTCGAGGTGGACGCGTCCTCGGACCGTATGCAGAAGAAGATCAGGAACCAGCAGCGGCAGAAGGTGCCCTTCATGATCATCGTCGGTGACGAGGACATGCACGCGGGCACGGTGTCCTTCCGCTACCGCGACGGATCGCAGGAGAACGGCATCCCGCGCGACCAGGCGCTGGCGAAGCTGGTCGATGTGGTGGAGCGCCGCGTACAGGTGTGATGCGCGCGTGTACGGCGAAGCCCTCGGGAGGCGGCATCAGTCTCCCGGGGGCTTCTCCTTGCGCTCCCTGTCTCCCTCGCCAACCCCCTCTTCCCTGTCTTCCTTGTCCTCCCGTGCGAAGACCTGGATCAGCCATGACGAGAACGCGCCCGTCACCGCACCCAGCAGGGCCACACCGCACGCCATCAGGAACACCGCGTACACCCGGCCGAGCGGAGTCACGGGCGTCGCGTCGCCGTAGCCGACCGTGGTGATCGCCGCGCAGGCCCACCACACGGCGTCGCCGAAGGTATGGATGGTGGCGCCGGGCGCTCCGCGCTCCTGCTCGTAGACGGCGAGCGCGGCGACGAAGCTGAGCAGGACGGCGGTCATCGCGGCATAGGTGATCACCCGTCCGTACAGGCTGAGCCGAGGACGGTCCCGGCGCCGCCGCACCGCCAGATACGTGTTCACGATCCGCACCGGACGCAGCAGAGGCAGGACGAGGACGACGGTGTCCAGCCAGTGCGTCCGTACGAAACGGGCGCCTTCGCCGCTGAGCAGTATCCGTACCGCGTAGTCCAGCAGGAAGACCACCCAGATCAACAGGGCCAGTCCGAGTGCGAGATCGTGCCAGAGCGGAGCGATGTCACGGAGCAGAACGTGCACCGCGTAACAGGCGAGAAAGAGCAGCGAGCCCACGAACAGCGGCAGATCCATGCGGCGCTCCCAGCGGAGCAGCCGGTCGGATGCGTTCCGGACATGCATCGCCCCAGCATCGCCGGGGCCCGTCGGGTCAGGGCCCGGCGACACGCTTCACAGGGCCGAAGTCATATGCTGCACAGCATGACGAGTGAGCCGGAGCAGCAGATCGGAGTGGGGACCCAGGACGCGTTCCAGCGCCTGTGGACGCCCCATCGGATGGCCTATATCCAGGGTGAGAACAAGCCCACCGGGCCGGGCGCCGAGGACGGCTGTCCCTTCTGCTCCATCCCGGCCAAGTCCGACGAGGACGGGCTGATCGTGGCGCGTGGCGAGCGGGTGTACGCGGTGCTCAACCTCTATCCGTACAACGGCGGCCACTCCATGATCGTTCCCTACCGTCATGTGGCCGACTACACCGATCTGGACGAGGCGGAGACCGCCGAGCTCGCTCTCTTCACCAAGCACGCGATGACCGCGCTCCGTACCGCCTCGGGCGCGCACGGTTTCAACATCGGGATGAACCAGGGCGTCGCGGCGGGAGCCGGGATCGCGGCGCATCTCCATCAGCATGTGGTGCCGCGCTGGGGCGGCGACACCAACTTCATGCCGGTCGTCGGGCATACGAGGGTGCTTCCGCAGCTGCTCGCCGAAACGCGCACGATGCTGGCCAACGCCTGGCCCGTACCGCCGACGTCCATAGCACCGTAGCCACCGCAGAGCCGTAGCCGCCGCGCGCCAGGAGCCGCAGCCCGCGCGGCGGCGGTCCGTAACCCGCCGCGCGGCTTCTTCCTGCGCTGCCTACGCGTCGTACGCGTCGACCCGCTTCGGCGACGGGTCCTGCACCGCGCCGAAGAGCGAGGCCGCCCGGCTGCTGAAGCCCGAGGTGTCCACGCCGTGCTCGTCCAGCACACGCAGCGCCGCCTTGTGCGCCACCCGCAGGACGGGCGTGGCGGCGCGCATCGCGTCGTCGGCCATGAAGCGGTGCTTCCACGGCTGATCGGCCCAGGCGTGCCGCAGACCGAACGGCTCGGGCAGGGAGAGCTTGCCGCCGAGGAAGTCGAGGATCGGCGGATACCAGGTGAAGGGCGCGCGCACCGCGAGCCGGACCGCCTCCTTCGGCTCGACCAGAGGCAGCGTCCGCGAGGTGGTCTCCCAGAACCGGACGGTCTTGGGCCGGCTCACGGTCTTGGCGGACGGTCCCCCGGAGAAGAGCCCGTGGATCGGTCCCAGGGCATGGCCGGAGACCTCGATCCGCAGCGTCTCGTGCAGCACGGTGACCGTGATCATCATGGTGATCACGAGCTGGCCGTCCCAGAGGACGAACTGCACGCCGAGATAGTGGCGGTTGCCTGCGCCGAACTGCTGGTGGTTGCAGATCCGCTGTATCTCGTGCGGCTTGACCTGATACGCCTCCACATCCTGGCCGTCGGGCCTGGACACCGAGTCGGCGCCCTCACCGACGGGCGAGACGATCCAGTGCTTGACCGAAGGAGGCGGGAATCCACCGGAGTTGAGCGGCCCGCGCTCCAGCAGCTTGAGCTGGTCGTGGATCGCCCGTATCACGTCGTAACTGCGGAACTGGTGGATCTCCTTGGCCGGATCCTTGGGCACCAGAGCCTCGGCGAGCTGCCAGCTTCCCCAGCGGGTGCCCATGCCGAGTATGCCCTTGGGGCCGGCATAGAAGACGACGTTGGAGTTCTGCTCGGCCGTGAGGTTCTCGATGCCCTGGCGCACCGCCTCCCGTGTCGCGTCGCCGGGATTTCCGGGGACCGCCTCGGGGACCTTGGCGCCGAGGCCGCCGCCGGCGAGGAGATCGGACCAACGGGCGCGCAGATCCTTGGCGGTGGACTCGCAGATCCGCCTGGCCAGCAGCCAGCCGATGACAGGAGCGACGATCGCGCCGCGCACATACCAGCCGAGGACACCGTCGAACGGCAGCCGCAGCAGCAGGATCACGGCCAGCAGCGCCACGCCCGCCAGCAGCGCTGTCCCCATCAGTCCCGCGCGCCGGTCCTTCGAGCCCGCGATCGTACGACGGAGCTGGAAGACACCCAGCCAGACCAGCAGTCCGGGCAGGAAGAGCAGCCCGAACACCGCGGTCACGGCGGTGAGTTTGATGTCGCGGTCCTTGCGGATGCGTGTCGCGGCGAGGGCGTGCAGCACCACCGTCTGCGGCTCCATGCCGAAGGACTGGATGAGCGCCTTCCGGCCGCCGCCGAGCGTACGGAGCTGGAGGGCCCGCGCGAACGCCTCGCCCAGATTGGGCTCGAAGAGCGAGAACCTGCCCTTGGTCACCTTGGACTTGTGCACGTCGTTGTCGGCCTTGAGGATCTCCTCCATCGGGGTGTCCCGATAGGACGCCGAGGCGAGGGCGTTCGTCGCCGGGTCCTGTCCCGTCCCTCCCTGGAGCGGGATCTGTGCCCCCGGGCTGAAGTCGAATCCGTTGTCCGCCACTGCCGCCCCCTCGCCGCAAGATCCGCTGCCGCGACCTGTACCCGGCCCGCGCGCCCCGCACACGTGCTGAGCTGGGCACCACAGCGTAACCGGGCGAAGGCGTCCGCGTCAGGGGAGTGGCTCTCTTCAGCCACCGGCGTATCAACTACGTATTGACCTGACCACGCATCGACTTGACCACATGTGACGACGTGTGAACCGGACGAGGTGTCAACTAGACGAGGCTGCCCTCCTGTTCACGGAGCCGGTCCGCGACGGTCGGCGGCATCGGCTCGTGGCGGGCGTACGAGCGGCTGAAGCGGCCGGTGCCGTGGGTGACCGACCGCAGGTCCACCGCGTACCGTCCGATCTCCAGCTCCGGCACCTCGGCCAGCACCAAGGTCCTTCCCGGACCGGCCTGTTCGGTGCCGACGACCCGGCCGCGCCGTCCCGACAGATCGCTCATCACCGGTCCCACATACTCGTCGGGGATGAGGACCCGTACCTCGGCGACCGGTTCCAGCAGATGGATCGACGCCTCGACGGCCGCCTCGCGCAGCGCCAGCGCGCCCGCCGTCTGGAACGCGGCGTCCGAGGAGTCCACCGAGTGGGCCTTTCCGTCGAGCAGAGTGACCCGGATGTCGACCAGCGGATGGCCCGCCGCGACTCCGCGCGCGGCCTGGGCCCGTATGCCCTTCTCCACGGACGGGATGAACTGCCGTGGCACCGCGCCGCCCACCACCTTGTCGACGAACTCGACACCGGAGCCGGGCGGCAGCGGATCCACCTCGATCTCGCAGATCGCGAACTGGCCGTGGCCGCCGGACTGTTTCACATGCCGGCCGCGTCCCGCCGAACTCTCGCCGAAGGTCTCCCGGAGCGCGACCTTGAACGGCACGGCGTCGACCTGTACGCCGTAGCGCGTGCGCAGCCGCTCCAGCGCGACATCCATATGCGCCTCGCCCAGACACCAGAGCACCACCTGACGGGTCTCCGGATTCTGTTCCAGCCGCATCGTCGGGTCCTCCGCCACCAGCCGGGCGAGCCCTTGGGACAGCCTGTCCTCGTCCGCCTTGCTGTGGGCCTGGACGGCCAGCGGCAGCAGCGGATCGGGCATGGTCCAGGGCTCCATCAGCAGCGGATCGTCCTGGGCGGAGAGGGTGTCGCCGGTCTCGGCGCCGGAGAGTTTCCCGACGCAGGCCAGATCTCCGGCGATGCAGTGGCCCATCACGCGCTGCTGTTTGCCGAACGGCGAGGAGAGCGCGCCGGTCCGCTCCTCGACATCGTGGTCCTCGTGGCCGCGGTCGGTGAGACCGTGGCCCGACACATGCACCAGCTCGTCCGGCCGCAGCGTGCCCGAGAAGACGCGTACGAGCGCGATCCTGCCGACATACGGATCGGAGGCGGTCTTGACCACTTCGGCGACGAGCGGGCCCTGAGGATCGCAGCCGATACCGGGACGCGGAGTGCCCTGCGGAGTGGTGATCTCCGGAGCCGGGCGCTCCAGAGGGCTCGGGAAGCCGCCGGCGATCAGATCGAGCAGCTCGACCGTGCCCAGTCCCTGCCGGCCGCCGGGCGGTGCCGGGGCCGCCGCGAGCACCGGATGGAAGATCCCGCGCGCCACCGCCTTCTCCAGATCGCCGATCAGCGTCTTGAGGTCGATCTCGCCGCCGCTGAGATAGCGGTCCATGAGCGTCTCGTCCTCGCTCTCGGCGATGATCCCTTCGATCAGCCGGTCGCGTGCCTCCTCGATCAGCAGCAGCTCACCGGGACCGGGCGGATTCTCCCGGCGCTCCCCGGAGGCGTAGTCGAAGATCCGCCGCGAGAGCAGCCCGACGAGTCCGGTGGCCGGGGCGTGTCCGTCCGGGCCCTCCGGGCCGTGCACCGGCAGATACAGCGGCAGTACGGCGTCGGGATCGTCACCGCCGAAGATCCGGGCGCAGAGCCGGGTCATCTCGTCGAAGCCGGTGCGGGCCGTGTCGAGATGCGTGACGACGATCGCGCGCGGCATGCCGACGGCCGCGCACTCCTCCCAGACGGTACGGGTGGCACCGGCCACGGCCTCCGCCTCCTGGGCGGCCGACACAACGAAAAGGGCCGCGTCCGCCGCCCGCAGACCGGCCCTGAGTTCCCCGACGAAATCGGCATAGCCGGGGGTGTCCAGCAGATTGATCTTGTAGCCGCCCCATTCCAGCGGGACGAGTGAGAGCTGTACGGAACGCTGCTGGCGGTGCTCGATCTCGTCGTAGTCGGAGACCGTGCCGCCGTCCTCGACCCGGCCCGCCCGGTTCACTGCTCCGGCGGTGAGCGCGAGAGCCTCGACGAGTGTGGTCTTGCCCGACCCGCTGTGGCCGACCAGCACCACGTTCCGTACGGACGCGGGCCGGTCGGCCGCCATTGCCCTGCCGGCGGCCCCGGGGTGTGTATGCGCCTTGTCGCCCATGATTCCTGCCTCCCGGTCGATCGCGGTGAGGAGATGGAGAGAGGCGCGGGCCGTGGGAGCCGCCGTGGCAGCTCCGGCGATGCCCGCGGTGGTCCTTCGAGCTTCGCACTCCGGCCATGGTGCGTCCATACGTCGTACGCGGAGGCATGGCCCGGGTGCCCGGCGGTACGGTGTGGGGGTCGTGGCTACGATGGGCCCGGTCCTGTCCGGCCGGTCCTCGTGGTCTGCCGTGGCGCCTGGTGGAGGGGGTGCCTCCCGTTGCCCGCAAGGCTACGGAGGCATCGCGAGGCGGAGGATCGTGCACGTACTGGAAGGTACTGGACGACTCCGGCAAAGCGGCGAGGTGCCGTGTCAGGAGTCACCGGCCCGCGAAGAGTGGCCGGGCAGGGCCGCCTAGCCGGTGGCCGTCGGGGCCGCTCGGCCCACCGAACCTCGGGAAGGCCATGCTGAACAAGTACGCGCGTGCATTCTTCACGCGTGTCCTCACACCGTTCGCCGCGTTTCTGCTCCGGCGCGGAGTGAGTCCGGACGCCGTCACGCTCATCGGTACGGCCGGAGTGATGGCGGGCGCGCTGGTCTTCTTCCCTCGCGGGGAGTTCTTCTGGGGCACGATCGTGATCACCGTCTTCGTCTTCTCCGACCTGGTCGACGGAAACATGGCCAGGCAGGCGGGGATCTCCAGCCGCTGGGGCGCCTTCCTCGACTCGACGCTCGACCGCGTCGCCGACGGCGCGATCTTCGCCGGGTTCGCGCTCTGGTACGCGGGCAACGGCGACAACAACGCGCTGTGCGCCGTCGCGATCTTCTGTCTGGCGAGCGGCCAGGTCGTCTCGTACACCAAGGCCCGAGGCGAGTCCATCGGGCTGCCCGTCGCCGTCAACGGGCTGGTCGAGCGGGCGGAGCGGCTGGTCATCTCGCTGGTCGCGGCCGGTCTGGCGGGACTGCATGCCTTCGGTGTGCCGGGCATCGACATCCTGCTGCCCATCGCGCTGTGGATCGTGGCCGCGGGCAGCGTGGTGACGCTCGGCCAGCGCGTCGTCACCGTACGGCGGGAATCCGCCGAGGCCGACGCCGCCGCTGCTGCCGGCGCCGGGCCCGGGAACACCGGGAGCACTCCACGAGGGAGCGGGAGCGCGTCATGAGCGGCGCGAGCGAGCGGCTGACCGGCTCTCTGTACGGACTCGGCTGGAGCACCGTCAAGAAGCTGCCCGAGCCCATGGCCAAGGCGCTCGGCCGGACCATCGCGGACACCGTGTGGAAGCGGCGCGGCGCGAGTGTGCTGCGGCTGGAGTCCAATCTGGCGCGCGTGGTGCCGGACGCCGGTCCCGAGCGGCTCGCGGAGCTGTCCCGGGCCGGGATGCGCTCGTACATGCGGTACTGGATGGAGTCCTTCCGACTGCCCGCCTGGAGCAAGGAGCGGGTGAGCGGCGGCGTCGAGATCAAGGACATCCACTGTCTGACCGAAGGCCTCGCGGCCGGGCGCGGTGTGGTGCTCGCGCTGCCGCACCTCGCCAACTGGGACCTGGCGGGAGCCTGGCTCACCCGAGGACAGGGAGTGCCGTTCACGACGGTCGCCGAGCGGCTCAGGCCGGAGTCGCTCTACGACCGGTTCGTCGCCTACCGCGAGAGCCTGGGCATGGAGGTGCTGCCGCACACCGGCGGTTCCGCGTTCGGCGCGCTCGCGCGGCGGCTGCGGAACGGCGGTCTGGTCTGTCTGGTCGCCGACCGCGATCTGTCGTCCACCGGTGTCGAGGTCGACTTCTTCGGGGAGAAGGCCCGGATGCCGGCGGGCCCGGCGCTGCTGGCGCAGCAGACCGGGGCGCTGCTGCTGCCGGCGACTCTCTGGTACGACGATTCACCGGTGATGCGGGGCCAGGTGCATCCCGCGATCGAGGTTCCGGAGACAGGTACGCGCGCCGAGAAGACGTCTGTGATGACACAGGCGGTGGCCGATGTCTTCGCCACCGGAATCGCCGAGCACCCGGAGGACTGGCACATGCTGCAACGGCTGTGGCTCACGGATCTCGAACCCGGGCGGAGCGGCGCCGAGGAGGCTGACTCCGGGCAGACCGGCTCCGGGCAGGCCAGTTCCGGGCAGGCCAGTTCCGGGCAGGCCAGTTCCGGGCATACCGGTTCCGGAGGGAGTCCCCGGTGAGGATCGGCATCGTCTGTCCGTACTCGTGGGACGTGCCCGGCGGCGTCCAGTTCCACATCAGGGACCTGGCCGAGCATCTGATCAGGCTCGGTCACGAGGTGTCCGTACTGGCGCCCGCGGACGACGAGACTCCGCTGCCGCCCTATGTCGTCTCGGCCGGACGGGCCGTGCCCGTGCCGTACAACGGCTCGGTCGCCCGGCTGAACTTCGGCTTCCTGTCGGCGGCGCGGGTACGGCGGTGGCTGCACGACGGCACGTTCGACGTGATCCATATCCATGAGCCGACCGCGCCGTCGCTCGGGCTGCTGACCTGCTGGGCGGCGCAGGGACCGATCGTCGCGACGTTCCACACGTCGAATCCGCGGTCACGGGCGATGATCGCCGCGTATCCGATCCTCCAGCCCGCGCTGGAGAAGATCAGCGCGCGGATCGCGGTGAGCGAGTACGCGCGGCGGACGCTGGTGGAGCATCTCGGCGGTGACGCGGTGGTGATTCCGAACGGTGTCGATGTCGACTTCTTCGCCAAGGCCGAGATCAATCCGGCGTGGCAGGGCCGCACGATCGGCTTCATCGGGCGGATCGACGAGCCGCGCAAGGGACTGCCCGTGCTGATGAATGCCCTGCCCAAGATCCTCGCCGTCTATCCGGAGACCCGGCTGCTGGTGGCCGGGCGCGGTGACGAGAAGGAAGCGGTGGAGTCGCTTCCCAAGGAGATGCGGTCACGGGTCGAGTTCCTCGGGATGGTGAGCGACGAGGACAAGGCGCGGCTGCTGCGCAGCATCGATCTGTACGTCGCGCCCAACACGGGCGGCGAGAGCTTCGGCATCATCCTTGTCGAGGCGCTGTCGGCGGGCGCCGCGGTGCTGGCGAGCGATCTGGACGCGTTCGCGCAGGTGCTGGACCAGGGAGCGGCGGGCGAGCTGTTCACCAACGAGGACGCGGACGCGCTGGCGGGCGCGGCGGTACGGCTGCTCGGCGACGCGGAACGGCGCGAGGCGCTGCGTGAGCGGGGGAGCGCGCATGTGCGGCGGTTCGACTGGACGACGGTGGGCGCGGACATCCTGGCGGTGTACGAGACGGTGACGGACGGCGCGGCGTCGGTGGCGGCGGACGAACGCACAGGCCTGCGCGCCCGACTGCGCCGCCGCATGGACGGCGACGCCCAGGGCGGCGCGGGTGGCGCAGGCGAGGCCTACTTCCGATCCCGCACACCACGCGACATCCGTCCCGAGCCGGTAACGGACTGACGTCCCGGCCGCCGGGCGTCGGTCGCGTGTCCACGCGCCGGTTCGGGCGCGCCTGCGCCCGGAGGCTGTCCTCCGTAGGAGGGTCGCGCGGCGCGCCCCGATAGCCTGCCTCGCGTGACCGAAACTCTCATCTGGATCGTTGTCGCCGTCGTCGCCTGCGCGCTCTATCTGAGCTGGACCGCCGGCCGGCTCGACCGGCTGCACACCCGTATCGACGCCGCCCGCGCCGCCCTCGACGCGCAATTGCTGCGGCGTGCCTCGGTCACCCAGGAGCTGGCGACCTCCGGTGTGCTCGATCCCGCCGCGTCCATCGTGCTGTACGAGGCCGCGCACGCGGCCCGGCAGGCCGAGGAGGAGCAGCGGGAGGTCGCGGAGAGCGAGCTGAGCCAGGCGCTGCGGGCCGTGTTCGGCGAGGCCGCGCAGGTCGAGGCCGTACGGGCGGCTCCCGGCGGCGAGGAGGCCGCCGGTGAACTCGCCGCGTCGGTACGGCGCGTACCCATGGCCCGGCGCTTCCACAACGACGCCGTACGCGCCGCCCGCGCCCTGCGCCGCCACCGTAAGGTCCGCTGGTTCAGGCTCGCCGGACACGCTCCGTTCCCGCTCGCCTTCGAGATGGACGACGAGCCGCCCGTCGCGCTGGCGGACCGGCCCGGCTCCTCGACCTGAAACGTTTGACGCGACCTGAAGCAACCCGAAACGACCTGAGGCCTGGACGAATCCATGGCGAGAACGATCCACCGCCTGTTCATTGGCCCTTGCTGTGGACTGCTCCCGAGGCGTTACCTGTGCGTGCGGTTTCTCCACCCTTTTCAGCCAGGCGGCCACACAGCGGGCCGGCCCGTCAGCCAGTGAGGTCGAATTCGTGTCCACCACGCTCCCCACCACCACTCAGTCCGCCGAGACCGGCACCGCGCGCGTCAAGCGCGGTATGGCCGAGCAGCTCAAGGGCGGCGTGATCATGGACGTCGTCACACCGGACCAGGCGAAGATCGCCGAGGACGCCGGCGCGGTCGCCGTGATGGCGCTGGAGCGCGTTCCCGCCGACATCCGTAAGGACGGCGGTGTGGCCCGGATGTCCGACCCGGACATGATCGAAGGCATCATCGAGGCCGTCTCGATCCCGGTCATGGCCAAGTCGCGGATCGGCCACTTCGTGGAGGCGCAGGTCCTCCAGTCCCTCGGTGTGGACTACATCGACGAGTCCGAGGTGCTGACGCCCGCCGACGAGGTCAACCACTCCGACAAGTGGGCCTTCACCACGCCCTTCGTCTGCGGCGCCACCAATCTGGGCGAGGCCCTGCGCCGCATCGCCGAGGGCGCGGCCATGATCCGCTCCAAGGGCGAGGCCGGCACCGGCAATGTCGTCGAGGCGGTGCGTCATCTCCGTCAGATCAAGAACGAGATCGCGAGGCTCCGCGGCTTCGACAACAACGAGCTGTACGCCGCCGCCAAGGAGCTGCGCGCGCCGTACGAGATCGTCAAGGAGGTCGCCGCGCTCGGTAAGCTGCCCGTGGTGCTCTTCTCCGCCGGCGGAGTCGCCACTCCCGCCGACGCCGCGCTGATGCGCCAGCTCGGCGCCGAGGGCGTCTTCGTGGGATCCGGCATCTTCAAGTCCGGCGACCCGGCCAAGCGCGCCGCCGCCATCGTGAAGGCCACCACCTTCTACGACGACCCGAAGATCATCGCGGACGCGTCCCGGAACCTGGGCGAGGCCATGGTCGGTATCAATATCGACACCCTGCCGGAGTCCGAGCACTACGCGAAGCGCGGCTGGTAACGCCCCCATGAGCACGCGCACCCCTGTGATCGGCGTTCTGGCACTCCAGGGCGATGTCCGGGAGCATCTCGCCGCCCTGGCCGCGGCGGACGCCGAGGCCGGGACCGTCCGGCGCCCGGAGGAGCTCGCCCAGGTCGACGGCCTGGTGATCCCGGGCGGCGAGTCCACCACGATGTCGAAGCTGGCCGCGCTCTTCGGGATGCTGGAGCCGCTGCGGGCCCGCGTACGGGCCGGAATGCCGGTGTACGGCACCTGCGCCGGAATGATCATGCTCGCCGAGAAGATCCTCGATCCACGCTCCGGCCAGGAGACCGTCGGCGGTATCGACATGATCGTCCGCCGCAACGCCTTCGGCCGCCAGAACGAGTCCTTCGAGGCGGCCGTCGAGGTCGCCGGAGTCGAGGGCGGTCCCGTCGAGGGCGTCTTCATCCGCGCGCCCTGGGTCGAGTCGGTGGGCGCCGAGGTCCAGGTGCTCGCCGAGTACGGCGGCCATGTCGTCGCCGTGCGGCAGGGCAACGCGCTCGCGACGTCGTTCCACCCGGAACTCACGGGTGACCACCGGCTCCACCGCTTCTTCACGGAGCTGGTGCGTGACGTGGTGCGCGACGCCGGTACCTGACGCCGGTACGTGACCGTTCCCAGGGCGCGCGGGCCGCGCTCCGGGGACGGTGGCCGGGACGACGCGTGTGCTCGTCCCGGTAGGATCTCTGCCGAGCAGAGGCAGAACCGGTTACGCGAAGGAGACAGGCAGATGTCCGGCCACTCTAAATGGGCTACGACGAAGCACAAGAAGGCCGTGATCGACGCCAAGCGCGGCAAGCTCTTCGCGAAGCTGATCAAGAACATCGAGGTGGCGGCCCGTACCGGTGGCGCCGACATCGACGGCAACCCGACGCTCTTCGACGCCATCCAGAAGGCCAAGAAGAGCTCGGTGCCGAACAAGAACATCGACTCGGCCGTCAAGCGCGGCGCCGGTCTGGAGGCCGGTGGCGCCGACTACGAGACGATCATGTACGAGGGCTACGGTCCCAACGGTGTCGCCGTACTGATCGAGTGCCTCACCGACAACCGCAACCGCGCGGCCTCCGACGTACGCGTCGCCATGACCCGCAACGGCGGCTCGATGGCCGACCCGGGCTCCGTCTCGTACCTGTTCAACCGCAAGGGCGTTGTGATCGTGCCCAAGGGCGAGCTCGGCGAGGACGATGTGCTGGGCGCCGTGCTGGAAGCGGGCGCCGAGGAGGTCAACGACCTCGGTGAGTCCTACGAGGTGCTCAGTGAGGCCACCGACCTGGTCGCGGTCCGCACCTCGCTCCAGGAGGCCGGGATCGACTACGACTCCGCCGAGGCCAACTTCGTGCCGACCATGCAGGTCGAGCTGGACGAGGAGGGCGCGCGGAAGATCTTCAAGCTGATCGACGCGCTGGAGGACAGCGACGACGTGCAGAACGTCTTCGCCAACTTCGATGTCTCCGACGAGGTCATGGAGAAGGTCGACGCCTGACAGGGCTTCAGCCGACGGGCCGACGGGGGACACACCTCCGTCGGCCCGTCGCGTTGTCCGTGCCGACCGATACTGTGCTGATCAGCGCGAACAACTGAGCGAGGGGGAGGGTGCGATGCGGGTGCTGGGCATTGACCCCGGACTGACCCGGTGCGGTGTCGGAGTGGTCGAGGGCACCGCGGGCCGACCGTTGACGATGCTCGGCGTGGGCGTGGTCCGTACGCCCACCGACGCGGAGACCGGTGAGCGTCTGGTCGCCATCGAGCAGGGCATAGAGTCCTGGCTCGACGAACACCGGCCCGAACTCGTCGCGGTGGAGCGGGTGTTCGCCCAGCACAATGTGCGGACGGTCATGGGCACGGCCCAGGCCAGCGCGGTCGCCATGCTCTGTGCCTCGCGCCGCGGCCTTCCCGTCGCACTGCACACGCCCAGCGAGGTCAAGGCCGCCGTCACCGGCAGCGGCCGGGCGGACAAGGCACAGGTCGGCGCGATGGTGACCCGGCTGCTGCGGCTCGACGCACCGCCGAAGCCCGCCGACGCCGCGGACGCCCTCGCCCTCGCCATCTGCCATATCTGGCGTGCGCCCGCGATGAACCGTCTTCAGCAGGCACAGGCGGCCCAGCAGGCCCGGACGGCGGCGCGCGCCTCCCGTGTTCCCACCACCGCATCCGTACGGAAGGTCACGCGATGATCGCCTTCGTCAGCGGCCCGGTCGCCGCCCTCGCCCCGACCACGGCCGTGATCGAGGTCGGCGGTGTCGGGATGGCCGTCCAGTGCACACCGGGCACACTCGCCGCTCTCCGTATCGGCCAGCAGGCGAAGCTCGCCACCTCCCTGGTCGTACGGGAGGACTCGCTGACGCTCTACGGCTTCGCGGACGACGACGAGCGCCAGGTGTTCGAACTGCTGCAGACCGCCAGCGGAGTCGGACCTCGGCTCGCACAGGCGATGCTCGCCGTACACAGCCCCGACGCGCTGCGCGTCGCCGTCTCCACCGGGGACGAGAAGGCGCTGACCGCCGTTCCCGGGATCGGCAAGAAGGGCGCCCAGAAGCTGCTGCTGGAGCTGAAGGACCGGCTCGGCGAGCCGGTCGGCGCGGTCATCGGCCGCCAGGGCGTCGCCGCCGCTCCCGCCTCCTGGAGCGATCAGCTCCACGCCGCGCTGATCGGCCTCGGCTATGCACCGCGCGAGGCCGACGAGGCGGTGGCTCTGGTGACACCGCAGGCCGAGGCCGCCGTGGCCGCGGGAGCCCAGCCACCCGTACCGCAGCTCCTGCGCGCCGCGCTCCAGAGCCTGAACAGAACGCGCTGAGCCCTGCCGCACGGCACCACCGAGGCCCGCCCGAGGCCCTATCCCCGAGGTGAGACACAGAGTGAACTGGGACGACACCAGCGGTGAGACGCCCGTCGACGCGCCGGAGCGGCTCGTCGGCGCGTCCGCGGACGGCGAGGACCAAGCCGTCGAGGCGGCGCTGCGCCCCAAGTCGCTGGACGAGTTCGTGGGCCAGGAGCGTGTCCGTGAGCAGCTCGACCTGGTGCTGAAGGCGGCCCTCGCGCGCGGCGCCACCGCCGACCATGTGCTGCTCTCCGGAGCGCCGGGACTGGGCAAGACCACACTGTCCATGATCATCGCGGCGGAGATGAACGCTCCGATCCGTATCACCTCGGGCCCGGCCATCCAGCACGCGGGCGATCTCGCCGCGATCCTCTCGTCCCTCCAGGAGGGCGAGGTCCTCTTCCTGGACGAGATCCACCGGATGTCCAGGCCCGCCGAGGAGATGCTCTACATGGCGATGGAGGACTTCCGGGTCGATGTGATCGTCGGCAAGGGCCCCGGCGCCACCGCCATCCCGCTGGAGCTCCCGCCCTTCACCCTGGTCGGCGCCACCACCAGGGCCGGACTGCTGCCGCCTCCGCTGCGCGACCGGTTCGGTTTCACCGGCCATATGGAGTTCTACGAGAGCGCCGAGCTGGAGCGTGTCATCCACCGCTCGGCCCAGCTTCTCGATCTGGAGATCGACACCGAGGGCGCCGCGGAGATCGCGGGCCGCTCCCGTGGCACGCCCAGGATCGCCAACCGGCTGCTGCGGCGCGTACGGGACTACGCCCAGGTCAAGGCCGATGGATATATCAACCGCGAGGTCGCCGCCGTGGCCCTCGCGGTGTACGAGGTCGACGCGCGCGGTCTCGACCGGCTCGACCGGGCCGTGCTCCAGGCCCTGCTCAAGCTCTTCGGCGGCGGGCCCGTGGGCCTGTCGACGCTGGCGGTCGCCGTGGGGGAGGAGCGGGAGACGGTCGAGGAGGTCGCGGAGCCCTTTCTCGTACGGGAGGGACTGCTCGCGCGCACTCCGCGCGGCCGGGTCGCCACTCCCGCCGCCTGGGCCCACCTCGGACTCGTGCCACCGGCGCAGGCGCCCGGCGCGGGTGGACAACAGGGTCTGTTCGGGACGTGACGGTGACACGACGGCGATGTAACGGTGAAGACACGCGTCCGGTCAGGAACCCGCGTGCGACGCCGGGCGTTGTTCCAACGACGTGGACTCGCTTAGACTCCGCCGATGCCGCCCCTACAGGTCGGCGTGCCCACCCCCGTATACCAGGCCGCTCGACAGCGCGGTCGTGCGAAGGAAGTTCCCTCCCGTGAGTCTCGTGACCCTCCTCCCCTTCATCGTGCTCATCGGGGCCATGTTCCTGATGACCCGGTCGGCCAAGAAGAAGCAGCAGGCCGCTGCGCAGATGCGCAACGACATGCAGCCCGGCACCGGCGTCCGCACCATCGGGGGCATGTACGCCACCGTCAAGGAGGTGCACGACGACACGGTCCTCCTGGAGGTCGCTCCCGGCGTCCACGCCGTATACGCCAAGAACGCCATCGGCGCCGTCCTGGACGACGACGAGTACAACCGCATCGTGCACGGCGACGACGCCCTCACGGCCGACGGTACGGTCGTGCCGGACGACGCCTCCTCGCTGATCGAGGCCGACGCCACCGCCACCACGGACGACTCCAAGGTCGACCTGGTCAAGGAGACCGAGGCCGCCGGAGCCGATGCCGAGGACGGAGCCGAGCCGAAGGACGCCCAGTCCAAGGACGGAGCCGAGGCCAAGGACGGCGCCAAGGACGGCAAGGCCGACGGCGAGACCGGCGCGAAGTAGTCACGCCGTCACGGCGGGCCGTACCGCGGTCCGTCGTGGCTCACGGTCCGTGCTGAAATCTGCGGGGGCAGGTCCCCACTACACTTCGTGGCCGCTCCGGCGCACACCCGGCGTGGGGCGGTTGGACAGGGAGAATCGAGAAGGTGGCAGCACCTAATAAGGGCCGAAGGCAAGCGGGGTCCCCAGGCAGGCCGGGCCGCACCCTGGCACTGTTCCTGATTGCCATGGTCGCCCTCACGGGCGGGATGTTCTGGTCCGGTCATGTCACGCCACGTCTGGGGATCGACCTCGCGGGCGGCACGAGCATCACGCTCCAGGCGAAGAACACGCCGGGCAAGCCGAACGCGATCAACAAGACCAACATGGACACCGCCGTCGGCATCATCGAGCGGCGTGTCAACGGTCTTGGTGTCTCCGAGGCCGAGGTCCAGACCCAGGGCAACGAGAACATCATCGTCAATATCCCCAAGGGGACGAACGAGAAGCAGGCCAGGGAGCAGGTCGGCACGACCGCCCAGCTCTACTTCCGGCCGGTGCTGACCGTCGCGGACGGCGGGCAGACCGCTCCGCCGCCCGCGGCCAGCGGCTCCCCGAGCGGCTCTCCCAGCCCTTCGTCGAGCGCTTCGCCCGACGAGGCGACGGCCGGTGAGCCCTCCTCCTCGTCAAGTCCCTCGGCGAGCGCCACCACCCAGGGCCGGGCCGTCACGGGCGCCCTGACGAAGGACGCGACGCCCTCCCCGGGCAGCTCGGCGAGCGGCTCCACCTCGGGCGAGCCCAGCGCCCCGGCCACTCCGGATCCCGCGGCCACACCGTCCGCGGACCCGGCCACCGCCGCGCTGGAGAAGAAGTTCACGGACCTGGACTGCACCAAGGAGGCCCAGCGCACCAAGGCCAACCAGGGCGCGGCTCCCAAGGACACGATCGTCGCCTGCGGCCAGAACTCCGCGGACGCCTGGGAGAAGTACATCCTCGGCCCCGCCGAGCTGGAGGGCACGGACGTCGACGACGCCAAGGGCGTGCTCGACCCGCAGCGCGGCATGTGGATCGTCACGATGGACTTCACCGGTGGCGGCACCAAGAAGTTCCAGTCCATCACCGGCAAGCTGTCCCAGCAGCAGGCGCCGATGAACCAGTTCGCCATCGTCCTCGACGGCAATGTCGTCTCGGCGCCCTCGGTGAGCCAGACGCTCGGCGGCAGCGCCGAGATCTCCGGCAGCTTCACCCAGCAGTCCGCCCAGGACCTGGCCAACATCCTGTCGTACGGCGCGCTGCCTCTGACCTTCGAGGAGCAGAGCGTCACCACGGTCACCGCCGCGCTCGGCGGTGAGCAGCTGCACGCCGGTCTGATCGCCGGTGCGATCGGTCTCGCCCTGGTGATCATCTATCTGGTGACCTACTACCGCGGACTGTCGCTGATCGCCATCCTCAGCCTCGCGGCCTCGGCGATCATGACGTACACGATCATGGCCCTGCTCGGCCCGGGCATCGGCTTCGCGCTGAACCTGCCCGCGGTCTGCGGCGCCATCGTCGCCATCGGTATCACCGCGGACTCGTTCATCGTCTACTTCGAACGGATCCGGGACGAGATCCGCGAGGGCCGTACGCTCCGGCCGGCCGTCGAGCGTGCCTGGCCGCGCGCCCGGCGCACGATCCTGGTCTCCGACTTCGTGTCGTTCCTCGCCGCCGCGGTGCTCTTCCTCGTCACCGTCGGCAAGGTCCAGGGCTTCGCGTTCACCCTCGGCCTGACCACCGTCCTCGATGTGGTCGTGGTGTTCTTCTTCACCAAGCCGGTGATGACGCTCCTCGCCCGCAAGAAGTTCTTCGCCAGTGGACATCCCTGGTCCGGACTGGACCCGAAGCGGCTCGGCGCCAAGCCGCCGCTGCGCCGCTCCCGCCGTGCGAACGCCCCCACCGAACCGAAGGAGGCGTGAGATGTCGCGACTCGGCGCACTCGGCGCCCGGCTCTACCGCGGCGAGGTCGGCTACGACTTCGTCGGCAAGCGGAAGATCTGGTACGGGATCTCGATCCTGATCACCATCACGGCCATCGTCGGCCTGGCCGTACGCGGCCTCAACATGGGCATCGAGTTCAAGGGCGGCGCGGTCTTCACCGTCCCGAGCACCAGTGTCTCGGTGTCCCGGGCCCAGACGGACACCGAAGAGGCCTCCGGCCACGACGCGATCGTCCAGAAGCTCGGCAACGGCGGACTGCGGATCCAGGTCACCGAACTGGACACCAAGCAGGCCGACGCGGTGAAGACCCAGCTCGCCAAGGATCTGAACGTCGACGAGGCGAAGATCAACGCCGATCTGGTCGGACCGAGCTGGGGCCAGACGATCGCCAACAAGGCGTGGACAGGTCTCGGGATCTTTATGATCCTGGTGGTGATCTATCTCGCGATCGCCTTCGAATGGCGCATGGCGGTCGCTGCGCTGATCGCCCTGATCCATGACCTCACCATCACCGTCGGTGTGTACGCGCTGGTGGGCTTCGAGGTCACACCGGGCACGGTGATCGGTCTGCTGACCATTCTCGGTTACTCCCTCTACGACACGGTGGTCGTCTTCGACAGCCTCAAGGAGGGATCGAAGGACATCACCAAACAGACCCGCTGGACCTACAGCGAGGTCGCCAACCGGTCGATCAACGGCACTCTGGTGCGTTCGATCAACACCACCGTGGTCGCGCTGCTGCCGGTGGCCGGTCTGCTCTTCATCGGCGGCGGCTTCCTGGGCGCCGGCATGCTGAACGACATCTCGCTCTCGCTCTTCGTCGGCCTCGCCGCCGGTGCGTACTCCTCGATCTTCATCGCCACACCGCTCGTCGCCGACCTGAAGGAACGCGACCCGCAGATCAAGGCGCTGAAGAAGCGGGTGCTCAACAAGCGGGCGGCGGCCCTGGCCAAGGGCGAGACGGCCGAGGGAGCGGCCGACGCGGGCGCCGAGGACGATCCGGAGGACGCCGAGCCCGGCGAGGCCGCACCGGCCGCGGCCGTTGCCGGTCCGCGTGGTGGCCGCGGTGGCCGAGGCCGCCCGTCCGGGAGGCGCAGATGACGGACGACACCACACGGGAACTGCTGCTCAGCCGTATCCGTGATGTCGCCGACCATCCCAAGCCGGGAGTGGTGTTCAAGGACATCACTCCGCTGCTGGCCGATCCGAAGGCCTTCACGGCGCTGACCGACACCCTCGCCGAGCTCTGCACACGGCACGGCGCGACCAAGGTCGTCGGCCTGGAGGCACGCGGCTTCATCCTGGCCGCTCCGGTGGCGGTCCGGGCGGGCCTCGGGTTCATTCCCGTACGCAAGGCGGGCAAGCTCCCGGGCGCGACGCTCTCCCAGGCGTACGACCTGGAGTACGGCTCCGCCGAGCTGGAGGTCCACGCCGAGGACCTGGACGCGGCGGACCGCGTCATCGTCATCGACGATGTGCTCGCCACCGGAGGTACGGCCGAGGCCTCGGTCCAGCTCGTCCGACGGGCCGGCGCCGAGGTGGTGGGCGTCGCGGTCCTGATGGAGCTGGGATTCCTGGGCGGCAGGACCCGGCTGGAGCCGGAGCTGCGCGGAGCACCGCTGGACGCCCTGATCACGCTCTGACCACGCGCGCGGCGGATTACCGACCGACAGAACGGGCACCCGGGAACAACCGGGTGCCCGTCCTGCGTTCGGTGGAGTCCAGATCCTGGGGCGAGAGGGACGCCCGAGGTCGATACCATGGAGGTCCGGGCCTGACCGGGGACCTGGATCCCACGAGGAGCGCTCTTGCCAGAAGAGGTCCAGCCACTGGCCGCCGCGACGCCCGATCACCACGCGGAGCAGACCGCGGCGGCGCGAGCCGTGCCACGGGACAACGCCGCGGCGACCGCCGACGCGAAGGCCGCGCGCAATCCCGCGGAGATCTCGCACGCCCGGCCCACGGAGCCCGTGGAGCCCTCGCCGGCCGCCAGGCCCGCCCCGGAGCGGCCCTCGATGCCCGTCAGCGCGCCCAAGCCCGGCGCCACGGCCGCGCCGCGCACCGGTGGCTCCTCCAACCGCGTACGGGCCCGGCTCGCCCGGCTCGGCGTGCAGCGCTCCTCGCCGTACAACCCCGTCCTGGAGCCGCTGCTGCGGACCGTGCGCGGCAACGATCCCAAGATCGAGACCGCGACGCTGCGCCAGATCGAGAGCGCCTACCAGGTCGCCGAACGCTGGCACCGAGGCCAGAAGCGCAAGAGCGGCGATCCGTACATCACCCATCCACTCGCGGTGACGACGATCCTCGCCGAGCTGGGCATGGACCCGGCCACTCTGATGGCCGGTCTGCTGCATGACACCGTGGAGGACACCGAGTACGGCCTGGACACGCTGCGCCGTGACTTCGGCGACCAGGTCGCGCTGCTCGTCGACGGTGTCACCAAGCTGGACAAGGTCAAGTTCGGCGAGGCCGCGCAGGCCGAGACCGTACGCAAGATGGTCGTCGCCATGGCCAAGGACCCGCGTGTCCTGGTCATCAAGCTCGCCGACCGGCTGCACAACATGCGCACCATGCGCTATCTCAAGCGGGAGAAGCAGGAGAAGAAGGCCCGCGAGACGCTGGAGATCTACGCGCCACTGGCCCATCGGCTGGGCATGAACACCATCAAGTGGGAGCTGGAGGACCTCGCCTTCGCGATCCTCTACCCGAAGATGTACGACGAGATCGTCCGGCTGGTCGCCGAGCGCGCGCCCAAGCGCGACGAGTATCTGGCCATAGTGACCGACGAGGTCCAGTCCGATCTGCGCGCCGCCCGGATCAAGGCCACCGTCACCGGCCGCCCGAAGCACTACTACAGCGTCTACCAGAAGATGATCGTCCGCGGCCGGGACTTCGCGGAGATCTACGACCTGGTGGGCATCCGTGTCCTCGTCGACACCGTCCGTGACTGCTACGCGGCGCTCGGCACCGTCCACGCCCGGTGGAATCCGGTGCCCGGACGGTTCAAGGACTACATCGCGATGCCCAAGTTCAACATGTACCAGTCGCTGCACACGACGGTCATCGGGCCCAACGGCAAGCCGGTCGAGCTCCAGATCCGTACGTTCGACATGCACCGCCGCGCCGAGTACGGCATCGCCGCGCACTGGAAGTACAAGCAGGAGGCCGTCGCCGGCGCCTCCAAGGTCCGTACGGACGTACCGAGGAACGCGGGCAAGGGCGCGGGCCAGGACACCGTCAATGACATGGCGTGGCTGCGCCAGCTGCTGGACTGGCAGAAGGAGACCGAGGACCCGAGCGAGTTCCTGGAGTCGCTCCGCTTCGACCTCTCGCGCAACGAGGTCTTCGTCTTCACGCCCAAGGGCGATGTCATAGCGCTGCCGGCCGGTGCCACTCCGGTCGACTTCGCGTACGCCGTGCACACGGAGGTCGGCCACCGCACCATAGGAGCCCGGGTCAACGGGCGGCTCGTACCGCTCGAATCGACTCTCGACAACGGCGATCTGGTCGAGGTCTTCACCTCCAAGGCCTCCGGAGCCGGTCCCTCGCGCGACTGGCTGGGCTTCGTCAAATCCCCGCGCGCCAGGAACAAGATCCGCGCGTGGTTCTCCAAGGAGCGCCGCGACGAGGCGATCGAACACGGCAAGGACGCCATCGCACGCGCGATGCGCAAGCAGAATCTGCCGATCCAGCGCATCCTCACCGGAGACTCGCTGGTCACGCTGGCGCACGAGATGCGCTATCCCGATATCTCGTCGCTGTACGCGGCGATCGGCGAGGGCCATGTGGCCGCGCAGGGCGTCGTACAGAAGCTGGTGCAGGCCCTCGGCGGCGAGGAGGCGGCCAACGAGGACATCGCCGAGAGCGCACCGCCCTCGCGCGGACGCACCAAGCGCCGCTCCAACGCCGATCCGGGCGTGGTCGTCAAGGGCGTCGAGGATGTCTGGGTCAAGCTGGCCCGCTGCTGTACCCCGGTTCCCGGTGACCCGATCATCGGCTTTGTCACCCGAGGCAGCGGTGTCTCGGTGCACCGCGCCGACTGCGTCAATGTGGACTCGCTCTCCCAGCAGCCCGAACGGATCCAGGGCGTCGAATGGGCGCCCACCCAGTCCTCGGTCTTCCTGGTCGCCATCCAGGTCGAGGCACTGGACCGCTCCCGGCTGCTGTCGGACGTTACGCGTGTGCTGTCCGACCAGCATGTGAACATCCTGTCGGCGGCGGTGCAGACCTCGCGCGACCGGGTCGCCACCTCACGGTTCACCTTCGAGATGGGCGATCCGAAGCATCTCGGGCATGTGCTGAAGGCGGTACGGGGCGTGGAGGGCGTGTACGACGTCTACCGGGTCACCTCGGCGCGCAGACCGTCGTAGCACCAGGCACGCCGTAGCACCAGGCACACCGTGGGACCAGGAACAGGGCAACGCCGAAGGGCGCCTCGTACGGGAGGTACGGGGCGCCCTTCGGCGTTACGGATACCGCGGTGGTTCTCAGCCTGCTCAGCCGCCGAACTCCTGGAGGCCCTTCAGCGCCTGGTCCAGCAGCGCCTGGCGGCCCTCCAGCTCCTTGGCGAGCTTGTCCGCCCTGGCGTTGTTGCCCGCCGCGCGCGCCGCGTCGATCTGCGTACGCAGCTTGTCGACGGCCGCCTGGAGCTGGCCCGTCAGACCCGCGGCACGGGCGCGTGCCTCCGGGTTCGTACGGCGCCACTCGTTCTCCTCGGACTCCTGAAGCGCCCGCTCCACCGTGTGCATCCGGCCCTCGACCTTGGGCCTGGCGTCGCGCGGCACATGCCCGATCGCCTCCCAGCGCTCATTGAGCGCCCGGAAAGCCGCCCTGGCCGCCTTGAGATCCGTGACCGGCAGCAGCCGCTCGGCCTCGACCGCCAGCTCCTCCTTGAGCTTCAGATTCTCGGTCTGCTCAGCGTCGCGCTCGGCGAAGACCTCGCCGCGCGCCGCGAAGAAGACATCCTGGGCGCCGCGGAAGCGGTTCCACAGATCGTCCTCGGCCTCGCGCTGGGCGCGGCCCGCCGCCTTCCAGTCCGTCATCAGCTCGCGGTAACGGGCCGCCGTGGCGCCCCAGTCCGTGGAGCCGGAGAGCGACTCGGCCTCCGCGACCAGCTTCTCCTTGGTCTTACGGGCATCCTCGCGCTGCGCGTCGAGCGCCGCGAAATGGGCCTTGCGACGCTTGGAGAACGCCGAGCGCGCGTGCGAGAAACGGTGCCACAGCTCGTCGTCGGACTTCCGGTCCAGCCTCGGCAGGCCCTTCCAGGTGTCCACCAGCGCCCTCAGCCGCTCGCCGGCCGAGCGCCACTGGTCGCTCTGGGCGAGCTGTTCCGCCTCGGTGACCAGCTCCTCCTTGGCGTGGCGCGCCTCGTCGGTCTGCTTCGCCCGCTGCGCCTTGCGCTCCTCACGGCGCGAGTCGACCGTCGCGATCAGCCCGTCGAGCCGTTTGCGCAGTGCTTCGAGATCACCCACGGCATGGTGTTCGTCGATCTGTCCGCGCAGATGGTCGATGGCCGTCGCCGCGTCCTTCGCGGACAGATCGGTGGTCTTCACCCGCCGTTCGAGGAGGTCGATCTCGACAACCAAGCCCTCGTACTTGCGCTCGAAATAGGCCAGAGCCTCCTCGGGAGAGCCTGCCTGCCACGATCCGACGACCTGCTCGCCCTCGGCCGTCCGCACGTACACGGTGCCCGTCTCGTCGACGCGGCCCCACGGGTCGCTGCTCACAGCGCCTCCTCCACCTGATGCCACCGGGGCAGTGCCCCGGGCATCATCCACAGTTTCCTGGGACGGGCTGCGCCCGCCCTGCACAACGCCAATCTAGGCGACCGGCCGCCCGGCTGTCCGCACTCAGCACGGCCGAAATTCAGAGGGTCACGCCTTGTCGACCGTGCCCTTCTCCACGGTGACGGCCTTCTTGGGCGCGCCGTCGCCCGTACCGCCGTCCACACCGGCCTCTGCCACCGCTTTCACGGTCTTGAGCCCGGTCTCGTCCATGGTCCCGAACGGCGTGTAGCTGGGCGGGAGTTTGGTGTCCTTGTAGACCAGGAAGAACTGGCTTCCGCCGGTGTGCGGCTGGCCGGTATTGGCCATTGCCACGGTTCCCGCCGGGTACGTGACGGTGCCGTCCGCGGCCGGCTTGCCGAGGGCGGTCAGATTCTCGTCGGCGATCGTGTAGCCGGGACCGCCGGTCCCGTCGCCCTTCGGATCGCCGCACTGGAGGACGAAGATGCCCTGCGTGGTCAGCCGATGACACTTCGTGTTGTCGAAGTAACCCTTGTCCGCGAGGGCCTTGAAGGAGTTCACCGTCTCCGGTGTCTTCTTGCCGTCCATCGTGATCGCGATGTCGCCCTGGTTCGTCTTGAGCGACAGTGTGTACTTCGCCGACTTGTCGATCGCCATCTTCGGCGCGGGCGCGCTGCTCTCCGCCTCCGACGGCGACGGAGTCGGCTCCGCGGACGTGGACGCGGAGGCGTCCGGCGAGGACGCCTTGTTCTCGCTGTCGCCGCCGGTCAGCCCGCCGGAGGCCCACGCGGCGGCGCCGCCGACGACCACGACGGCCAGTACGGCGGCGATGACGGTGTTGCGGCGCTTCGCCTTCTTCCTGGCCTCCGTCCGGCGCTGCTGCTGCCGCTCGAACTTCTCCCGGGCGAGCTGCCGCCGCCGCTGATCGTTGTTGACCACCGGGTCTACTCCTCGTTGTGTAAGTGATCCTGCCGGTCCGGCCGTACGTACGGGCCCAGCAGGTCCTGTCCGACCTAGCCCCGTACGGTATCTGGGTTGGCTGTGGAATGAGCAGCGCCGGTAGGCTCTGATCTGCTGCATTCCTCCGACGGACGACATATAAGGACGATCGTGCTCATTGCCGGGTTCCCCGCCGGGGCCTGGGGGACCAACTGCTATCTGGTCGCCCCCGCCGCGGGTGAGGAGTGCGTGATCATCGACCCGGGCCATCAGGCCGCCCAGGGTGTCGAGGACGCGGTGAGGAAGCATCGGCTCAAGCCCGTTGCCGTCATCCTCACCCATGGGCACATCGACCATGTCGCCTCGGTCGTCCCGGTGTGCGGAGCCCATGACGTACCGGCGTGGATCCATCCCGCGGACCGGTACATGATGAGCGACCCGGAGAAGGCACTCGGCCGCTCGATCGGGATGCCGTTGATGGGCGAGCTGACCGTGGGGGAGCCGGACGATGTCCAGGAGCTCGCCGACGGCGCGCAACTGAGGCTGGCGGGCCTGGAGTTGACCGTCGCGCACGCGCCCGGCCATACCAAGGGGTCGGTGGCGTTCGGAATGCCCGAGGCGTTCGGCGGGGCGGATGTTCCGCCGGTCCTCTTCTCGGGCGATCTGCTCTTCGCCGGCTCCGTCGGACGCACCGACATGCCCGGTGGCGACCACGCCGAGATGATCGAGTCGCTGGGCCGTGTGTGCCTGCCGCTCGACGACTCGACCGTGGTGCTGTCCGGCCACGGCCCCCAGACGACCATCGGCCGCGAGCGCGCCACCAATCCCTATCTCAGGGAAGTGGCCGCCGGCCACGGAAGCGGCCCCGACGCCGCTCCGCGACGAGGAATGTGACACACCGGATCACCATGAGCACTTTCCAGGCCCCCAAGGGCACCTACGATCTGATCCCGCCCGACTCCGCGGTCTTCCTCGCGGTGCGCGAGGCGATCTCCGCGCCGCTGAAGAACTCCGGCTACGGCTATGTCGAGACGCCCGGCTTCGAGAACGTCGAGCTGTTCGCCCGAGGTGTCGGCGAGTCCACCGACATTGTCTCCAAGGAGATGTACGCCTTCGAGACCAAGGGCGGCGACAAGCTGGCGCTGCGTCCCGAAGGCACCGCCTCCGTCCTGCGCGCCGCGCTGGAGGCCAATCTGCACAAGGCCGGGAATCTGCCGGTCAAACTCTGGTACTCCGGCTCGTACTACCGCTACGAGCGCCCGCAGAAGGGCCGTTACCGCCACTTCTCGCAGGTCGGCGCCGAGGCGATCGGCGCCGAGGATCCCGCGCTGGACGCCGAGTTGATCATTCTGGCCGACCAGGCGTACCGCTCGCTCGGTCTGCGGAACTTCCGCATCCTGCTCAACTCCCTTGGCGACAAGGAGTGCCGGCCCGTCTACCGCGAGGCGCTCCAGGCCTTTCTGCGCGCTCTCGACCTGGACGAGGACACCCGCCGCCGTATCGAGATCAATCCGCTGCGCGTCCTCGACGACAAGCGCGCCGATGTACAGAAGCAGCTCGTCGGGGCGCCGCTGTTCCGCGACTATCTGTGCGACGCGTGCAAGGCGTACCACGAAGAGGTCAGGGAGCTGCTGACCGCGGCGGGAGTGGCGTACGAGGACGACGAGAGGCTCGTCCGCGGTCTCGACTACTACACACGCACCACGTTCGAGTTCGTCCACGACGGTCTCGGCGCGCAGTCCGCGGTGGGCGGCGGCGGCCGGTACGACGGACTCTCCGAGATGATCGGCGGTCCCGCGCTGCCGTCCGTCGGCTGGGCACTCGGTGTGGACCGTACGGTGCTGGCGCTGGAGGCCGAGGGCATCCGGCTCGATCTGCCGGGCGCCACCAGTGTCTTCGCGGTCCCGCTGGGCGAGGAGGCCAGACGGCGGCTCTTCGCCGTGGTCACCGAGCTGCGCAGGGCCGGGGTCGCCGCCGACTTCGCGTACGGAGGCAAGGGCCTCAAGGGCGCCATGAAGAACGCCAACAGGTCCGGTGCCCGCTACACGATCGTCGCGGGCGAGCGCGATCTCGCCGAGGGCGTGGCCCAGCTCAAGGACATGGAGAGCGGCGAGCAGGCGCCGGTCGCGCTCGACGCCCTGGTGACGGAGCTGACACGGCGGCTGCGCGGCTGAGTGCCCCGGGGAGGGCCGTTCGGTCCCTCCCCGGACCCACAGACCCGTGGGGCACAATGAGTCCGCGCCGCCTGCGGACGACGGCGTGCCCCACGGCACCGGAGTGAGGGAACGGCGGATATGAAGAGTGCGGCACTGGACGAAGTCTCCTCCGAGCGGGAGGAACGGAGCGCCGCCGGTACGGTCGGCGGCGGCCGGGCGTTCGCGCTGCTGCTGGTGATCACGGGCGCCGCCGGGCTGCTGGCGGCGTGGGTGATCACGCTCGACAAGTTCAAGCTGCTTGAGGATCCGAACTTCACGCCGGGATGCAGTCTCAATCCCGTGGTCTCCTGCGGCAATGTCATGAAGAGCGAGCAGGCGTCGGTCTTCGGTTTCCCGAATCCGATGCTCGGGCTGGTGACCTACGCCGTGGTGATCGCCATTGGTGTGGGACTGCTGGCCGGGGCACGCTACCGGCGCTGGTTCTGGCTCGGGCTCAACGCGGGCACGCTCTTCGGTGTCGGCTTCTGCACCTGGCTCCAGTACCAGTCCCTGTACAACATCAACGCGCTCTGCCTGTGGTGCTGTCTGGCCTGGGTCGCCACGATCACCATGTTCTGGTACGTGACGTCCCACAACGTCCGCCATGGAGTGCTGCCCGCGCCCGGTGCGCTGCGCGGCTTCCTCGGCGAGTTCACCTGGGTACTGCCCGCACTGCACATCGGGATCATCGGGATGCTCATCCTGACCCGGTGGTGGGACTTCTGGACGAGCTGAGCGGGCGGCACGAGCTGAGCCGGCGGCACGAACTGAGTCGGCGGCGGCCGGGCCGGCCCGGCGACCGCACGGCCAGGACCGCCCGGACCTGCGTTGTCAGTGGTCTGGCATAGGCTTCAACGCGTGGAGCCCGACCTCTTTACCGCAGCGGCCGAAGAACGCCAGGAGAAGGATCCGTCCAGCAGCCCTCTGGCCGTCCGGATGCGCCCGCGCGTCCTTGACGAAGTCGTCGGCCAGGCGCATCTGCTCAAGCCCGGATCACCGCTGCGCCGGCTGGTGGGCGAAGGCGGCGGCGGTCCGGCCGGACCTTCGTCCGTGATCCTCTGGGGCCCGCCGGGCACCGGTAAGACGACGCTCGCGTATGTGGTCTCCAAGGCGACCAACAAGCGCTTCGTGGAGCTGTCCGCGATCACCGCGGGCGTCAAGGAGGTACGGGCCGTCATCGACGGAGCCCGCCGGGCCTCCGGCGGCTTCGGCAAGGACACCGTCCTCTTCCTGGACGAGATCCACCGCTTCAGCAAGGCCCAGCAGGACTCCCTGCTGCCCGCCGTGGAGAACCGCTGGGTGACGCTCATCGCCGCCACCACCGAGAATCCGTACTTCTCGGTGATCTCCCCGCTGCTCTCGCGCTCCCTGCTGCTCACGCTGGAGCCGCTGACGGACGACGATCTGCGCGGTCTGCTGCGGCGGGCGCTCACCGAGGAGCGCGGTCTCGGCGGTGCCCTCACTCTGCCCGAGGACGCCGAGGCGCATCTGCTGCGGATCGCGGGCGGCGACGCCCGCCGTGCGCTGACCGCCCTGGAGGCCGCGGCCGGCGCCGCGCTCGACAAGGGCGAGGCCGAGGTCGCCCTCAAGACGGTGGAGGAGACCGTCGACCGCGCGGCGGTGAACTACGACCGCCAGGGCGACCAGCATTACGACGTGGCGAGCGCGCTCATCAAGTCGATCAGAGGCTCCGACGTGGACGCGGCGCTGCACTATCTGGCCCGGATGATCGACGCGGGAGAGGATCCACGGTTCATCGCTCGCCGGCTGATGATCTCGGCGAGCGAGGACATCGGTCTCGCCGATCCCACCGCCCTGCCCACAGCGGTCGCCGCAGCCCAGGCCGTGGCCATGATCGGCTTCCCGGAGGCCGCCCTCACCCTGAGCCACGCCACCATCGCGCTGGCGCTCGCGCCGAAGTCGAACGCGGCCACCACCGCGATCTCGGCGGCGCTGGAGGATGTACGGAAGGGACTGGCGGGACCGGTCCCGGCCCATCTACGCGACGGCCACTACAAGGGCGCGGCCAAGCTCGGCCATGCCCAGGGCTATGTCTATCCGCATGACGTGCCCGGTGGTGTCGCCGCCCAGCAGTACGCTCCGGACGGCGTGCAGGGCAGGCGTTACTACGAGCCCACGCGGTACGGAGCCGAGGCGCGGTACGCGGACGTGGTGGACAAGGTCCGCGAGCGGCTGCGCGGCGACGGCGGCTGATCGGACGGTCTCGAATCCGGCGGCCTCGGATCTGGCCGTCCCGGATCCGATGGTCTCAGTGCGAGGCCGCGTCGAAGAGCGCGTGCATGGCCCGGCGCAGCTCGCTCATGCTCTGTACCGGCTCGGGAAAGTCGAAGCGGGCGTCGAAGCACTGGACGCCGGTGAAGCGGACCCGCAGCCCGAAGCGGTCGAGCCCGACCGGTACGGCCACGGTCCCGGCCGCCGACAGGGCACCGGAGCGCTCGCCGAGCAGTCCGCGCAGCGTCCGTACCTCGGCGCTGTGCGCGGAGTGGAGATGCTGGAGCAGCTCCGCCTCGTGCTCTGTCAGCGGATCCGGCACGGCCGCCGCGAAGTCCTCGGGCGCCACCTCGGCCGCGCCCCAGAGATCGTCCACGGACGCCTCGGTCACCGTCAGCCGCAGAGCTGTACGCCCAGGCTCGGCCGGGCCTGCCTGCACGGTGAGCGGTCCGGAGAGCCGGGCACGGCCCCGGATACGGTGAGGCACGGAGACCGGTGCGACATCCGTGAGCTCCAGCACCGCGCTCAGCCCGCCCTCCGGCGCGCGCGTGGCGGCCCGTACGGCGGGAGAGCCGGCCGGGAAGACGAGCAGCACCTCTCCGTCGGGCCCGACGGTCCGTGTGTCGGGCACGATCTGGCAGGGCTCTGTCCCGTCCAGGCCCGGGACGAGCAGCACCGCCGAGCATGTACCCTGTACGAGAGTTCGTGTGCGTTCGGCTGCTGACGGCATCCGATCGATTTCAAGCCCGCTGGGACGCGGCTGACCATGAGCTGATCGGACCTCCGTCGAATCGGTGCCCTGCGCGTCGAGGCTGCTGTCTGTGATGCGCGTGGTGTTCCCGGAGCGAGACATGCGATCTCCTTAAGTAAGGTGAGCCTAACCTAACCTACAATGGAGGTCTGGAGAACGTGCCTAACCAGTCGCGTCCCAAGGTCAAGAAGTCCCGTGCGCTCGGTATCGCGCTGACGCCGAAGGCCGTCAAGTACTTCGAGGCCCGTCCTTACCCGCCGGGTGAGCACGGTCGTGGACGCAAGCAGAACAGTGACTACAAGGTCCGTCTGCTGGAGAAGCAGCGTCTGCGCGCCCAGTACGACATCAGCGAGCGCCAGATGGCCCGTGCCTACGACCGCGCCAAGAAGGCCGAGGGCAAGACGGGCGAGGCCCTGGTCGTCGAGCTGGAGCGCCGTCTCGACGCGCTGGTGCTGCGTTCGGGCATCGCCCGCACCATCTACCAGGCCCGCCAGATGGTCGTCCACGGCCACATCGAGGTCAACGGCGGCAAGGTTGACAAGCCGTCCTTCCGCGTCCGTCCCGACGACGTGGTGATGGTCCGCGAGCGCAGCCGCGACAAGGTTCCCTTCCAGGTCGCGCGCGAAGGTGGCTACGACACCGACGGCGAGACGCCGCGCTACCTCCAGGTCAATCTGAAGGCCCTGGCGTTCCGCCTGGACCGTGACCCGCAGCGCAAGGAAATCCCGGTCATCTGCGACGAGCAGCTCGTCGTCGAGTACTACGCCCGCTGATCCGGATCCGGCAGCTCAACAGCGCCTGATTCCGCGGCACTTCGCGCAGGCACTCCATGTGCCGCGCCTCAGCCCGCCGTCTCCCCGCCCTTGCCGGTGGGAGAGCCGGCGGGCTTTCGCGTGGTACGGGACGGCCTGCGCGTACCGGACGACTGGCGTGGCACCGCCGCCGGGCCCGGCCGTTCGGCGAGCGCCCTGCGCACGGCCGCGTCCACCGGGAGTCCGCGTCCCTCGCTCTCGTACTCCGCGTACTCCGCCGCGCCCAGCAGCTCGCTCGCCTGCCGCTCGCAGAGCATCCGCGGCCCGCTGAAGTATCCCGATCCGAACAGCGGCGGGCCGATCGACTCCCACAGCCCGGACGCGGCGCCCTGGAGCACCGCCGCCTCCGCCGGATCGCCCTCGCTCGCCGTCACCAGAGCCAGCAGTTCGACCGAGAGCACCAGTCCCACCAGATCGTGGAAGAGATGGTGGATGCTGATCGACTCCATGACCAGCGCGCGTGCCTCGGTCTGCTCGCCCCGGGTCCAGTGCGCGTAGGCCAGCACATACAGCGCATACGCCCGCGACCAGCGCTCACCGCTGTCCTCGCAGATCTCGCGGACCTCCGTGCACAGCGCGACAGCCGCGTCCAGATCTCCCTGGAAGACCAGCGACATGGCCAGCTCGGTCTGGCCCATCAGCACATTGCTGTTCAGCTCGCCCAGCTCCCGGTAGGCGGTGAGCGCCGAGCGCAGCAGCCGCTCGGCCCGCGGCATGTCGTCCGACAGCAGCGCCTGACAGCCCAGCCGGTGCACGGCGTACGCACCGGCCAGCGCGTTGTCCGTACGGACCGCCTCCTCCCGGCACTCGTGCAGCGCACCCGTCGCCGTCGTGCTGTCGCCCTGGAGGACGGCCACATAGCCCAGCACCCACAGCGCCTTGAGCCGTGACTCGTCGTACGGGGAGTCCAGGGCGAGCGCCCGGCCCAGCCAGTGCCGCCCTTCGGAGAGCCGTCCGCAGCCGACCCAGTAGAACCAGAGCGTGCCCGCGAGATGCTGGCCGAGATGCGCCTCGTCGGGCGTCTCCAGACAGAGCTCCAGCGCGGCCCGCAGATTGGGCATCGCGCTCTCCGCTCCGGCCGCGACCTCGGCCTGGCGCGGGCTGAACCAGTCCAGCTCGTACCAGGTCGCGAGCCCCATGTACCAATCGCGGTGCCGACGGCGCATCCGTACGGTGTCCGCCAGGGCCGCCAGCCACTCGGCGCCGTACGCGGCGACCGTCGCCAGCATCCGGTAGCGCACTCCGGCCGGTGTCTCCTCCCGTACGACCAGCGACTGGGCGATCAGCCCGGCGAGCGCGTCGAGCACGCTCTCGGCCGGTAACTCGGGCCCGCCGCAGATGTATTCGGCCGCCTCCAGGTCGAAAGGGCCCGCGAAGACCGACAGCCGCGCCCACAGCAGCCGCTCCGGCGCGGTGCACAGCTCATGGCTCCAGCCGATCGCGGTCCTGAGCGTCCGATGGCGCACCGGCGCGCCTCGGCTGCCCTCGGTGAGCACCCGGAAGCGGTCGTCGATCCGGGCGAGGATCTGCTCCACCGAGAGCACGTGCAGCCGTCCCGCCGCCAGCTCCACCGCGAGCGGGATTCCGTCGAGGCGCCGGCACAGCTCCCGTACGGCGCTCTCCCGGGCCTCGGTCAGCCGGAAGTCGGGAGATCCGGCGGCGGCCCGGTCGGCGAAGAGCAGGACCGCGTCGCGCTCCGGCAGCGGATCGAGCCCGAAGACCAGCTCGCCTTCCAGCCGCAGCGGACGCCTGCCCACCGCGAGCACAGTCAACTCCGGTGCCCGGCGCAGCAGTTCCCGTACCAGCTCGGCGCACGCGTCGACGAGCTGCTCGAATCCGTCGAGCACCAGGAGTAGCCGGCGCGTGGCGAGATGCTCGGCCAGCACCCGGCGCGGCGGCCTGCCGCTCTGGTCCGTCAGCCCGAGCGCCTCGACCAGGGAGTGCGCCAGCAGCTCGGGATCGCGGAGCGCACCGGTCTCGGCCAGCCAGACACCATCGCAGTAGCGTTTCTTCAGGGCCTCGGCGGCTCGCAGCGCCAGCCGTGTCTTGCCCACACCGCCGACTCCCACCACCGTGACCAGCCGGGACTCACCGAGCCGCCGCGCCAGGCCGGACAGCTCTTCGTCGCGCCCGACGAAGCGGTTCAGCTCGGCGGGAAGATTGCCGGGAACCGGGGCAGGCGCGTCGGCGGAAGGACCGGAGCGGAAGGACCGTCGCATGGGACACGCAGAGTACTCACCCGGCAGCACTCCGTACAATCCTGCGCGGCAACTCCCGTCCCGTGACCTCGTAATGCGGTACGGGGCGTGACCTCCGGCGCGATAGGGTCGGAGGACGACTTTCCAGTCGCCTTCCAGAAGACCGTCGACTATCAGGGAGCGGTGCGGCGTGACCGGTGGAGAGGTTGCCGGGATCCTGGTGGCCGTGTTCTGGGCCATCCTGGTCTCCTTCCTGGCCGTGGTGCTGGTGAGGCTGGCCCAGACGCTCAGGGCGACCACCAGGCTCGTGGCCGAGGTGACCGAGCAGGCAGTGCCGCTGCTGGCCGACGCCTCCGCGACGGTCCGCTCCGCGCAGACCCAGCTCGACCGTGTCGACGCCATCGCGACGGACGTCCAGGAAGTCACCTCCAACGCCTCGGCGCTCTCCACGACGGTCGCCTCGACCTTCGGCGGACCTCTCGTCAAGGTCGCGGCGTTCGGCTACGGCGTACGCCGGGCCATGGGACGCAGAGGAACGGCCGCCGCGCCGGACGGGCCCACGGAGCCGGCCGACCGCCGCAGGGTGGTCGTCGGCCGTACGCTCCCGTCCGCCCGGCGCAGGAACAAGAAGGGCTGACGCAGCGATGCTCCGCCGTACGTTCTGGTTCACCGCGGGCGCCGCAGCCGGCGTCTGGGCCACCACCAAGGTCCACCGCAAGCTCAGGCAGCTCACTCCGGAGAGCCTCGCCGCCCAGGCGGCGAACAAGGCGATCGACGCCGGGCACAAGGTGAGGGAATTCGCTGTTGACGTAAGAGCGGGCATGGCGCGGCGCGAAGCCGAGCTGGGCGAGGCGCTGGGCCTGGAGGCGCCGGTCGACCGCGCGCTTCCCGCGCCCCGGCGGCTGGCCGCCATCGAACACACCGAACGCACCGGGACCACGCACCGTACCGGGACCGCACACACCTACAACCCGCACAACCGGAATGAGGACCACTGATGGAGTCGGCTGAAATCCGCCGCCGCTGGCTGAGCTTCTTCGAGGAGCGCGGGCACACCGTCGTGCCTTCGGCGTCGCTCATCGCGGACGACCCGACTCTGCTGCTCGTCCCGGCGGGCATGGTGCCCTTCAAGCCGTATTTCCTCGGCGAGGTCAAGCCGCCCGCGCCGCGCGCCACCAGTGTCCAGAAGTGCGTCCGTACGCCGGACATCGAAGAGGTCGGCAAGACCACCCGGCACGGCACCTTCTTCCAGATGTGCGGCAACTTCTCCTTCGGCGACTACTTCAAGGAAGGCGCGATCACCTACGCCTGGGAGCTGCTCACCACTCCCGTGGCCGACGGTGGATACGGGCTCGATCCCGAGCGGCTGTGGATCACCGTCTATCTGGACGACGACGAGGCCGAGCAGATCTGGCGGGAGAAGATCGGCGTACCGGCCGAGCGCATCCAGCGGCTGGGCAAGAAGGACAACTTCTGGTCGATGGGCGTCCCCGGGCCCTGCGGTCCCTGCTCGGAGATCAACTACGACCGCGGTCCCGAGTTCGGCATCGAGGGCGGCCCGGCCGTCAACGACGAGCGGTACGTGGAGATCTGGAACCTGGTCTTCATGCAGTACGAGCGCGGTGAGGGCACCTCGAAGGAGGACTTCGAGATCCTCGGCGACCTGCCGTCCAAGAACATCGACACCGGTCTCGGCCTCGAACGTCTCGCCATGATCCTTCAGGACGTACAGAACATGTACGAGACCGACACCCTGCGGGTGGTCATGGACAAGGCCACCGAGCTCACCGGGGTGCGGTACGGGTCCGACCACACCACCGATGTCGCGCTGCGTGTGGTGGCCGACCATATCCGTACCTCCGTGATGCTCATCGGTGACGGAGTCACTCCGGGCAACGAGGGACGCGGCTATGTGCTGCGCCGCATCATGCGCCGTGCCATCCGCAATATGCGTCTGCTCGGTGCCACGGAACCGGTCGTCGCCGATCTCGCCGATGTCGTGATCAAGACGATGGGACAGCAGTACCCGGAGCTGGAGACCGACCGCCGGCGTATCGAGACGGTGGCCGTCGCCGAGGAGGCCGCCTTCCTCAAGGCCCTCAAGGGCGGTACGAACATCCTCGACACGGCCGTCACCGAGACCAAGGCCGCGGGCGGCCGGATCCTCTCCGGCGACAAGGCCTTCCTGCTCCATGACACCTGGGGCTTCCCGATCGACCTCACCCTGGAGATGGCCGCCGAGCAGGGCCTGTCCGTGGACGAGGACGGCTTCCGCCGGCTGATGAAGGAGCAGCGCGACCGGGCCAAGGCCGACGCCAAGGCCAAGAAGTCCGGCCACGCCGATCTCTCCGCGTACCGCTCGGTCGCCGACGACAGCGGCACCACCGAGTTCACCGGCTACACCGCCACCGAGGGCGAGTCCACGATCGTCGGACTGCTGGTCGACGGTGTGCCCTCGCCCGCCGCCACCGAGGGCGACGAGGTCGAGATCGTGCTCGACCGCACGCCCTTCTACGCCGAGGGCGGCGGCCAGCTCGCCGACCAGGGCCGGATCAGGCTCGACACCGGTGCGGTCGTGCAGGTGCGCGATGTCCAGCAGCCGGTGCCCGGGGTCTCCGTGCACAAGGGATCCGTGCAGGTCGGCGAGGTGACGGTGGGCGCCTCCGCCTATGCCGCCATCGATCTGCACCGCCGCCGCGCCATCGCCCGTGCCCACAGCGCCACCCACCTCACGCACCAGGCGCTGCGCGACGCCCTCGGTCCGACGGCCGCCCAGGCCGGGTCCGAGAACTCGCCGGGCCGCTTCCGCTTCGACTTCGGTTCGCCCGCCGCCGTACCCGGCACGGTCCTGCTCGATGTCGAGCAGAAGATCAATGAGGTCCTCGCCCGGGAGCTGGATGTCCACGCCGAGGTGATGGGCATCGACGAGGCCAGGAAGCAGGGCGCCATCGCCGAGTTCGGCGAGAAGTACGGCGAGCGGGTCCGGGTGGTCACCATCGGCGACTTCTCCAAGGAGCTCTGCGGCGGTACGCATGTCCGCAACACGGCCCAGCTCGGTCTGGTGAAGCTGCTCGGCGAGTCCTCGATCGGTTCGGGCGTACGGCGTATCGAGGCCCTGGTCGGTGTCGACGCGTACAACTTCCTGGCCAAGGAGCACACCGTCGTCGCCCAGCTCCAGGAGCTGGTCAAGGGCCGCTCGGAGGAGCTGCCCGAGAAGATCTCCGGGATGCTCGCCAAGCTCAAGGACGCCGAGAAGGAGATCGAGAAGTTCCGCGCCGAGAAGGTCCTCGCCGCCGCCGCCGGGCTGGCCCAGAGCGCCATCGACGTACGCGGCACGGCTCTGGTCACCGGACAGGTTCCGGACGGCACCTCGGCCGACGATCTGCGCAAGCTGGTCCTCGATGTCCGCGGCCGGCTGGACCAGCAGTCCGGGGCCGCCGACCGGCCGGCCGTCGTGGCCCTGTTCACCACGGCCAACGGGCGTCCGCTGACGGTCATCGCCACCAACGAGGCCGCTCGTCGGCGCGGTCTCAAGGCCGGTGACCTGGTCCGTATCGCTGCCAAGACGCTCGGCGGCGGCGGTGGCGGCAAGCCGGACGTGGCCCAGGGCGGCGGCCAGAACGCCGACGCCATCGGGGACGCCGTGGCCGCGGTCGAGCGCCTCGTCGCCGAGACCGCGTGAGCGGCGCGGGCGCGGCGTACGGCCCGGAAGGGATCTGATCGCGGATGAGACGGGGACGCCGGCTCGCGATCGATGTCGGGGACGCCCGGATCGGAGTCGCCTCGTGCGATCCCGACGGGATTCTCGCCACGCCGGTGGAGACCGTGCCGGGACGCGATGTCCCGGCCGCCCACCGGCGGCTGCGCCAGCTTGTCGAGGAGTACGAACCGGTCGAGGTGGTGATCGGGCTGCCCAGGTCCCTCAGCGGAGGCGAGGGACCGGCCGCGGCGAAGGTACGTGTGTTCGCACAGGAGCTGGCCAGAGGCGTCGCGCCGCTGCCGGTACGACTGGTCGACGAGCGGATGAGCACAGTGACGGCCGGTCAGGGACTGCGCGCTTCGGGCGTGAAGTCCAGAAAAGGCCGGTCCGTTATCGACCAAGTGGCGGCGGTTGTCATCCTTCAGAGCGCGCTGGAGGCCGAACGGGTCTCTGGTGAGCCACCGGGTGAGGGCGTCGAAGTGGTCATCTGATCGCGATACGGTAACGTTCCGCGCGATGCGGTGGTGTTCGAACAGCCGCCGCACAGCAAAGAGGCGAACCGGATGCCGTGCCACCGCTCAGCCACCGCCGCCTCGCGGCTCTAGGGGATCGATGACTGACTATGGCCGGGGCCCCGGCTCCGAACCGTGGCACCCCGAGGACCCCCTGTACGGGGACCCGGGGTGGGGAGCACAGCAGGCCGGCGACGGCCAGGCTCCTTACGGCGGGCAGCCGCAGCAGCAGTACCCGCAGCAGCACGCGCAGCCCCAGACGCAGTACGGGCCAGGGCAGGACCCGTACCAGCAGCAGTACCACCCACAGCAGTACGGCCAGCAGCAGGCCGGGCAGCCACATATGGGGCAGCAACAGGGCGGACAGCCACATGTGGGCCAGCAACATGGAGGCCAACAGCAGAGTGGGCAGCCGCAGCAGCAGCCGCATCTGGGGCAGCAGGCCGGGCAGCCGCAGTACGCCGCCCAGCAGCAGTACGGCGGCCCGCAGCAGCCACAGGCGCACCACCCTCAGCAGCCGCAGCAGGCACACCATCCCCAGCAGCAGGCGCATCCTCAGCACCCCCAGCAGCAGGTGCACCCCCAGCATCCCCAGCAACAGCACCAGCAGCCTCAGTACAACGATCCGCAGTACAACGGCGCCTGGGACACCGGCCAGCAGGCCACCATGCCGTACGCCGGGAATCCCGCCGGGCCCTACGACGGTGGGCAGGACGTCGGCTACGGCTCCAACCAGGACTACTACGGCACTCCCGACGCATATCCGCCGCCACAGCCTCCGGCGCAGCGCAAGGCCGAGCCCGAGCCCGGCAGCGAGTGGGAGGAAGGCCAGGAGGACGAGAGCCATCCCTTCTTCACGGGCGACGACGACAACGACGGCGCCGACGGTGAGCGGGACGAACCGGGCTCCGACCGCCGCGGCAACGGCCGGGACCGCCGTGTCAGGACCAAGAAGAAGAGCCACAACGGCTTCGCCTGTCTGTTCATGAGCGTGGTGCTGGTCGGCGGTGTCGGCGGCGTCGGCTATGTCGGCTACCAGTTCCTCCAGGACAAGTTCGGCGCGCCGCCGGACTTCGTGGGCGAGGGCTCGGGCTCGGTCCAGGTGGAGATCCCGCAGGGCGCCGGCGGCTATGAGATCGCCTCGATCCTGGTGAAGAGCGGTGTCGTCAAGAGCCAGGGCGCGTTCGTCGCCGCTCAGCGGCAGAACCCCAAGGGCAACTCGATCCAGGCGGGCGTCTACACGCTCAGCAAGGGCATGTCCGCGGCCCAGGCCGTGAAGACGATGCTCAGCCCCGCCAGCCACAACGCGCTGATCATTCCCGAGGGCAAGCGCAATGTCTGGGTCTACGAGCAGATGGACAAGCGGCTCGAACTCAAGAAGGGCTCGACCGCGGCGGTCGCCAAGGCGCAGGCCAAGAACCTCGGGCTGCCGTCCTGGGCGAAGGGCTCCAAGGACATCAAGGACCCGCTGGAGGGCTTCCTGTTCCCGGCGAGCTACCCGGTCGCCAAGGGCATGAAGCCGGAGGCCATCCTGAAGAAGATGGTCGCCCGCGCAGCCGCCGAGTACAGCAAGGTGGATCTGGAGGCCGAGGCCGACAAGCTGGGTCTCAAGTCGCCGCTCGAAGTGATCACCGTCGCGAGCCTCGTCCAGGCGGAGGGCAAGTACAAGCACGACTTCGACAAGGTCGCCCGCGTCGTCTACAACCGTCTGGAACCGGACAACACCGAAACGGTCGGCCGTCTGGAATTCGACTCCACGGTCAACTACATCAAGGCCCAGAGCACACTGGACATCGGTGCGGTCGACAATCTGCGGAAGCTCAAGGATCCGTACAACACGTACGACATCAAGGGCCTCCCGCCCGGTCCCATCGGGAACCCGGGAGCCGAAGCCCTTCAGTCGGCGCTCGACCCGGCGCCCGGTCCTTGGTACTACTTCGTCTCGATCACCGAGGACAAGACGCTCTTCGCCGAGACCAACGAGGAGCACGAGCGCAACCGCGCCGAGTATCTGAAGGAAAGCCAGAAGGAGACCCCGAAGCGGTGAATCCACGCAGGCGGGCGGCGGTTCTCGGGTCGCCCATCGCGCACTCGCTCTCGCCGGTGCTGCACCGGGCGGCTTACGCCGGCCTCGGCCTCACGGACTGGTCCTACGACCGGTTCGAGGTGGCCGAGGCCGGGCTGCCCGGCTTTCTCGAAGGGCTGCGCGGCGACGGCTCGTGGGCCGGGCTCTCGCTGACCATGCCGCTCAAACGCGCCGTCATCCCGCTGCTGGACGACATCACCGCCACGGCGGCCTCGGTGGAGGCGGTCAACACGGTCGTCCTCGGCGAGGACGGCCGGCGCACGGGAGACAACACCGATATCCCCGGCATGATCGCCGCGCTGGACGAGCGAGGTGTCCGTACGGTCGGCTCCGCGGCGATCCTGGGCGCGGGCGCCACCGCCTCGTCCGCCCTCGCGGCTCTCTCCCGGATCTGTACGGGCCAGGTCACGGCGTATGTACGCAGCGAGGCCCGCGCGGCCGAGATGCGCGGCTGGGGCGAGCGGCTCGGCGTCGGGATCCGTACCGCGGCCTGGACGGACGCGGCCGAGGCCTTCGAGGCGCCTCTGGTGATCGCGACCACGCCGGCGGGCACCACCGACGCGCTGGCGCCTCTCGTTCCCGACCGGCCGGGCACACTCTTCGACGTGCTGTACGAGCCCTGGCCCACCGCGCTCGCCGCCGCCTGGTCGGCCCGCGGCGGCCCGGTCGTATCCGGCCTCGACCTGCTCGTACACCAGGCCGTTCTCCAGGTCGAGCAGATGACGGGCCGCTCACCCGTGCCGCTCGCCCTGATGCGCAAGGCGGGCGAACAGGCACTGGAGAGCCGTTAGGGCCTTCTCCGGCCGCGCGGACCGTGTCCGGCGGTGTGCGTTCCGGTTGTGTCCGTTCGCTGGACGTGAGGGCGGTTCGTCCCCTGGGCCGTGGGAGGATCGGAGATGGCGGGCCAGGGCCGCGCACCGGTCGCGCCACCACCAGTCGAGGGCGCGAGCATGAGGAGCACCGTTGAGCAGGTTGCGCTGGCTGACCGCAGGGGAGTCGCACGGACCCGCACTCGTGGCGACGCTGGAGGGGCTTCCCGCCGGTGTGCCGATCACCACGGACATGGTGGCGGACCATCTCGCCCGTCGGCGCCTCGGCTACGGACGTGGCGCGCGTATGAAGTTCGAGCGTGACGAGGTCACCTTCCTCGGCGGTGTACGCCACGGTCTGACCATGGGATCGCCCGTCGCGATCATGGTCGGCAATACCGAGTGGCCCAAGTGGGAGCAGGTCATGGCGGCCGATCCGGTCGATCCGGACGTGCTCGCCGGGCTCGCCCGCAATGAGCCGCTGACCAGGCCCAGGCCCGGTCACGCCGATCTCGCCGGAATGCAGAAGTACGGCTTCGACGAGGCACGGCCGGTCCTGGAGCGGGCCAGCGCCCGGGAGACCGCGGCGCGTGTCGCGCTCGGCGCGGTGGCCCGCTCGTATCTCAAGGAGACCGCCGGGATCGAGGTCGTGTCCCATGTGGTGGAGCTGGCGGAGGCCAAGGCTCCGTACGGTGTCTACCCGACGCCCGCCGATGTGGAGCGGCTGGACGCCGATCCGGTGCGCTGTCTGGACGCGGACGCGAGCAAGGCGATGGTCGCCGAGATCGACCAGGCCCACAAGGACGGCGACACGCTCGGCGGTGTCGTGGAGGTCCTGGCGTACGGCGTGCCGGTCGGTCTCGGCTCGCACGTCCACTGGGACCGCAGGCTGGACTCGCGGCTCGCCGCCGCACTGATGGGCATCCAGGCCATCAAGGGCGTCGAGATCGGCGACGGCTTCGGGCTGGCGCGGGTGCCGGGATCGCGGGCGCACGACGAGATCGTGGCGACCGAGGACGGCATCAGGCGCGCGTCCGGCCGCTCCGGCGGTACCGAGGGCGGGCTGACGACCGGTGAACTGCTGCGCGTACGGGCCGCGATGAAGCCCATCGCGACCGTGCCGAGGGCGCTCGCCACCGTCGATGTGGTCACGGGCGAGGCCACGAAGGCCCACCACCAGCGCTCCGACGTATGTGCCGTGCCGGCCGCGGGCATCGTCGCCGAGGCCATGGTGGCGCTGACTCTCGCGGACGCGGTCGCCGAGAAGTTCGGCGGCGACAGCGTCCCGGAGACGCGCCGCAATGTCCGCGCGTACCTCGACAACCTCCAGATCCGATGAGCGCGCAGGAGCCGGCGGCCGGACCGGTCGTCGTCCTGGTCGGTCCGATGGGCGTCGGCAAGACCACCGTGGGCGAGCTGCTCGCGGAACGGCTCGGTACGGGCTTCCGCGACAGCGACGCCGATATCGTCGCCGCGCAGGCCAAGCCGGTCTCGGACATCTTCATCGAGAGCGGTGAGGAGTACTTCCGCGAGCTGGAGCGTGTGGCGGTACGGACGGCGGTCGCCGAGCACCCGGGCGTGCTGGCGCTCGGCGGCGGCGCGGTCCTCGACGCCTCCACCCGCGAACTGCTCACCGGACTGCCCGTCGTCTATCTGTCGGTCGAGGTCGGCGAGGCCGTCAAGCGCGTCGGGCTGAACACCGCGCGCCCGCTGCTGGTGGTCAATCCGCGCAAGCAGTGGAAGGAGCTGATGGACGCCCGCCGCCATCACTACACGGATGTGGCACGCGTGGTGGTCGCGACCGACGACCGGACACCCGAGGAGGTCGCCGACGCGGTCCTCGACGCACTCGGGCTGAAGCAGAACCCCGGAGAAGAGCCCGGGCACCCCGGGGAAGAGTCCCGGACTTCCGGCAAGGAGAAGCAGGTATGACGGACCAGGCAGTCACCCGTATCCAGGTCGGCGGCACCGCCGGGCACGACCCGTACGAGGTGCTGGTCGGCCGACGGCTGCTGGGGGAGCTGCCCGCTCTCATCGGCCAGAAGGCCCGCCGGGTCGCGGTCGTACATCCCGAGGCGCTCGCCGGGACGGGCGAGGCGCTGCGCCAGGATCTCGCCGACCAGGGATACGAGGCCGTCGCCATCCAGGTGCCCAACGCGGAGGAGGCCAAGACCGTCGAGGTCGCGGCGTACTGCTGGAAGGCGCTCGGGCAGACCGGTTTCACCCGGACCGATGTGATCGTCGGTGTCGGCGGTGGAGCCACCACCGATCTGGCCGGGTTCGTGGCGGCGTCCTGGCTGCGTGGTGTGCGCTGGATCGCCGTACCGACCACCGTGCTCGCCATGGTCGACGCGGCGGTGGGCGGCAAGACCGGGATCAACACCGCCGAGGGCAAGAACCTCGTCGGCGCCTTCCATCCGCCGGCCGGTGTCCTCTGCGATCTCGCCGCGCTGGACTCGCTCGGTGTGAACGACTACGTCAGCGGGATGGCCGAGATCATCAAGGCGGGCTTCATCGCGGACCCGGCCATCCTCGATCTGGTCGAGGCCGATCCCGAGGGCGCCCGCACACCGTCGGGCGCGCACACCGCCGAGCTGATCGAGCGCTCGATCCGGGTCAAGGCCGAGGTCGTCTCCAACGACCTCAAGGAGTCCGGTCTGCGCGAGATCCTCAACTACGGCCACACCCTGGCGCACGCCATCGAGAAGAACGAGCGCTACAAGTGGCGGCACGGCGCGGCCGTCTCGGTCGGCATGGTCTTCGCGGCCGAACTGGGCCGGCTGGCCGGGCGCCTGGACGACGCGACCGCCGACCGGCACCGCTCCGTACTGGAGTCCGTCGGGCTGCCGCTGACCTACCGCGGTGACCAGTGGCCCAGGCTGCTGGAGACGATGAAGGTCGACAAGAAGTCCCGCGGCGATCTGCTGCGCTTCATCGTGCTGGACGGTCTCGCCAAGCCCACCGTGCTGGAGGGCCCCGACCCGGCGGTGCTGCTCGCCGCGTACGGGGAGGTGTCGGCGTGAGCCGGCGGGTCTTCGTGCTCAACGGCCCCAACCTCGGCCGGCTCGGCTCGCGCGAGCCGGATGTGTACGGGGCCACGTCGTACGCCGGACTGGTCGATGTCTGCCGGACGCTCGGCAAGGAGCTGGGCTTCGATGTCGACGTACGGGAGACCAACGACGAGGGCGAGCTGATCCGATGGCTGCACGAGGCCGCGGACGGTGCGATCCCGGTCGTTCTCAACCCGGGCGCCTTCACGCACTACTCGTACGGCATGCGGGACGCGGCGGCGCAGCGCACCGCGCCGCTGATCGAGGTGCATATCTCGAATCCGTACGCCCGCGAGGAGTTCCGGCACACCTCGGTGGTCGCGGCCGTCGCGAGCGGTACGGTCGCGGGCTTCGGGATCGGCTCGTACCGTCTCGCGCTGCGGGCGCTCGCGGAGGAACTGACGAGCTGAGGTGCTGAGTCGGAGGTGCCGACCGGCTGACGGGCCATCGCGACAGGTCGACAGGTGACGAGACGTGTGACGAGCGCCTCGGCCCTGTCCGGATCGGCGGCTTCCGGCAGTCGGGGCCAGGATACGGACCCCGGCCGTCGCCCGTGCGGCGGCCGGGAGCGGTACCGTTCGGTAACGCGTTGGCCCGCGGGGCCGCCCAGAGCGTCAGTCGTACGAGACGGAGTGGCACCGGATGCAGCACGCAGGCGGATGGGCGCACCAGGCTCCTCCTCCCGGCCCGCCGACGGGGCCCGGGGCCCCGCAGCCGCCGCGACAGGGACAGCAGCCCGCTCCGGGCTGGACGGGACCGCACCAGGTGCCGGGCCGGCAGCAGCCTCCCGGGCCGCATCAGGTCCCGGGACAGCATCAGGCGCCAGGGCCGCGGCAGGCTCCCGGACTTCCTCCCGGCCCCCCTCCCGCGCCGTATCCCGCCGCTGCGCCTCCGCAGGCGCCCGTGCCGCCGCCCGGACCGCCCGCCGGTCCGCCGCCGCCTCCGGACTCCACCGGGCATGTCCAGCTGCCGCCCGGCGGCCTGGTGCCGATCCCCGCGCCGCCGCCCGCTCCCGGCGGAGGCACGGGCACCGCGACTCTCGCCGTCCTGCTCATCGGTCCGGCCGGCGCGGGCAAGACGACCGTCGCGCGCCACTGGGCGATGAACCGCCGTGTGCCCACCGCGCACATCAGCCTTGACGATGTCCGCGAGTGGGTCTGCTCGGGCTTCGCCGATCCGCAGAGCGGTTGGAACGACCACTCCGAGGCGCAGTACCGGCTGGCCCGCCGCACCTGCGGCTTCGCCGCGCGGAACTTCCTGGCCAACGGCATCTCCTGCATCCTTGACGACGCGGTCTTCCCCGACCGCCCGGTCGTCGGGCTCGGCGGCTGGAAGCGCCATGTCGGTCCCGGTCTGCTGCCGGTCGTCCTGCTGCCGGGACTGGAGATCGTGCTGGAGCGCAACGCCGAACGCACCGGCAACCGCAGACTCTCCGACGAGGAGGTGGCGGGCATCCACGGCCGGATGGCCGGCTGGTACGGCTCGGGGCTGCCCATCATCGACAACTCCAAGTACGACGTGGAGACCACCGCCCGGATACTCGACGATGTCCTGGCCCGAGCCCTGGCGAGCCCGCCGAGCTGGTGAGCGCCCTTCCGCGCGTACGGGCGTCCTGCTCATGCCCGGCCGTGCCCTCACATGCCCGTCCACGGCCCCGGTCCCCCCGGTCGGACGCGCTGAACCGGCCGGGTCACGCGCCCGCTCATACGCTCAGGTCATGTCAGACGTGTTCGCGGTCCGCCGCGATCGGTTGCGTGACCGGTGCTCCGCGGCGGGCAACGCCGCCGCGCTGATCTCGCGGCCCGCGAACGTCCGCTATCTCGCGGGCGCTGCGCCGCCCGGTGCCGTACTGCTCCTCGGTCCCGGCGAGGACACGCTGCTCTGCCCGCGTACCCACGCCGGCGAGAACGTCGAAGCGCGGCTGGACGACCAGCTCGGGCTCACCGTCCTGTCCACCGTCGGCGATCCCGTGGTCGCCGCCGCGGGCGTGCTCATCCCGTCCGCCGCCACCTCGCTCGCCGTCGAGGAACACCATCTGACCGTCGCCGCACACCGGGCCATCGGCTCCGTCGCGCCACGGCTGCGCCTCGCGGATCTGGGCTGCGCGGTGGAGCAATTGCGGATCGTCAAGGACGAGGGCGAGATCGCCTGTCTGCGGATCGCGGCCGAGATCGCCGACCAGGCACTGGGCGAACTGCTGGAATCGATCCTGGTCGGCCGTACCGAACGGCATCTCGCGCTGGAGCTGGAGCGGCGGCTCGTGGACCACGGCGCCGACGGCCCGGCGTTCCCGACCACCGTGGCCACCGGGCCCAACTCCGGCCGCGGCGGCCACCATCCCTCGGACCGACGGGTCGAGGAGGGCGATTTCCTCTCCGTCGGCCTCGGCGCCGACTACCGCGGATACCGGTGTCTGATCGGCCGTACGTTTGTCATCGGAACCTCTCCCGCCGACTGGCAGATCGAGCTGTACGAGCTGGTCTTCTCGGCACAACGGGCAGGTCGGGAGGCTCTTGTACCGAGCGCCGGCTACCGCGATGTGGACCGCGCGACCCGGCAGCCGCTGGAGGCCGCAGGGCACGGCGAGCGGCTCGCACCCCGTACGGGACATGGCGTCGGACTCGAAATCGACGAGGACCCGCAGCTCGCCCCCGCTGCCATGGGTAAACTGGACGCTTGTGTGCCGGTCACCGTCGGACCGGGGGTCCACCTCCCGGGCCGGGGCGGTGTCCGGATCGATGACACGCTCGTCGTCCGCCCCGAGGCGGACGGCGGACCCGAGCTACTCACCATCACGACCAAGGAACTGCTCGCGCTCTAGTGCCCAGGCACCGCGCACACCCTCGGTCGTCCACCAGCTTTCAGTCCAGGAGATTCCGCAACCGTGGCTTCCACGAACGACCTCAAGAACGGCCTGGTGCTCAAGCTCGACGGGGGCCAGCTCTGGTCCGTCGTCGAGTTCCAGCACGTCAAGCCCGGCAAGGGCCCGGCCTTCGTGCGCACCAAGCTGAAGAACGTGCTCTCCGGCAAGGTCGTCGACAAGACCTTCAACGCCGGCGTGAAGGTCGAGACGGCCACCGTTGACCGCCGCGACATGCAGTTCTCGTACATGGACGGCGAGTACTTCGTCTTCATGGACATGGAGACCTACGACCAGCTCATGGTCGACCGCAAGGCCGTCGGTGACGCCGCCAACTTCCTGCTGGAGGGCTTCACCGCCAGCGTCGCCACGCACGAGGGCGAGGTGCTCTATGTCGAGCTGCCCGCCGCCGTCGAGCTGACCATCCAGCACACCGACCCGGGCGTCCAGGGCGACCGCTCCACCGGCGGCACCAAGCCGGCCACGCTGGAGACCGGTTATGAGATCGGCGTTCCGCTCTTCATCACCACGGGTGAGAAGATCAAGGTCGACACCCGCTCCGGCGAGTACCTCGGCCGGGTGAACAGCTAACCGTGGCTGCCCGGAGCAACGCCCGTAAGCGCGCTTTCCAGATTCTTTTCGAGGCCGACCAGCGCGGGGCGTCCGTGCAGACGGTTCTCACCGACTGGATACGGCATGCCCGGACCGACGACCGTCAGCCGCCGGTCGGTGAGTACACCATGGAGCTGGTCGAGGGGTACGCGGAGCACGCGGACCGTATCGACGACCTCATCTCCACCTACTCGGTGGGCTGGACGCTGGACCGGATGCCGGTCGTGGACCGGAACATCGTGCGGCTCGGCGCCTATGAGCTGGTGTGGGTGGACGGCACCCCGGACGCGGTCGTGATCGACGAGGCGGTCCAGCTCGCCAGGGAGTTCTCCACCGACGACTCCCCGTCCTTCGTGAACGGGCTGCTCGGCCGCTTCAAGGACCTCAAACCGAGCCTGCGCCGCGCCTGAGGCACCGGACGGGCAGGTACCTGCCCTCAACGCCGGACGGGCGCCGGACGGACGCTGTGCTGTGTCCTCAAGCGCCGGACGGGCTCAGGCCCGTCCGGCGCTTGAAGGTATGGCTGCGCCGGGCGTGCCGGACGCGCCGGGGGACGGTCCCGCGGGCAGTACGGGACCGTCCCCCGGAGGTGACGTTTCTGCTGTTATATCGGCTGTTATGCCGGATTCGGTCAGCCCTCTTCGTGGGCCACCGCGCGGCGGGCGTCCGCGTCGAGAACGCCCCAGCTGATGAGCTGCTCGGTCAGGACCGACGGCGACTGGTCGTAGATCACGGCCAGCGTGCGCAGATCGTCCTGGCGGATCGACAGCACCTTGCCGTTGTAGTCACCGCGCTGGCTCTGGATCGTCGCCGCATACCGCTGGAGCGGGCCCGCCTTCTCCTGCGGCACATGGGCCAGCCGCTCCAGGTCGAGGACGAGCTTCGGCGGCGGCTCGGCGGCTCCGCCGGGCGTCGTGCCAGGAAGCAGTTCCTGCACGGGGACCCCGTAGAAATCCGCCAGCTCGGCGAGGCGCTGCACCGTCACGGCACGGTCGCCACGCTCGTACGAACCGACCACCACTGCCTTCCAGCGGCCCTGGGACTTCTCCTCCACCCCATGGAGCGAGAGGCCCTGCTGGGTGCGGATGGCGCGGAGTTTGGCCCCGAGCTGCTTTGCGTATTCGCTGGACATATAGCTCCCCGGACGAAGTCTGGTAACTCACTGTGAGGTTACGCAGCGTTACTTGGATGCGTCAAGCCGAGGGATCCCCGACCGGCTTCCCGCAAGGCTTTCCGCCGCCTCCTGACTGCCTTCCGAGGGGGTGCCACCAGGTGTTCGACGGACGCCCTGCTAGCCTGAGTGGCGTAAATCCGACGTCCTTTAAAGTCCGTCCCGTGAGGCGGAGAAGGAGGTCTGTTCCGCCATGGTTCCTATGGACACAGACACGACAGATTCCTCGGCCGACAGCTCCGGCGCCGCGCGCCCCGTGCTGGAGGCTCCCGACATCGCGCGGGCCCTGACCCGTATCGCCCACGAGATTGTCGAACGCGCCAAGGGCGCCGACGACGTGGTGCTGCTCGGCATTCCGACCCGCGGTGTCTTCCTGGCCCGCCGGCTGGCCGACAAGCTCGCGGAGATCACGGGACGCTCGATCCCGGTCGGCTCCCTCGACATCACCATGTACCGCGACGATCTGCGGCTGCGTCCCGCCCGCGCGCTGGCCCGCACCGACATTCCCGTCGACGGCGTCGACGGCCGTCTCGTGGTCCTCGTGGACGATGTGCTCTTCTCCGGCCGGACCATCCGCGCCGCCCTCGACGCCCTCGGCGACATCGGCCGGCCCCGGGCCGTCCAGCTCGCCGTCCTGGTCGACCGCGGCCATCGCGAGCTGCCGATCCGCGCCGACTACGTCGGCAAGAACATCCCCACCTCGCTGCGGGAGACGGTCAAGGTCCAGCTCGCCGAGGAGGACGGCCGGGACACCGTGCTGCTCGGCCTCCAGCGGCCTGTCACGTCCGGCGAGCAGTAGCACCTGCCTCCGTACGTCCTGATCCCCGTACGGACGCCTCCGGGCGCCCGCATGCCCGCACACCCAGACACCGGAGCACTCTCCCGATGCTGCGCCTCCCAGGGGCAAGCCCCCGCACACCCGGCCATCTCATCTCTGCGGCCGATCTCAGCCGTGACGACGCCGTGCTGATCCTCGACACCGCGGAAGAGATGGCCCGGGTCGCCGACCGGCCCATCAAGAAACTGCCGACGCTGCGCGGCCGTACCGTCGTGAATCTCTTCTTCGAGGACTCCACCCGCACCCGGATCTCCTTCGAGGCCGCCGCCAAGCGGCTGTCGGCCGACGTCATCAACTTCTCCGCCAAGGGTTCGTCCGTCTCCAAGGGCGAGTCGCTCAAGGACACCGCGCTGACGCTGGAGGCGATGGGCGCCGACGCCGTCGTCATCCGGCATCCCGCGTCCGGTGCTCCGTACCGGCTCGCCACCTCCGGCTGGATCGACGGCGCGGTCGTCAACGCGGGCGACGGCACCCATGAGCACCCCACACAGGCGCTGCTCGACGCCTTCACCCTGCGCCGCCGGCTGGTCGGCGGCGACCAGGGCATAGGGCGCGGCCTCGACGGGCGGCGGGTCACCATCGTCGGCGATGTGCTGCACAGCCGTGTCGCCCGCTCGAACATTCTGCTGCTGCACACGCTCGGCGCCCAGGTCACGGTGGTCGCTCCGCCCACGCTCGTACCGATCGGCGTCGAGCACTGGCCGTGCGAGGTGTCGTACGACCTGGACCGGGTGCTGCCCGCGTCCGACGCCGTGATGATGCTGCGGGTGCAGCGCGAGCGGATGAACGCCGCGTTCTTCCCGACCGAGCGCGAGTACTCCCGCCGCTACGGACTGGACGGCGACCGGATGAGCCGGATGCCCGAGGACTCCGTCGTGATGCATCCCGGCCCGATGAACCGCGGTATGGAGATCACCGCGGAGGTCGCCGACTCCGGCCGCTGCACGGCCGTCGAGCAGGTCGCCAACGGTGTCTCGATCCGGATGGCCGTGCTCTATCTGCTGCTCGGCGGCAACGAGCCCGCCGTCACCCATTCCCGCCCGTAACGAGGAGAACGAGTAACCATGAGCAAGATCCTTATCCGGGGCGCGCGGTTGCTCGGCGGTGAGCCGCAGGACGTGCTGATCGACGGCGAGACCATCGTGGCGACGGGCCCGGGACTGGACGCGGGCGACGCGACGGTCGTGGCGGCCGAGGGACGTGTGCTGCTGCCCGGTCTGGTCGATCTGCACACCCATCTGCGGGAGCCGGGCCGCGAGGACTCCGAGACCGTGCTGACGGGCACCCGCGCCGCCGCCGTCGGCGGCTTCACCGCCGTCCACGCCATGGCCAACACCTTTCCCGTGGCCGACACCGCCGGTGTGGTCGAGCAGGTCTGGCGGCTGGGCCGGGAGCACGGCTACTGCGATGTCCAGCCGGTCGGCGCCGTGACCGTCGGACTGGAGGGCAAGAACCTCGCGGAGCTGGGCGCCATGCACGACTCCGCCGCCCAGGTCCGCGTCTTCTCGGACGACGGCAAGTGCGTGGACGACGCCGTGATCATGCGGCGGGCGCTGGAGTATGTGAAGGCGTTCGACGGAGTGATCGCACAGCACGCCCAGGAGCCGCGGCTGACCGAGGGCGCGCAGATGAACGAGGGCGTCGTCTCCGCCGAGCTGGGGCTCGGCGGCTGGCCGGCCGTCGCCGAGGAGTCGATCATCGCCCGCGATGTGCTGCTCGCCGCCCATGTCGGCTCCCGCGTCCATATCTGCCATCTCTCGACGGCCGGATCCGTGGAGCTGGTGCGCTGGGCGAAGTCCAAGGGCTGGAACGTCACGGCCGAGGTCACTCCGCACCATCTCCTGCTCACCGACGAGCTGGTCCGCTCGTACGACCCGGTCTACAAGGTGAATCCGCCGCTGCGGACCGAGGCGGACGTACAGGCGCTGCGCGCGGCGCTCGCGGACGGCACGATCGACTGTGTCGCCACCGACCACGCGCCGCATCCGCACGAGGACAAGGACTGCGAGTGGGCCGCCGCCGCCATGGGCATGGTCGGCCTGGAGACGGCGCTGTCGGTCGTCCAGGAGACCATGGTGGAGACCGGACTGCTGGACTGGGCCGGGGTGGCCGACCGGATGTCGTTCCGCCCGGCCCGTATCGGCCGTCTCACCGGCCACGGCCGTCCCGTCTCGGTGGGCGAGCCCGCCAACCTCACCCTGGTCGATCCGGCATACCGTGGTCCCGTGGACCCGACGGGCTTCGCCTCCCGCAGCCGCAACACCCCGTATCAGGGCCGTGAGCTGCCAGGACGCGTCACCCACACCTTCCTCCGGGGCCGCGCCACGGTCGTCGACGGGAATCTGGCGTGACAAGTGCGATGCTTCACCTCCCTCTGGCCCTTCCGGTCCCTGTGGCCGCCGAGCAGAAGTCGGCGGAGGTGACCGACTGGGCCGCCCGTGTCGGCTGGGTCGTCGGTCTGCTGCTCTTCATCGCGTTCGTGTACTGGCTGATGCGCCAGGGCTGGAAGTGGCGCGGCAGTCTCCAGTCCGGGCTGCCCGAGCTGCCCACCGCGCCCGCCGCACCCGGTACGGCCACTCTCGCGATGGCCGGCCGCTACCACGGCTCCACCACCGCCGGACAGTGGCTCGACCGCATCGTGGCCCACGGCCTGGGCGCCCGCAGCCGGGTGGAGCTGACGCTCACCGACGCCGGGCTGGATGTCGTACGGCCCGGCGCGAACGACTTCTTCATCCCGGCCGCACAGTTCCGCGAGGCACGGCTCGACAAGGGCATCGCGGGCAAGGTCCTCGCCGAAGGCGGGCTGCTGATCGTCACCTGGCAGCACGGCGGCACGCTGATCGACTCGGGCTTCCGCTCCGACCGCTCCGCCGAGCACACCGCCTGGGTCGAGGCCGTCAACGCCCTCACGGCCCTGCCGCAAGGCGCCAGGAACGCCGCCACGGACACCATGCACGTCACGACGGAAGGCCCCGCACGATGACCACCTCCGCCCGGGGAACCGCCCGTGCCCAGGCGCCCGACGCCGTACTCGTCCTGGAGGACGGCCGCAGCTTCCGCGGCCGTGCCTATGGAGCCGTGGGGGAGACGTTCGGCGAGGCGGTGTTCTCCACCGGTATGACCGGCTACCAGGAGACGCTGACCGATCCGTCGTACCACCGCCAGGTCGTCGTGATGACCGCGCCGCACGTCGGCAACACCGGCGTCAACGACGAGGACCCGGAGTCGAAGCGGATCTGGGTCGCCGGCTATGTCGTACGCGATCCGGCGCGCACGCCGTCCAACTGGCGCTCACGGCGCTCGCTCGACGAGGAACTTCTCGCCCAGGGCGTCGTCGGCATCAGCGGTATCGACACGCGCGCGCTCACCCGCCATCTGCGCGAGCGCGGCGCGATGCGCGTCGGGATCTTCTCCGGCGAGGCGCTCGCGGACGAGACGGCACTGCTCGCGCGTGTCCAGGCGGTGCCCGGGATGTCGGGCGCCGATCTCTCCGCCGAGGTCGCCACCGAGCGTCCTTACGTCGTGCCCGCCATAGGCCCGAAGCGGTTCACCGTCGCCGCACTGGACCTCGGCATCAAGGGCATGACACCGCACCGGATGGCCGAGCGCGGTATCGAGGTGCATGTCCTGCCGGCCACGGCCACGCTGGACGAGGTGTACGCGACCGGCCCTGACGGCGTCTTCCTCTCCAACGGTCCCGGCGACCCGGCCACCGCCGATCTCACCGTCGTCAAGGGCGTCCTGGAGCGTGGTACGCCGCTCTTCGGCATCTGCTTCGGCAACCAGCTCCTCGGCCGCGCGCTCGGCTTCGGTACGTACAAGCTGAAGTACGGCCACCGCGGCATCAACCAGCCCGTACAGGACCGGACCACCGGGAAGGTCGAGATCACCGCGCACAACCACGGATTCGCCGTGGACGCTCCGCTCGACCTGATCTCGGAGACTCCCTACGGCCGCGCCGAGGTCTCCCACGTCTGTCTCAACGACAACGTGGTCGAGGGCCTGCGACTGCTCGACCGGCCGGTCTTCAGCGTCCAGTACCACCCCGAAGCGGCAGCGGGCCCGCACGACGCCGCGTATCTCTTCGACCGCTTCGTATCCCTGATGGAGGACCAGCGTGCCTAAGCGCACCGATATCCAGTCCGTCCTGGTCATCGGTTCAGGACCGATCGTCATCGGCCAGGCCGCTGAGTTCGACTACTCCGGTACCCAGGCCTGCCGTGTCCTCAAGGCCGAGGGCCTGCGCGTCATCCTGGTCAACTCCAATCCCGCCACGATCATGACGGACCCGGAGATCGCCGACGCCACCTATGTCGAACCGATCACACCGGACTTCGTCGAGAAGATCATCGCCAAGGAGCGTCCCGACGCGCTGCTGCCCACCCTGGGCGGCCAGACCGCGCTCAACACCGCGATCTCCCTCCATGACGCGGGCACGCTCGACAAGTACGGAGTCGAGCTGATCGGCGCCAATGTCGAGGCGATCAACAAGGGCGAGGACCGCGATCTCTTCAAGGAGGTCGTCGCGGCCGTCCACGCCAAGATCGGCCACGGCGAGTCCGCGCGCTCTGTCATCTGCCACTCCATGGACGAGGTCGTGGCCGGAGTCGGCACACTCGGCGGCTATCCCGTCGTCGTCCGCCCTTCCTTCACCATGGGCGGCGCCGGCTCCGGCTTCGCGCACGACGAAGGCGAGCTGCGGCGGATCGCCGGACAGGGCCTGATGCTCTCGCCGACCACCGAGGTGCTCCTGGAGGAGTCCATCCTCGGCTGGAAGGAGTACGAGCTGGAGCTGATGCGCGACAAGAACGACAATGTCGTGGTCGTGTGCTCCATCGAGAACTTCGACCCGATGGGTGTGCACACGGGCGACTCGATCACCGTCGCGCCCGCGATGACGCTCACCGACCGCGAGTACCAGATCCTGCGGGACATCGGTATCGCCGTGATCCGCGAGGTCGGTGTGGACACCGGCGGCTGCAACATCCAGTTCGCGGTCAATCCGGAGGACGGCCGGATCATCGTCATCGAGATGAATCCGCGTGTCTCCCGCTCCTCCGCGCTCGCCTCCAAGGCCACCGGCTTCCCGATCGCGAAGATCGCCGCCCGGCTGGCCGTCGGCTACACGCTGGACGAGATTCCCAACGACATCACCGAGAAGACACCGGCGTCCTTCGAGCCGACGCTCGACTATGTGGTCGTCAAGGTGCCGCGCTTCGCCTTCGAGAAGTTCCCGGCGGCCGACGCCAGCCTCACCACCACCATGAAGTCGGTCGGTGAGGCCATGGCCATCGGCCGTAACTTCACCGAGGCGCTCCAGAAGGCGCTGCGCTCGCTGGAGAAGGCCGGCAGCCAGTTCTCCTTCACCGAGGACGTCGGCATCGTAGGGCCGGGCGCGAAAGACGCGCTGCTGGAGACCGCGAAGGTGCCCACCGACGGCCGGATCAACACCGTCATGCGGGCCATCCGCGCCGGCGCCACCCAGGAGGAGGTCTTCGAGGCGACGAAGATCGATCCGTGGTTCGTCGACCAGCTCTTCCTGATCAAGGAGTACGCCGACGAGCTGGCCGGCGCCGCGAGGCTCTCGCCCGGACTGCTCGCCGAGGCCAAGCGGCACGGCTTCTCCGACGCCCAGATCGCCGGGATCCGCGGTCTGCGCGAGGACGTGGTCCGCGAGGTCAGGCACGCCCTCGGAGTGCGCCCGGTCTACAAGACGGTGGACACCTGCGCCGCCGAGTTCGCCGCGAAGACGCCGTACTTCTACTCCTCCTACGACGAGGAGAGCGAGGTCGCGCCGCGCGAGAAGCCCGCCGTGATCATCCTCGGCTCGGGACCCAACCGGATCGGCCAGGGCATCGAGTTCGACTACTCCTGTGTCCACGCCTCCTTCGCGCTCAGCGACGCGGGCTACGAGACCGTGATGGTCAACTGCAACCCGGAGACCGTCTCCACCGACTACGACACCTCCGACCGGCTCTACTTCGAGCCGCTCACCTTGGAGGACGTCCTGGAGATCGTGCACGCCGAGTCGCAGGCCGGCCCGATCGCGGGCGTCATCGTCCAGCTCGGCGGGCAGACACCGCTCGGTCTCGCCCAGGCGCTCAAGGACAACGGCGTACCGATTGTCGGCACGCCTCCCGAGGCGATCCACGCCGCCGAGGACCGCGGCGCGTTCGGCCGGGTCCTCGCCGAGGCCGGACTGCCCGCGCCCAAGCACGGCACCGCCACCACCTTCGCCGAGGCCAAGGCCATCGCCGACGAGATCGGCTATCCGGTCCTCGTCCGGCCCTCGTACGTCCTCGGCGGGCGCGGCATGGAGATCGTGTACGACGAGACCAGGCTCTCCACGTACATCGCCGAGTCCACCGAGATCAGTCCCACCCGGCCGGTCCTGGTGGACCGGTTCCTCGACGACGCCATCGAGATCGACGTGGACGCGCTCTACGACGGCACGGAGCTGTATCTCGGCGGAGTGATGGAGCACATCGAGGAGGCCGGTATCCACTCCGGCGACTCGGCGTGCGCCCTGCCGCCGATCACCCTGGGCGGCTTCGACATCAAGCGGCTGCGCGCCTCCACGGAGGCCATCGCCAAGGGCGTCGGAGTCCGCGGGCTGATCAATATCCAGTTCGCGATGGCCGGCGACATCCTGTACGTCCTGGAGGCCAATCCGCGCGCCTCCCGTACGGTCCCTTTCACCTCCAAGGCGACCGCTGTACCGCTCGCCAAGGCCGCTGCCCGGATCTCGCTGGGCGCCACCATCGCCGAGCTGCGCGCCGAAGGGCTGCTGCCGGCCCATGGCGACGGCGGCACACTGCCGCTCGACGCGCCGATCTCGGTCAAGGAGGCCGTGATGCCGTGGTCGCGCTTCCGCGACATCCACGGGCGCGGCGTGGACACCGTTCTCGGCCCGGAGATGCGCTCCACCGGCGAGGTCATGGGCATCGACTCGGCCTTCGGCACGGCGTACGCCAAGTCGCAGGCGGGCGCGTACGGGCCGCTGCCCACCAAGGGCCGCGCCTTCATCTCCGTAGCCAACCGGGACAAGCGCTCGATGATCTTCCCGGCGCGTGAGCTGGTCGCCCACGGCTTCGAACTGCTCGCCACCTCAGGCACCGCCGAGGTGCTCAGGCGCAACGGGATCAACGCGGTCGTGGTGCGCAAGCAGAGCGAGGGCGAGGGCCCGGACGGCGAGAAGACCGTCGTCCAGCTCATCCACGACGGAGAGGTCGACCTCATCGTCAACACGCCGTACGGCACCGGAGGCCGTCTCGACGGCTACGACATCCGTACCGCGGCGGTGGCGCGCGGTGTCCCGTGCCTCACGACGGTCCAGGCACTGGCCGCCGCCGTCCAGGGCATCGACGCCCTCAACCACGGCGAGGTCGGCGTCCGCTCGCTCCAGGAGCACGCGGAGCGGCTGACCGCGGCGCGCGAGGACTAGGCCGGAGGAAGAGCCACTCCATGTCCCACACCACGTCCCACTCCACGTACAGATTCTTCTTCAGGCTGGTCTTCCGGCGGATGGATCCGGAGCGCGCCCACCATCTCGCCGTCGGCTGGATCCGGCTGGTGGCCCGTGTGCCCGTGCTGCGTACGTTCGTCGCCGCGGCCCTCGCGCCGCGCTTCGGGGAGCTGCGTACCGAGGCGTTCGGACTGCGGATGCACGGTCCCTTCGGACTCGCCGCGGGCTTCGACAAGAACGCCCTGGCCATCGACGGCATGACCATGCTCGGCTTCGACCATGTCGAGATCGGTACGGTCACGGGCGAGCCGCAGCCCGGCAACCCCAGGCAGCGGCTTTTCCGGCTGGTGGCCGACCGCGCCCTGGTCAACCGGATGGGCTTCAACAACGAGGGCTCGGCCGCCGTGGCGGCACGGCTGGCGGCGCGCAAGGCGGTCTTCAGGACGACCGTCGGCGTCAACATCGGCAAGACCAAGGTCGTCCCCGAGAGTGAGGCGATCGCCGATTACGTTCTCTCGACGGAGCGGCTGGCGGGCCACGCCGACTATCTCGTGGTCAATGTCAGCTCGCCCAACACTCCGGGACTGCGCAGCCTCCAGGCGGTCGGCCTGCTCCGGCCGCTGCTGACCGCCGTACGGGAGGCGGCCGACCGTACCGTCACCGGCCGCCGGGTCCCGCTGCTGGTCAAGATCGCGCCCGATCTCGCGGACGAGGACATCGACGCCGTGGCCGATCTCGCCGTCGAACTCGGTCTGGACGGGATCATCGCCACCAACACCACCGTGGCGCGCGAGGGACTCGGGCTGAGGTCGGAGCCCGGGCTGATCGCGGAGACCGGCGGACTGTCGGGCGCGCCCTTGAAGGCGCGCTCGCTGGAGGTGCTGCGTCGGCTGTACGCGCGGGTGGGCGACCGGATCACGCTGGTGGGCGTCGGCGGTGTCGAGAACGCCGAGGACGCCTGGCAGCGCATCCTCGCCGGTGCCACGCTGGTCCAGGGCTACAGCGCGTTCATCTACGAGGGCCCGTTCTGGAGCCGCTCCGTGCACAAGGGACTCGCGGCCCGGCTCAGGGTCAGCCCGTACGCCACGCTCGCCGAGGCCGTCGGCGCAGACACCCGGAAGGTGACCGCATGACCGAGGAACTGTCCGGCGAACGGTCCGGCGCTGGCGTTGGCGCTGGCACCGGTGTCGGACCTGGCACCGGTCCAGGCACCGGACCTGGCTCCGAGGGCCACCGGGACGGTCGGGAGCCCTTCGGGGCCCGGCTGCGGCATGCCATGGACACCCGGGGTCAGCTCTGTGTCGGTATCGATCCGCACGGCTCGCTGCTCACGGCCTGGGGCCTCGGTGACGATGTCGCGGGCCTTGAGCGCTTCACCCGTACGACGGTGGAGGCACTCGCCGACCGCGTGGCCGTGCTGAAACCGCAGTCGGCGTTCTTCGAGCGCTTCGGCTCGCGCGGTATCGCCGTACTGGAGAAGGCCGTCGAGGAGGCGCGGGCGGCCGGAGCGCTGGTCCTGATGGACGCCAAGCGCGGTGACATCGGTTCGACGATGGCGGCGTACGCGGCGACCTATCTGGACAAGGACTCGCCGCTCTTCTCGGACGCGGTCACGGTCTCGCCGTACCTCGGCTTCGGATCCCTGCGGCCGGCGCTGGACGCGGCGGCCGTCTCGGGTGCCGGAGTCTTCGTGCTCGCGCTCACCTCCAATCCCGAGGGCGCCGAGGTGCAGCGCGCCACCGCCGCCGACGGCCGGTCGGTGGCACAGCTCATGCTCGACCACATGGCCGCCGAGAACGCGGGCGCGCAACCGCTCGGATCCGTCGGCGCGGTCGTCGGGGCGACGCTCGCGCGGGCGGGCGCGGATCTCGCGATCAACGGTCCGCTGCTCGCTCCCGGCATCGGCGCACAGGGCGCGGCCCCGGCCGATCTGCCCGGTTTGTTCGGTGGCGCGGTGGGCAATGTGGTCCCGAGCGTCAGCCGAGGAGTGCTGCGCCACGGTCCGGACATCAGTGCCCTTCGGGAGGCCGCGCGGCGGTTCGCGGCCGAGGTGCGGACGGCGGTCGGAGAGGTGTGAGGGAGGTGTGCGGGGAGGCCCGCGGCGCAGTCCGTGGAGCGGTCCGCCGAAAGGCCCAGCGGGAGCTTGCCCCGTACACATGGATGGCGATCACGGGCTTCTCGCCGGGCCCACTGTCCAAAAAGTTGGGCAAAATGACCAAAATGTCACCCCTGATCGATGCTGACCAGGACTTTTCGTCTGTTCTCGCTGACTCCAGCGGCCTTGGCCGCTAGTCTCCGTCGAGAGCCAACGTGCAGTACGTTGCCCGTTGCTCGCCTGGTGTGGGGCGAACAGGTTCCTCACCGGTCCGTATCCGACAGTTCGACATCCGAGGTGACGTAGGCGTGGCTCTTCCGCCCCTTACCCCTGAACAGCGCGCAGCCGCGCTCGAAAAGGCCGCCGCGGCTCGCCGGGAGCGGGCCGAGGTCAAGAATCGACTCAAGCACTCCGGCGCCTCTCTCCATGACGTCATCAAGCAGGGCCAGGAGAATGACGTCATCGGGAAGATGAAGGTCTCCGCACTGCTCGAGTCCCTGCCCGGCGTGGGCAAGGTCCGCGCCAAGCAGATCATGGAGCGGCTCGGCATCTCCGAGAGCCGGCGTGTCCGAGGTCTCGGCTCCAACCAGATCGCCTCCCTTGAGCGCGAGTTCGGCGGCAGCGGCGCCTGACGTTCCCGGAGACTCCCGGGAACCTGGATAATCGCTGCATGGCAGCAGAGGTACGACCGCGGCTGACCGTGCTCTCCGGCCCTTCCGGGGTCGGCAAGAGCACGGTCGTCGCCCATATGCGCAAGGTCCACCCCGAGGTATGGCTCTCGGTGTCGGCCACCACAAGAAAGCCGCGCCCCGGCGAACGCCACGGCGTCCAGTACTTCTTTGTCACCGACGAGGAGTTCGACAAACTGGTCGCCAATGGTGAACTGCTGGAATGGGCGGAGTTCGCGGGCCATCGCTACGGCACTCCGCGGCAGGCGGTCCTCGACCGGCTGGGATCGGGTGAGCCCGTCCTTCTGGAGATCGATCTCCAGGGCGCCCGGCAGGTCAAGGAATCGCTGCCCGATTCCCGGCTGGTCTTTCTGGCACCGCCGAGCTGGGACGAGCTGGTGCGCCGGCTCACCGGCCGGGGCACCGAATCGCCCGAGGTGATCGAGCGCCGGCTGGCGGTCGCCAAGGTGGAACTGGCCGCCGAGTCGGAGTTCGATACGACCCTGGTCAACACCTCTGTCGAGGACGTCGCACGTGAGCTGCTAGCCTTGATGGCAGTTGCATGATCTTTTGTGGGCTTTTCCCGATGCGGGAATCCCACCGTCGGCGGCGCCGGTACGGGCCGCCGGTATCTCCCTGAATTTCCCTGCATTTTCTTCGGAAGGCTAGAGAGTGTCCTCTTCCATCACCACGCCCGAGGGCATCATCAACCCGCCGATCGATGAGCTGCTCGAGGCCACGGACTCGAAGTACAGCCTCGTGATCTACGCGGCCAAGCGCGCGCGCCAGATCAACGCGTACTACTCGCAGCTCGGTGAGGGCCTGCTCGAGTACGTCGGCCCGTTGGTGGACACCCATGTCCACGAGAAGCCGCTCTCCATCGCCCTGCGCGAGATCAACGCGGGTCTGCTGACCTCCGAGGCCATCGAGGGCCCCGCTCAGTAGTTCAGTAGCACGTTCGCTTAAGTAGCTTAAGTAGTACGTTCGCACTTCCTCTCGTTTATCCACAGGCCCGGCAGCGGACTGCCGGGCCTGTGGTGTGTCATGTCCTTGGGACGTACGAGCGGGTACGAGAAAGTCGAGTCGTCGGGTCGAGGGGAGACACGGTGGAGAAGCCGAAGGTCGTTCTGGGGGTCGCCGGCGGGATCGCGGCGTACAAGGCGTGCGAGCTGCTGCGCAGACTCACCGAGTCCGGCCATGACGTACGGGTCGTGCCGACCGCCTCCGCGCTGCACTTCGTCGGGGCCGCGACATGGTCGGCGCTCTCCGGCCATCCCGTCTCCACCGAGGTCTGGGACGATGTCCATGAGGTGCCGCACGTACGGATCGGGCAGTCCGCCGATCTGGTCGTCGTCGCTCCGGCCACCGCGGATCTGCTCGCCAAGGCGGCGCACGGTCTCGCCGACGATCTGCTCACCAATACGCTCCTCACCGCCCGCTGCCCGGTTGTCTTCGCACCGGCCATGCACACCGAGATGTGGGAGCACCCGGCCACGCGGGAGAATGTCGCGACGCTGCGCCGCCGTGGGGCCGTGGTCATCGAGCCCGCCGTCGGCCGGCTCACCGGTGTCGACACCGGCAAGGGCCGGCTGCCCGATCCGGGTGAGATCTTCGAGCTCTGCCGCCGGGTCCTGGCGCGCGGTGTCCCGGAACCGGATCTGGCGGGCCGCCATGTCGTGGTCAGCGCGGGCGGTACGCGCGAGCCGCTCGACCCGGTGCGCTATCTGGGAAACCGCTCCTCGGGCAAGCAGGGATTCGCCCTGGCCCGTACGGCGGCGGCCCGGGGAGCCAGGGTCACTCTGATCGAGGCCAATACGGGGATGGCGGACCCGACGGGCGTCGATGTGGTCCATGTCGGGACGGCCGTACAGCTCAGGGAGGCCGTGCTGAAGGCCGCGGCGGAGGCCGACGCGGTGGTCATGGCGGCTGCCGTCGCCGACTTCAGACCGGCCGTGTACGCCGAGGGAAAGATCAAGAAGAAGGACGGCGAGGAGCCGGCGCCGGTCGCGCTGGTGCGCAACCCGGACATCCTCGCCGAGATCTCGGCCGAGCGCGCGCACAAGGAGCAGGTGATCGTCGGTTTCGCGGCGGAGACGGACGATGTGCTCGCCAACGGCCGGCGCAAACTGCTGCGCAAGGGATGTGACCTGCTGGTCGTCAATGAGGTGGGGGAGCGGAAGACCTTCGGTACGGAGGAGAACGAAGCGGTGGTGCTGGCCGCGGACGGCGGGGAGACTCCGGTGCCCTACGGGCCGAAGGAGGCCCTCGCGGAGGTCGTCTGGGATCTGGTGGTGCCGAGACTGGGCAGCAGGCCGGGCCCGGCCCCGGATGGCGAGCCTCGGTAGCCGGGCCCGGCGCCGTGTGCGGCCGGAGCGATGGGGAGGCGAATGGTGAGAAATAGGGCGCGGACGTGTCCGGACGGGACGTGAACCGGGGCTCGCGTGAATTCTGTGTTGCGTGTCCTTCGGTCGGCCTCTTTCGCGAGACCGTTTCCTGAGCAGCCGTTCCCGGCACTTGAGAACGGCTCTAATCCGGCGTAGCGGGCTCTGGCCAGGGTCGATCGCCGTATCGCATAATGCAGTGCCGCGGGCGACGGGACTCCCACAGAACGAGACACTTCGCCCCGTGGCGTCATACGACCGATAAAGTGGTCGTGGTCCGTCGCGGGGCTGCAGCCCCCCGCCGGTCCGCCAATGATCAGCCAGCAGCCGCTGCAACCTCAGGGAGCGATGTGTCCCGCCGTCTGTTCACCTCGGAGTCCGTGACCGAAGGTCACCCCGACAAGATCGCTGACCAGATCAGCGACACCATTCTTGACGCGCTCCTGCGGGAGGACCCGTCCTCCCGCGTCGCCGTGGAGACCTTGATCACCACCGGTCAGGTCCATGTGGCCGGCGAGGTCACCACCAAGGCCTACGCGCCGATCGCCCAGCTCGTGCGGGACAAGATCCTGGAGATCGGTTACGACTCCTCGAAGAAGGGCTTCGACGGTGCCTCCTGTGGCGTCTCGGTGTCCATCGGCGCGCAGTCGCCGGACATCGCCCAGGGCGTCGACACGGCGTACGAGAAGCGTGTCGAGGGCGATGAGGACGAGCTGGACAAGCAGGGCGCGGGCGACCAGGGCCTGATGTTCGGCTACGCCTGCGACGAGACGCCGGAGCTGATGCCGCTCCCGATCCACCTCGCGCACCGGCTCTCGCGCCGTCTCTCCGAGGTCCGCAAGAACGGGACCATCCCGTATCTGCGCCCGGACGGCAAGACCCAGGTCACCATCGAGTACGACGGCGACAAGGCCGTCCGGCTCGACACGGTCGTCGTCTCCTCGCAGCACGCCTCGGACATCGACCTGGACTCGCTGCTCGCTCCCGACGTACGTGAATTCGTCGTCGAGCATGTCCTCCAGGAGCTGGTCGACGACGGCATCAAGCTGGAGACCGAGGGCTACCGTCTGCTGGTCAACCCGACCGGGCGCTTCGAGATCGGCGGCCCGATGGGCGACGCCGGTCTGACCGGCCGCAAGATCATCATCGACACCTACGGCGGTATGGCCCGGCACGGCGGCGGCGCCTTCTCCGGCAAGGACCCGTCCAAGGTCGACCGCTCCGCCGCGTACGCGATGCGCTGGGTCGCGAAGAACGTCGTAGCGGCGGGCCTCGCCTCCCGTTGCGAGGTCCAGGTCGCCTACGCGATCGGCAAGGCCGAGCCGGTCGGCCTCTTTGTGGAGACCTTCGGCACCGCCACGGTCGACACCGAGAAGATCGAGCAGGCCATCGGCCAGGTCTTCGACCTCCGCCCGGCCGCGATCATCCGCGACCTCGACCTGCTCCGCCCGATCTACGCCCAGACGGCGGCGTACGGCCACTTCGGCCGCGAACTCCCCGAGTTCACCTGGGAGACCACGGACCGAGTGGACGCCCTCCGCGAGGCCGCAGGCCTCTGACCCACCCAACTTGAAGCAGGCCCCGGACACCGTGACGGTGTCCGGGGCCTCTTCTTCATGCCGTACGGCCTCGCGCTACTCCTCCTGCTCGGGTCCTTCCGTGACGTCGTTCGTGCCGTCATCCGGCTCAGGGGGCTCGAACCGTTTCCTGATCTTGTCCGCTGCCGCTGTCTTGCCATGGAGCTGAGCGATCTGCGCGAGGCGTTCGGCGAAGAGAGCCAGATCCATGTCGTCGGGGCCGAAGCCGATCCATTCCAACAGCGAGTCCACAGTGGACTCTGGTCCGGAGGGCTGGGACGGCTCACCTGTGCCGACGGCTTCCGCGTCTTCCGCTTTGTATCCCGGGTCGTATGCCGACTCGGGCCCGCCGCCCGCCGGGGCGAACATATGGTCGGCGGGCGGCGCCACAAGATGCTGGAACGTGGGAGCGATGGCGTCGTTGTTGGCAGCCGCGGAGAGGCTGGCCAGAAGTCCGATACGGTCCACCGCCCCCTCGACCTGATCGTCGTTCTTGGACAGCCACCACACGACCGCGCTTCCGGTGTCCTTCAACACGTCCTCGCCGAGGTATGCGCGCTTGTTGCGTTCGTAGTTGCGTTCGTGCTCCCAGAGATCTTCGTCCTTGCGGACCGCGGAGAGCCTGGTGAGCCGTTCACGGTCGGGTTCCGGGAGGACCAGCGAGACATCCTGCGCCATCGCGAGGACGCGGTCCGTCGGATCGGGACGCATGATGCCCAGAGCCGCGTCGAGCTGATGTTGCAGAAGCGCGCTCCGCATGGGCGGCTGCTCTGCCGTTACCGCACGGGCACGCCTCAGCACCGCGTCGACCGCCAGCCCCCCGGGATTGATGAGAGGAGCGTCCTGTCCGGCCTCCACCAGAATCCAGCGCACCGTCGCGGAGAACGAGAAGTCGTAGTCCGCCACTGCGCTCGGCAGCGCGACACGGGTGACCCGCTGCTCCTGTCGTTGCACCGGTGGAGCCGCGACATCCGGGTCCAGGGTGAGCTCACGGTGTGGGGCGCTTGAGACCTCTCTCCACCTTGCTGAGCTGGCCCTTGCTGTAGTGCACGAGCTTTCCGAGTTGCTCAAGCGACAGCGACGCCGCCAGGCGCCGCCGTCGGAGTTCCCGCCCGAAGCTGTTCGTCTGATCGAGCACTTCAACCTCCGTCACTCGGCGGCCGGGCTGTCGGCGAGTGACCCGAATCAGCGTGCGGCAGCCCGTAAAGCCGAACAAGGCGAATAGGGACGTTTCCCGTTTCCTCTTGAGGAGAGAACCGGAGCCCGCACCGGGTGTCGAGACGGTCACGGGACGTGATGTCCGATATCCCACCGCGTCTGCCGCTGTCGGTGGTGTCTGGTAGGTATGGAGCTGTGAGCAGCGATGACAGGCAGTCTCGGGATCCCGCCGGTGGTGGGCCTGAGCAGCTTGCGCTCATTCGGGAGAGTGTGCGGAAGGCGAAGGTGCCGCGGGCGAAGCCGCGGACGTGGCGGGGGGCCGCGTTGGCCGGGGAGTTGCCGGTGGCGCGGGTGGTGGTGAACAAGGGAGTGCTGCATCTCGACCAGTTCTTCGACTACGCCGTGCCGGAGGAGCTGGACGGGACGGCGCTGCCCGGGGTGCGGGTGCGGGTGCGGTTCGGGGCCGGGGCGCATCAGGTGCGGGGCGGGCGGCGCGAGGGCGGGCGGCTGATCGACGGATTCGTCGTCGAGCGCAGGGCTGATACCGACTACACGGGACCGCTGGCCGCGCTGGCCGATGTGGTCTCGCCCGAGCCGGTGCTCAGCGCCGAGCTGCTCGGGCTCGCTCGGGCCGTGGCGGACCGGTATGCCGGAAGCCTCGCGGATGTCCTCCAGCTCGCGATCCCGCCCAGGAACGCGCGGGCCGAGTCGAAGCCCTCCCCGGAGCCGTTGCCGTCGCCGGCCGCGCCCGAGCCGGGCACATGGGAGCGGTACGGCAACGGCGCGGCGTTTCTCGACGCGCTCGCCGGCGGCGGTGCGCCGCGCGCCGTATGGACCGCGCTGCCCGGGCCGCACTGGGCGGACGAACTGGCACGCGCGGTGGCGGCGACGCTCGCCTCCGGGCGGGGCGCGCTCGTCGTCGTACCGGACGGGCGGGTCGCCGCGCGGGTCGACGCGGCGCTCACGGCGCTGCTGGGCACCGGCCGGCACGCGCTGCTCACGGCGGAAGCGGGCCCGGAGAAGCGCTATCGGGAGTGGCTCGCGGTACGGCGCGGTGCGGTGCGCGCGGTCGTCGGGACCCGCGCCGCCATGTTCGCACCGGTCCGGGATCTGGGACTGGTGGCCATCTGGGACGACGGCGACGGCAGCCACAGCGAGCAGCACGCGCCGCAGCCGCACGCCCGCGAAGTGCTGCTGCTGCGCGCCGCGCACGACAAGTGCGGCTTCCTGCTGGGCAGTACGGGATGCACCGTCGAGGCGGCCCAGCTCGTCGGCACGGGCTGGGCGCTGCCGCTGACGGCGCCCCGGGAGCAGGTGCGTATCGCCGCGCCTCTCATCCGTACCGTCGGCGACGGCGAACTGGCGCGGGACGAGGCAGCCCGCGCGGCCCGGCTGCCCAGCCTCGCCTGGCAGGCGGTCAGGGACGGGCTGAAGACCGGCCCGGTGCTGGTGCAGGTGCCCCGGCGCGGCTATGTACCCCGGCTGGCGTGCGAGCGCTGCCGTACGCCGGCCCGCTGCCGCCACTGCGCCGGCCCGCTGGAGGCGCCCGGAGAGCGGGAGCTGCGGTGCGGCTGGTGCGGCCGGGACGAGCCGGGCTGGCACTGCGCGGAGTGCGGCGGCACCCGGCTGCGCGCCCAGATCGTCGGCGCGCGGCGTACGGCGGAGGAGCTGGGCCGGGCGTTTCCGGCCGTCCCGGTCCGTACGTCGGGACGGGACCATGTCCTCGATTCCGTACCGGGCCGCCCGGCACTCGTGGTCAGCACACCGGGCGCCGAGCCGGTGGCCGAGGGCGGTTACGCGGCGGCGCTGCTGCTCGACGGCTGGGCGATGCTCGGACGGCCGGACCTGCGGGCGGGCGAGGAGGCCCTGCGCCGCTGGATACAGGCCGCCGCCCTGGTGCGCGGACAGAGCGAGGGCGGCACGGTCGTGGTGGTCGCCGAGCCCACGCTGCGGCCGGTGCAGGCGCTGGTGCGGTGGGATCCGGTGGGCCATGCGCAGCGTGAGCTGGCGGAGCGGGCCGAGCTGGGCTTCCCGCCGGTGTCGCGGATGGCGGCGGTGACGGGCCGCCCGGAGGCGGTGAGTACGTTCCTGGCCGCGGCCGGGCTGCCGAGCGACGCGCAGGTGCTCGGTCCCGTATCGCTGCCGCCCACGGACCCGGGCAGACCGCGCCGCCAGGGCGATCCGCCGCCGGGAGAGCACTGGGAACGAGCGCTGCTACGGGTACCACCGGGCAGCGGCGCGGCCCTGGCGAGCGCCCTGAAGTCGGCCCAGGCGGCCCGTCTGGCCCGAGGCGGCGGCGATCCCGTACGCGTACGGATCGATCCCCCGGACATCGGCTGACCCCGGGACCGGCCGCGCGTTTCACGGGACATGAGCCCGTCCCGCACCGGGACGGACCCCCCGTGGCTCTCCGGTGGGCGGACGTCGGCCCCGACCGGTTCCGACCCGTCCCGACGGTCGGGCACCGACGGAGAGAGCCCGGCCGGCTCGTCAGCCGCCTCGTGGGCCCGGGAAGGCCGGTGGGCGGGGATCCTCGCGGAGGGACTGGGTTGTCGCCGTCGGCTGCGGCGGCATCGAGCGGGCGGCCGGGACCGCCGGGACCGTGGCGGTGTCCTGCGCGCGGTCCGCCTCGCCCGCGCCCGGCTGCTGGGCGGCCCTGCGCGTACCGTAACGGCGGTGCACCGCCTGCTTTGTGACGCCCAGCGCGGAGCCCACCGCGTCCCACGAGAAACCCAGCGAGCGGTCGAAGTCCACGGCCGCGGTCACCAGAGTCTCGACACTGTCCCTCAGCTCCTGTGCGAGACGGACGGTCGGGGCGGGGGCCCTGCCGTAGACGACGAAGCCCGTGGACGGGCCCGAACGGCGCGGGCGGTAGACATTGCCCAACTGGGCGGTGAGGGTGCGCAGCGCGTCCACCTGCCGCCGGACCCGCTCGATGTCCCGCACCAACAGGTGGAGACTTGCACGGGCTTGTGCGTCGTGGGTTGCGTGGTCGGCCATGAACAAGCCTCTCGAACCGGCGTTGAAAAGGATCCGGGCCGCACCGGTGCGGCCCGCGTTGGTCAATCTCTCTTGACAACGCGCCACCTGGCGATGTGGTCACGCTGCGGGGGCGTATGCGCATATGCGCGGGGCGCGCACACCGACGTACGCCCCCTGCCGTCGCCCGCCGCCGTGGCCCATAGACTGGTGCGTCGCTCGTCACCGTACGTATCAGCCCGAGAGGCAGTCAGCCACCGATGAAGCTCGTCTTCGCCGGCACCCCCGAGGTCGCCGTACCCGCCCTGGACGCACTCATCGCCTCCGACCGGCATGAGGTCGCCGCCGTCGTGACCCGGCCCGACGCGCCCGCGGGCCGCGGACGCAGGCTGGTCGCCAGCCCGGTCGCGCAGCGCGCGGAGGAGTCGGGCATCGAGGTGCTCAAACCCGCCAAACCGCGCGACGAGGACTTCCTCGCGCGGCTGCGGGAGATCGGCCCCGACTGCTGTCCCGTCGTCGCGTACGGCGCCCTGCTGCCGCGAGTCGCCCTCGACGTACCCGCCCACGGCTGGGTGAATCTGCACTTCTCGCTGCTGCCCGCCTGGCGCGGCGCCGCGCCCGTGCAGCACGCGGTCATGGCGGGCGACGAGATGACCGGTGCGGCCACCTTCCTGATCGAGGAGGGCCTGGACTCCGGACCGGTCTACGGCGTGCTCACGGAGCACGTACGGCCCACCGACACCAGCGGCGATCTGCTGACCAGACTGGCCTTCGCGGGCTCGGGACTGCTCGTCGCGACCATGGACGGTATCGAGGACGGCACGCTCAAGCCCGTACCGCAGCCCGCCGAGGGCATCTCGCTCGCGCCCAAGATCAGCGTCGAGGACGCCCAGGTGGAGTGGGCCGCGCCCGCTCTCCGTGTGGACCGCGTCGTCCGCGCCTGCACTCCCGCGCCCGGCGCCTGGACCGTCTTCCGCGGCGAGCGGCTCAAGCTGATCCAGCTCGCGCTGCTGCCGGAGCGTACGGAACTGGCGCCCGGGGCCCTGGCCGTCGGCAAGAACGATGTGTACGTCGGCACCGGCTCGCACGATGTCGAGCTGCTCTGGGTCCAGCCGCAGGGCAAGAAGCCGATGCGCGCGGCCGACTGGGCACGCGGAGTACGGATCGCCCCGGGCGAACAGCTCGGCGCGGCGCACTGAGGCGCCGCGCCCGCGCTCCTGGGCCCTGTGGCGGATTCTGTGGCGCCGTCCCAAAGCGCACGGTTCTCCCGAGCGCACGGTTCTTTCCGGCCACCGGGCAGCGCTTAGGCTGGAAGCGATCACCATCTCTCACCGCGGAGCACCTTTGAACGCGCAGGCCCCTCACCGTCCCGCCAAGCCCTACCGCCGCCCCAAGAAGGATCCCGTGCGGATCCTCGCCTTCGAGGCGCTCAGGGCCGTCGACGAGCGGGACGCGTACGCCAATCTCGTACTGCCTCCGCTGCTGAAGAAGGCACGCGAGAACAGCGGCTTCGAGCCACGGGACGCCGCGCTCGCCACCGAGCTGGTGTACGGGACGCTGCGCCGCCAGGGCACCTACGACGCGATCATCTCGGCCTGCGTCGACCGGCCGCTGCGCGAGGTCGATCCGCCGGTACTGGACGTGCTCGCGCTCGGCGCGCACCAGCTTCTCGGTACGCGGATCCCGACGCACGCCGCCGTCTCCGCGAGTGTGGAGCTGGCCCGGGTGGTGCTCGGCGACGGGCGCGCCCGGTTCGTCAACGCCGTGCTGCGGAAGATCGCGCAGGACGATCTGGACACCTGGCTGGAGCGCGTCGCCCCGCCGTACGACGAGGACGCGGAGGACCATCTCGCGGTCGTCCACTCGCATCCCCGCTGGGTGGTCTCGGCGCTCTGGGACGCGCTCGGCGGCGGTCGCGCGGGGATCGAGGACCTGCTCGAAGCCGACAACGAACGGCCCGAGGTCACGCTTGTCGCCCGGCCCGGCCGCGCCTCCGCCGAGGAGCTGCTGACCGTGCTGGGCGAGGAGGGCGGGCTTCCCGGCCGCTGGTCGCCGTATGCCGTACGGCTCAGCGAGGGCGGCGAACCGGGCGCGGTCGACGCCGTACGGGAGGGCCGGGCCGGCGTCCAGGACGAGGGCAGCCAGCTTGTCGCGGTCGCCGTCGCCAACGCGCCGCTGGAGGGCCCCGACGCGCGCTGGCTCGACGGCTGCGCGGGCCCCGGCGGCAAGGCGGCGCTGATGGCGGCGCTGGCCGCCGAACGCGGCGCGTCCCTGCTCGCCGCCGAGAAACAGCCGCACCGGGCCAGGCTCGTGGCACGCGCGCTCGCCGGGAACCCGGGCCCGTACCAGGTCGTCGCCGCGGACGGCACCCGCCCGCCCTGGATCCCCGGCTCCTTCGACCGGGTCCTGGTCGATGTTCCGTGCTCGGGCCTCGGCGCGCTGCGGCGCAGGCCGGAGGCGCGCTGGCGCCGCCGCCCGGAGGATCTGGAGGGCTTCGCGCCGCTCCAGCGCGGACTGCTGCGCGGCGCGTTCGACGCCGTACGGATCGGCGGGATCGTCGGCTACGCGACCTGCTCCCCGCATCTCGCGGAGACCAAGGCCGTTGTCGAGGACGTCCTCAAAGGGCGCGGCGGTCCGGCGGTGCGGGCCGAATGGATCGACGCGAGAGCGCTGATGCCGGGCGTACCGGCGCTCGGCGACGGCCCCGATGTCCAGCTCTGGCCGCATCTGCACGGCACGGACGCGATGTATCTGGCCCTGTTGCGCCGTACGGCCTGAGCGACCCCTGAGCGACCACGGAGGTCCTCTCCCGATCTGCTCAGCGGTACCGAATCCGCCGGTTTGGGCGGACTGTGCCGCTCCCCTTCGGCATCCGTTCGCACAGAGGTCCACAGGGCGGTCAGGAAGTGGTCCGGAGCATGGCAGGCTTGGCACATGGCCCAGATCAACCCCAGCATCCTGTCCGCCGACTTCGCCCGTCTCGCCGAGGAGGCGGCTGCGGTCGACGGCGCCGACTGGCTCCATGTCGATGTCATGGACAACCACTTCGTGCCCAATCTGACCTTGGGCGTACCGGTGGTCGAAGCGCTCGGCCGGGCGACGGACACCCCGCTGGACTGCCATCTCATGATCGAGGACCCCGACCGCTGGGCGCCTCAGTACGTCGAGGCGGGCGCGGGCTCCGTGACCTTCCATGTGGAGGCCGCCGCCGCTCCCGTACGGCTGGCGCGTGAGATCCGGGCCAAGGGAGCGCGGGCGTCCATGGCGCTGAAGCCCGCGACGCCCGTCGAACCGTACGAGGATCTGCTGCCCGAGCTGGACATGCTGCTGATCATGACCGTGGAGCCGGGCTTCGGCGGTCAGGCCTTTCTGGACATCATGCTGCCCAAGATCCGCCGTACCCGGGAGCTGATCTCCAAGCACGGACTCGAACTGTGGCTCCAGGTCGACGGCGGAGTCTCGGCGAGCACCATCGAGCGATGCGCCGAGGCCGGCGCCGATGTCTTCGTCGCGGGCTCCGCCGTGTACGGAGCGGACGATCCGGCCGAGGCGGTACGTACCCTGCGCGATCAGGCCGCCAAGGCCACCGCCACGGCCTCCTGGGCGTGCGGACACGGAGTCGGCCACTGAGTCGGCCACCGAGCCGGACAACGGCCGGCCTCCCAGCCGTCCAGTGAGCCACGGGAATATGAACGGGGCCCTTTCGGGCCGATCAAGGATCGCTGGATCTGACAGGATGAACAGCGAGTCCAGAGTGCGCACAGCAGTGAGGAGATCGCGGTGTCTGCAATGTCGGCGGGTCGGTCCGCCCTGCGGATGGGACCCGCGGAGCTGGTGCAGGCGGCGGCCATGGCCCGTCGCTTCTACCTTGAGGGAAAGTCCAAGATCCAGATCGCCGAGGAGTTCGGCGTCAGCCGCTTCAAGGTGGCCCGGGTCCTGGAGACGGCGCTGGAGCGCGATCTCGTGAGGATCGAGATCCGCGTCCCCGCGGAGCTGGACGCGGAGCGTTCCGACGCGCTGCGCGCGCGGTACGGACTGCGGCACGCGGTGGTCGTCGAATCGCCCGCGGAGGGCGGCGACGAGTCGCCCGATCCGGAGAATCTCGGCGAGGTCGCGGCCGATCTGCTCGGCGAACTGGTGGTCGAGGGCGATGTGCTCGGGCTGGCCTGGGGCCGGTCCACCATCCATATGGCGGCGGCGCTCGACCGGCTGCCGCCCTGTACGGTCGTCCAGCTCACCGGTGTGTACGACGCGGGCACCGCCGAGCGCGGCTCGGTCGAGGCGGTACGGCGCGCGGCCCAGGTGTCCGGCGGCGAGGCCCACCCGATCTACGCCCCGATGCTGCTGCCCGATCCGGCGACCGCCGCCGCGCTGCGCAACCAGACCGGTATCGCGCGCGCCTTCGAGTACTTCGACAAGGTCACCGTCGCCGCGGTCTCCATCGGCTCGTGGGAGCCCGGTATCTCCGCGGTGCACGACATGCTCACCGACGAGGAGCGGTCCCACTACGCCTCGCTCGGCGTCGCCGCCGAGATGTCCGCCCATCTCTTCGACGCGGAGGGCCGACGGGTCGGCCGTGACCTGGGCGAACGGTGTATCACGGTCGAGGCCGAGCGGCTGCGCCGTATCCCGGAGGTCGTGGCGATCGCGGGCGGGCCGCGCAAGGGCGAGGCGATCGGCGCGGTCCTCAGGTCCGGGCTGGTCACCAGTCTGGTGACCGACACCGCGGCGGCGGACTTCCTGCTGACCGAGTTCGAACCGGCGCCGAGGCCCGCGCTGGAGCGGTGCGACCCGGACGAGTGACCGTGGGCGGGCCGACCGCGGACGGCGACCGAGGCCGGCCAGGGCTCGGCCGACTGCGGACCGGCCGATCGAGGCCGAGTACGGACGGCCGGTTGGGGCCGATCCCGGACGGCTGATCGAGGCCGAGCACGCACGGCCGGTCGAGGCCGATCACGGACGGCCGACCGCGCCGCGCGGGATGCGAGGCGCACGGTAAGCTCCTGGGGTAAGGCAGGTTCCACTTCCTGGCCTCGGAGCCCCCGTACCTCCTCCGTACCTTCCGCAGCTTTCCGGAGGGACACTCCCGGAGGAGCAGACGAACGCGGGGGCGTTTTGCTGCGCCTTTCGTGGAGACGACCTGCGCCGTTTCCACCGGAAAATGTGAGATCTATGCGTTTCCTCGAACCGGGTACCGGCCGCCATGTGGAGAGTGCTCCGGTTCCCTACGATCTGACGTACGACGATGTCTTCATGGTGCCGAGCCGCTCGGCCGTCGGCTCCCGCCAGGGCGTGGATCTCTCCGCCCAGGACGGTACGGGCACCACCATCCCGCTCGTCGTCGCCAATATGACGGCCATCGCGGGCCGTCGGATGGCCGAGACCGTCGCCCGGCGCGGCGGGCTGGTCGTCATTCCCCAGGACATCCCGATCGAGGTCATCACCGAGGTCATCTCCTGGGTCAAGACGCGCCATCTCGTACTCGACACACCCATCGTGCTGGCGCCCAGCCAGACCGTCGGCGACGCGCTGTCCCTGCTGCCCAAGCGCGCGCACGGCGCGGGTGTCGTGGTCGACGGCGGCCACCGGCCCGTCGGGATCGTCACCGAGCACGATCTGAGCGGAGTGGACCGTTTCACCCAGCTCTCCGAGGTCATGTCGAAGGATCTGCTGCTGATCGCCGCGGACATGGATCCGCGCGAGGCGTTCAACACGCTCGACAACGCCAACCGCAAGCTCGCTCCGGCCGTCGACGCCGAAGGCGGTCTGGTCGGCATCCTGACCCGGAAGGGCGCCCTGCGCGCGACGCTCTACACACCCGCCACGGACGCCGCGGGCAGGCTGCGGATCGCCGCCGCCGTCGGGATCAACGGCGATGTCGCGGGCAAGGCGGCCCAGCTTCTCGACGCGGGTGTCGACACGCTCGTCGTGGACACCGCGCACGGACACCAGGAGTCGATGATCGCGACCGTCCGGGCGGTCCGCGCGCTCGACCCGATGGTGCCCGTCGTCGCGGGCAATGTCGTCTCCGCGCAAGGCGTGCGCGATCTGATCGAGGCCGGTGCGGACATCGTCAAGGTCGGTGTCGGCCCGGGCGCGATGTGCACGACGCGCATGATGACCGGCGTCGGCCGGCCGCAGTTCTCGGCCGTCAGGGAGTGCGCGGCGGAGGCGAGGAAGTCCGGCAGACACGTATGGGCCGACGGCGGCGTCCGGCATCCGCGCGATGTCGCCATGGCGCTCGCCGCGGGCGCCTCCAACGTCATGATCGGCTCCTGGTTCGCCGGTACGTACGAGTCTCCGGGCGACCTCCAGCAGACCGCCGACGGACGGCTGTACAAGGAGTCCTTCGGTATGGCCTCGGCCCGCGCCGTACGGAACCGTACGAGCGAGGAGTCGGCGTACGACCGGGCCCGGAAGGGACTGTTCGAGGAGGGCATCTCCACCTCCCGGATGTTCCTCGATCCGTCGCGGCCCGGTGTGGAGGACCTGATCGACTCGATCGTCGCGGGAGTCCGCTCGTCCTGCACCTACGCCGGGGCCAACTCGCTGGAGGAGTTCGCGGAGAAGGCGATCGTCGGCGTCCAGAGCGCCGCGGGATACGCCGAGGGCCAGCCGCTGCACGCCAGTTGGAGTTAGGGCATGTTGTGAAGCCCGGCTTCTGATTCCGTGTCGGCGCGCATGGGCGTGGAGGGACCGGGTACACGCGCTCTGCACTGACCACGGAGCAGGGGAGGACGATGTGTCCACGGCGAGCACGGTCCCGACCGACAGCACGCAGTATGTGAGCCGGCATCACGCGGACGCGGTGGAGCTGGACCTTCCTTACGTGGAGTGCCCGGCGGAAGTGGCGCCCAAGGACGCCCGGGAGATCTCGCGGCTCTTCTTCGCCCGGCTCGCCGAGCTGGAGGAAGGCACACAGGAGCACCAGTACGTACGCAACACCCTGATCGAGCTGAATCTCGCGCTCGTGCGGTACGCGGCCACGCGGTTCCGGAACCGCTCGGACCAGATGGAGGACATCGTCCAGGTCGGCACCATCGGTCTGATCAAGGCGATCGACCGGTTCGAGCTCAGCCGCGAGGTGGAGTTCGCGACCTTCGCCGTGCCGTACATCGTCGGCGAGATCAAGCGCTTCTTCCGGGACACGAGCTGGGCCGTGCATGTTCCGCGCAGGCTCCAGGAGTTGCGGATCGACCTGGCCAAGGCGACCGACGAGCTGTCCCAGCGGCTCGACCACGCGCCGACCACGGCGGAACTGGCCGAGCATCTCGATCTGGAGGAGGAAGAGGTCATCGAGGGCGTCGTCGCGGGCAACGGCTATACGGCGGGCTCGATCGACATGCCGACGGACGACACGGCCGGCGCGTCGGTGCCGCTCTCCGACCGGCTCGGCGCGCCCGACACAGGGCTGGAGACGGCGGAGAACGTCCAGGCGCTCAAGCCGCTGCTGGAGGAGCTGGACGAGCGGGAGCGGCGGATCCTCCGGATGCGTTTCGGTGACGAGATGACACAGTCGGAGATCGGTGCGGAGCTGGGCGTCTCCCAGATGCATGTGTCCCGGCTGCTGTCACGGATCACGGGACGGCTCCGGGAAGGGCTGCTGGCGGTGGAGTGAGCCGCGGTGGAGTGGTGACCGGCAGGGGAGTGCGAAGCACGCAGGGGGCGTACCGCAGTCGCGGTACGCCCCTTCCGTCGTCCGTACGAGCCGGACCGGGCCCGACGGCGCCCGGTCCGTGGACGGCCGGGCTCGTGTTCTACTTCCGGTACGGCCCCGCCCAGGCCCTCCCCGACCGGTCATCGCAGAGAAGTGAACCACCAGCCGTGCGACTCAATGATCTCGACGAACGTATCGTCCACGCCCTCGCCGAGGACGCCCGCCGCTCCTACGCCGACATCGGCTCGCTCGTCGGTCTCTCCGCACCGGCCGTGAAGCGCCGGGTCGACCGGCTGCGGGCCGGCGGAGCGATCACCGGTTTCACGGTACGGGTGGATCCGGCGGCGCTGGGCTGGGAGACCGAGGGCTTCATCGAGATCTACTGCCGGCGCAACACCTCGCCCGACGCGATCCACCGCGGCCTGGAGCGGCTGCCCGAGGTGGTGTCGGCGTCCACGGTCACCGGTGACGCGGACGCGATCGCCCAGGTTTTCGCGGCCGATATGCGCCACTTCGAGCAGGTGCTGGAACGGATCGCGGGTGAGCCGTACGTGGAGCGCACGAAGTCGGTGCTCGTCCTGTCCCCGCTGCTGAGGCGCTACTCCTCGGGCTCGCCGGGCTAGGTCAGGGAGCACCCTCCTCACCTGCGAAGACGCTCCGAGGACCCGTTGAAGACACACCGGTGACGCATCCAGGACACCGACGCAACGAATCGCCGGAAGGGCCGGACATCACGCAACGGATCGGTGGTCCGTGCGCAACGGTCGCGTCTTGTCCGGGCCGACGGCCGGACCGTACGGTCATTGCGTCCCCGGCAATCCGGGAAGCCCCTTCGTACCGTCCGAGGTCAGCCATGCCGTCGCTGCGTACCGCCCTGCTCCAGACCGCCGGCCGGCCGGGCTCCGTCGCCGGGAATCTCACGGTGCTCGACGAGGCCGCGGGCCGTGCCGCGGACGCCGGTGCCGGGCTGCTGGTCTGTCCCGAGATGTTTCTGACCGGCTATGCGCTCGGCGACGCAGTGCCCGGGCTGGCCGAGCCCGCCGACGGCCCGGGAGCCATGGCCGTCGCGGAGATCGCCGTACGCCATGGGCTCGCGGTGCTGTACGGCTATCCCGAGCGGGACGGGGCCGCGGATACGGGCAGTCAGGGCGGCGGGCGGATCTTCAATGCCGCGCAGCTCATCGGTCCCGACGGTACGCGGCTCGCGAACTACCGCAAGACGCATCTCTTCGGCGATTTCGAGCAGAAGTGGTTCACACCGGGAGAACATCCCGTTGTCCAGGCCGAGTTCGCCGGGCTGCGGCTCGGCGTCATGATCTGTTACGACGTCGAGTTCCCGGAGAACGTGCGGGCGCACGCGCTCGCGGGCACCGATCTGCTGCTGGTGCCGACCGCCCTGATGCGTCCGTTCCACTTCGTCGCCGAATCCCTGGTGCCGGTCCGGGCCTTCGAGAACCAGATGTATGTCGCGTATGCCAACAGGACAGGCGAGGAAGGCGAGTTCGAGTTCGTCGGGCTGAGCTGTCTCGCCGGTCCCGACGGGGCCACCCGGGCGCGCGCCGGACGAGGCGAGGAACTGATCGTCGGCGAGATCGACGCAGGGCTTCTCGACGCCTCGCGCGAGGCCAATCCGTATCTGCGCGACCGCCGCCCCGACCTGTACACCTCGCTCACCTGAGCCCGAGCCCTGAGCCGTGAGCCCGGGATCAGGCCCCGGCTCCGCGCTCGTCCCGTTCCGCCGTACGTACCCGCAAGGAGCCCGTACCCCATGACGTCCACGGTGCCCACCGCCGTCCAGCACACCCAGGCGCAGCCGCCGATCACCATGTTCGGGCCGGACTTCCCGTACGCGTACGATGACTTCCTGGCGCATCCCGCAGGGCTCGGCCAGATACCGGCGGCCGAGCACGGCGCCGAGGTCGCCGTCATCGGCGGCGGGCTCTCCGGCATCGTCGCCGCGTACGAGCTGATGAAGATGGGCCTCAAGCCCGTCGTGTACGAGGCCGACCGGATCGGCGGCCGGCTCCGTACGGTCGGCTTCGAGGGATGCGACGCCGAACTGACCGCGGAAATGGGCGCGATGCGCTTCCCGCCCTCCTCGACCGCGCTCCAGCACTACATCGATCTGGTGGATCTGGAGACCTGTCCGTTCCCCAACCCGCTGGCCGCCGGGACTCCGTCGACCGTTGTCGATCTCAAGGGCGAGTCCCACTACGCGAGAACCGTTGACGATCTGCCGCAGGTCTACCGCGATGTGATGGACGCCTGGAACACCTGTCTGGAGGAGGGCGCGGACTTCTCCGGCATGAACCGCGCCCTGCGCGAGCGCGATGTCCCGCGCATCCGTGAGATCTGGGCCCGGCTCGTCGAGAAGCTCGACAACCAGACCTTCTACGGCTTCCTCTGCGACTCCCCGTCCTTCAAGTCCTTCCGCCACCGCGAGATCTTCGGCCAGGTCGGCTTCGGGACCGGCGGCTGGGACACCGACTTCCCCAACTCCATCCTGGAGATCCTCCGGGTCGTCTACACCGAGGCCGACGACCACCACCGTTCGATCGTGGGCGGCAGCCAGCAGTTGCCGCTGCGCCTCTGGGAGCGCGAGCCGGTGAAGATCACGCACTGGCGGGCCGGGACCTCGCTCTCCTCACTGCACGGCGGTGCGCCGCTGCCGGCGGTGGTACGGCTGCACCGCACGGCCGGCGACCGGATCACCGTCACGGATGCCTCGGGCGGGATCCGTACGTACCGCGCCGCGATCTTCACCGCCCAGTCCTGGCTGCTGCTGTCCAAGATCGCCTGCGACGAGTCGCTCTTCCCGATCGACCACTGGACGGCGATGGAGCGCACCCACTACATGGAGTCGTCCAAGCTGTTCGTGCCGGTGGACCGGCCGTTCTGGCTGGACAAGGACGCGCGGACGGGACGTGACGTCATGTCGATGACACTCACGGACCGGATGACCCGAGGCACCTATCTGCTGGACAACGGTCCCGGCCGGCCCGCCGTCATCTGTCTCTCGTACACCTGGTGCGACGACAGCCTCAAGTGGCTGCCGCTCTCGGCCGGTGAGCGGATGGAGGTCATGCTGAACTCGCTGCGGGAGATCTATCCCGGTGTCGACATCCGGCGGCACATCATCGGCAGCCCGGTGACGGTGTCCTGGGAGAACGAGCCGTACTTCATGGGCGCGTTCAAGGCCAATCTGCCAGGGCACTACCGCTATCAGCGACGGCTGTTCACGCACTTCATGCAGGACCGGCTGCCCGAGGACAAGCGCGGGATCTTTCTGGCGGGCGACGACATCTCGTGGACGGCGGGCTGGGCGGAGGGCGCCGTGCAGACGGCGCTGAACGCGGTGTGGGGAGTGATGCACCACTTCGGAGGCGCGACGGACGCGACCAATCCCGGGCCGGGCGATGTGTACGACGACATCGCGCCGGTCGAACTCCCGGAGGACTGAGCTCCGGGGGAGGACTGAGCTCTCGGACTGAGCTTTCGGACCGAGGCGAGTGCCCGGGGCCGGCTCCACGTGACGGAAGCCGGCCCGGTGCACACCTGCGTACGGTCAGACGCCCGCCGCGCGCGCCGTCACGTACACCTCGGTCGCCACATCCACCAGCTCTGCCGCGTCATGCATGGTGCTCTGGAGATCGATCAGGAACTCCGGCACACCCGTCTCCACGTGTGCCACCAGGTCCTCGACGATCTGCGCCACGTTGCCCTGGAAGGGACGGCGGTCGTCGCCCTCGTACGGCTTCACGGTGTACTGCGCGTTGACACGCGCGCAGACGTCGAGCGGCCGTTCGCGACCGCTCTCGGCGGCGGCGTCCCGTACCTTCCGCCACTGCTCGGCGAGCTGCTCCGCGCCCATGGCGACGGGCATCCAGCCGTCCGCCCGCTCCACCAGTCGGCGTGTGGCGCGCCGGCTGTTCGCGGGGAGGTAGACCGGGATGGGCCTGGCGGGCTTGGGGCCGACCTCGGACGGAGCGATGGTGGTCAGCTCGCCCTGGTACGAGACGGGATCGGGACCCCAGACGGCCGCGCAGACGTCCAGCAGCTCGTCCAGAACGGCGCCGCGCTTCTCGAACGGCACGACGGAGGCCGCGGCGTACTCGTCGAGCGACCAGCCCGTGCCGAGACCGGCGACGACCCGGCCGCCGCTCGCGGCGTCCAGCGAGGCGAGCGAACGGGCGAGCTGGAACGGTATGTGCAGCGGCGCGACCAGCACACTGGTGCCGAGCCGGGCCCGCTCGGTGACCGCGGCGGCCAGGGTGAGCGTCACCAGCGGATCGGCGACACTGCGGTACTGATCGGGCCAGGGCAGCCCCGGAACGCCGTACAGCCCTTGGGTGGCGGGCTCGGGGAAGATGATGCGCTCGAAGACCCACAGACTCTCGTATCCCGTGTCCTCCGCGGCGCGTGCCACGGTGGCCACATCGCGGCCGAGGTCGTACTGCTTCATCTGTGGAAGTCCGAGACCGAGTTTGACCGGCATGGTGCACTCCTTTGCGCGGACGGTGAGGTTCGCATTCTCCGGAAACACGTGCGCGTCACCATCCTACGGAGCGACCCGAACGGGACGAGTGGCGGTTCTCATCCATGAATCCTGCGCGAGTCATTGTCAGGGCTGTCGACCGCCCATACGCTCGCACGGTCTCGTTCATGAATCACGTTCACATACCTGATGGGAGCGCTCGATGAGCGGAACCCTCCGACGGCCTCTGGGCACGCTGATCGCCGCCGTGGTCACGCTTGCCGCCGTACTCGTCCCGACCGTGTCCTCCGCCGAGTCTTCTTCCGGGGCCGGACACCATGGCCGGGACCGGGCGACGCCCGCGACGCCCGCGACCGTGGTGATCGACGGCAAGCGGATGCGGCAGGCCCGGATCGGCCTCGACCGCGGTGATCCCGCGCTCAGTACGGCGGTCAAGTCCCTGACCGAACGGGCGGATTCCTGGCTGGGGCAGGGCCCTTGGACCGTCACCGACAAGCCCAAGCCCGCGCCCAGCGGCGACCCGCACGACTATCTGAGCCAGGCCCCGTACTGGTGGCCCTCACAGCCCAAGACCGCCGACAATCCCTGGGGCTGCCCGTACGTCCAGCGCGACGGCGAGCGCAACCCGGAGGTCGACACCGGCACCGACCGTCCCGACATCGGCAAGGTCTTCAACTCCACCACCACTCTCAGTCTGGCCTGGTACTACACCGGCAAGAAGAAGTACGCGGAGCACGCCGCGGAGATTCTGCGCACCTGGTTCGTCACGCCCGCGACCAGGATGAACCCGAATCTGAACCACGGTCAGTTCATCCCGTGCAAGTACGACGGCCGCGCCATCGGCATCATCGACTTCTCCCAGCAGTACACCAGCGTCCTCGACGCGTTGGCGATCCTCGACACCGGAGCCCCGGGCTGGACCAGGAGCGACCGCGACGGAATGCGCGCCTGGAACGAGGACTTCCTCGACTGGCTGGTCAACTCGCCCTTCGGCAAGCAGGAGTCGGCCGCCCAGAACAACCACGGCACCTTCATGGACATGCTGGTCGCCGGTCTCGCGCTCGCCACCGGGGACCGGGATCTCGCCCGTACGCTGGTGCTCGACTCCCGTACGAAGCGGATCGACCCACAGATCGCGGCCGACGGCAGCCAGCCCCAGGAACTCGCCCGTACCCGGAGCTGGCACTACTCGATCTTCGACCTGGTCGCCTACACGCGGCTCGCCGCCATCGGCCGACAGGTCGGCGTGAACCTCTGGGCGTACCAAGGGCCGCAGGGCCAGAGCCTGTTCAAGGCCGTGGACTACCTCCTGCCCGCGGCAACCGGAGCGGCGCCCTGGCCCCACCCGGAGCTGGAGTTCTACCGCTACGCGGCGAGCGACGTGGTCCGGGCGGCGGCGGACGCGGGCGACGCGCGTGCTCGCGCGGCGGTGCCGCGCCTTGAGGCTCCGCCGGGCGGCGACCTCTGGCCCCTGCGCCCGGCGGCGGAGCAACTCGACTCCATAGCGGGCTGAACGCCCCGGTCTCATGCGACCGTTCCGTCCTCAAACGCCGGACAGGCTTGTTTTTCCGGCCTGCGGCCGGGCGCGAACGGGTTCCAGGCACCCCCACCGCCTGGGAACCCGGCACCGGGGTTGGCGGTTCCGTCCTCAATCGCCGGACGGGCTGGGTTTTGCCCCGCCGTCTGGGAGCCCGGGGCCGGGGCTGGCCGTTCCGTCCTCAATCGCCGGACGGGCTTGGTGGGTGCTCGGATCGGACCCGCAGCCGGGACGACGGCGGGAGGGGGGCGGGGTCGGAGGAGGTGCGTGTCCGGACACTAAAGCGTGATTTGTGCCGCACACGAAACCCGCACCTGACAGCCGGTCCGCACGCGGCGTAAATCATGCCGTCCGGACATGTACCTCCGGAGGCCCCGACACCCGCACCCACCGCGAACGCGACCCCGCGCCGCAGGCGCGCAGCCTACGCCTCCGGCGCCACCCCCACCTCCGCCCCGGCCGCGCTCGTCCGTCGGTCTCCCGGTCGTAGTACCCCCGCTCCCACCATCAGCCCGCACGCCAGCAGCGTCACCAGTCCGAACGACACCACCAGCGACGTCGCGTCGGCGACCGCGCCGATCGCCGAGGGTGCGATCAGGCCCGAGGTGTAGGTGATGGTCGCGACGCCCGCGATCGCCTGGCTCGGGTTCGGGCCCGCGCGCCCGGCCGCCGCGAAGGCGAGCGGTACGACCACCGCCACGCCGAGCCCGAGCAGCCCGAAGCCGCCCATGGCGAGCGCCGGATGAGGCGCGACGACGACCAGCAGGCCGCCCGCCGCGGCCAGCACCCCACCGGTCCGCACCGTCCGTACCGCGCCGAAGCGGTCGATCACCTTGTCGCCCGCGAGCCGTGCGACGGCCATGGTCAGGGCGAAGGCCGTGGTCGAGGCCGCCGCGAGACCGGGCGAGGTGTCCAGTACGTCGCGCAGATAGACCGCCGACCAGTCCATGCTCGCGCCCTCCGCGAAGACCGCGCAGAATCCGATCGCCCCGATGACCACCGCGGACTTCGGCGGCAGCGCGAACCGCGGCGGCGGCTCCTCGTCGGGTGCGCTGCGCAGATCCAGTACGCCCTGGCAGAAGACCAGGCCCAGTACGGTGAGCACGCCCGCGGCGAGCAGATGGTGCAGCCGCGCGTCGGTGCCGAGATGCGCGGCGAGCGTTCCGGCCGCCGAGCCGATCAGCGCGCCCGTGCTCCACATCCCGTGCAGACCGGACATGATCGACTTGTCGAGACGGTTCTCGACCTCCACCCCGAGCGCGTTCATCGCCACGTCCGACATGCCCGCGGTCGCGCCGAAGATGAACAGCGTGGCGCACAGCGTGACCAGATTGGGCGCGAGCGCCGGCAAGGTCAGCGCCAGGGTCCACAGGGCGAGCAGTCCGCGCAGCGCGGTGCGCGCCCCGAAGCGATGGCTGACCGTACCGGCCAGAGGCATCGCGACCGAGGCGCCGATCGCGGGAAAAGCGAGTGCGAGACCGAGCTGTCCCGCGCTGACTCCCGCGTGATCCTGGATCCAGGGAATACGTGTGGCGAAGCTGCCGGTGACCGCCCCGTGCACACAGAAGACGGCGGCGACCGCGAACCGCGCGCGCCGCAACCTCCGTTTGTCGTAGACCACTTCAGCCGACATCCTGTCCTGCCCTCTCCTGTGAGGTGCCGTCCTCCGACGCACCGCGGACACACCCGTGCTCGGTGCCGGAGTAAACTATCAGGAAGCCTGCCTGATAAATAGAGAATTTTGGGTCCAGCGATCTGGAAGGATTCCGGCATGGCCGCATCCCCGAGTACCGCACGGGCCATCAACGACCGGCTCGCCCTGCGACTGCTCCAGCAGGAAGGCCCGTTGACGGCAGGACAGCTCAAGACGCTGACCGGACTCTCCCGTCCCACCGTCGCCGATCTGGTGGAGCGGCTCCAGGACGCGGGTCTGGTCCGGGTCGTCGGCGAGACCGGCGACCGGCGCCGCGGGCCCAACGCCCGGCTGTACGGGATCGTCGCCGACCTGGCGCATCTCGCGGCCCTCGACGTACGGACGCACAGCGTCTCCGTCGTCGTCGCGGATCTGCTCGGCAGAACTCTCGCCGAGGCCGATCTGCCCATCGGCAGCGACACGGCCACGGAGGCCGCCGTCGAACGGGCGGCGGCGCTGCTGGAATGTACGGCCGCGGAGGCCGGCGCGGTACGGCTGCACAGCGTGGGCATCGGCGCGCCCGGCCTGGTCGCGCCGGGCACCGGCGAGCTCCGTGACACCACCGGACTGCCGGCCTGGCACCGAAGACTCGTCGCCGCGCTCCATGAGCGGCTGTCGGCCACCGTTCTGGTGGAGAACGAGACCAATCTCGCCGCGCTCGCGGAACAGCGCCTCGGCGCGGCCCGTGGCCAGGACACCTTCGTACTGCTCTGGCTCGGCCATGGCGTGGGCGCGGCCGTCGTGCTCGACGGCAAGCTGCGCAGAGGCGCCTCGGGCGGTGCGGGCGAGATCGGCTTCCTGCCCGTGCCCGGCACCTCGCGGCTGCCGTCCGCGCTCGGCTGCGAGGGCGGCTTCCACGGCCTCGTGGGCTCGGCGGGCATCGCCGAACTCGCCGAGGAGTACGGCATCTCGGCGGTCGCCGCGGCACAGGAACCGCCCGCCGCGGCCCTGGTACGCGCGGCCGTCGAGGCGGTGAGCACGGCGAGGGCGGCGGCGGAGGAGAAGGGCGCGGCCACGCCGAGGCACAAGGCCGCCGACGCGTTTCTCGGCGTGCTGGCCGACCGGCTGGCGATCGGCGCGGCGGCGGTCAGCGCGGTGCTCGATCCCGGCCGGATCGTACTGGCGGGCGAGGTCGGCCACGCGGGCGGCCCGGCACTGGCCGCCCGGGTCGAGGCCAGGCTCGCGGCGATGTCGCCGCTGCACACGGAGGTCAGAGCCGGGACCCTGGGCGGTACGGCCGTGCTACGAGGCGCGCTGCTGACGGCACGCGACGCGGCCCAGGACGACCTGTTCGCGCCGGAACCGAACTGACCGCCCGAGCCGAGCAGTCAGGGCCGGGCCAGGCCGGGCCGGGCGGAGCGGGCCACCCCGAGCCGACCGAGCGGGCCGCCCCAAGCCGACCGAGTCGGCTACGCCCGGAATATGAGACGGCTCCGGCGCCTGTGAGACAGCCCACAGATATCCCTCGGATGGCCGACGAGCGGGCGTGGCACACTGGTCGCGTACCAGAAGCAGCGCACTCCGGGGTCGGTGTAATTCCGAACCGGCGGTAACAGTCCGCGACCCGTCCGCAGCCAGCGGCCGGTTGATCAGGTGAAATTCCTGGACCGACGGTGAAAGTCCGGATGGGAGGCAGTGCGCGGCGGGCCGTCATCGGTACGCCGCCGTCGGCGGATCGTCCTCGGACGATCCGGATCGCCGGCCTCGGCGTCCCTGTGTGCGTTCCGCTTCTCTGTCGTCATCGACAGGCCCCGGAGTCCGTGCCCGAAGAGGCAGGAGGACCCGGTGGCCACCGAAGCCGAGGCCGTGACAGACGCCGACGCCATGCGTCGGGCCATCGCGCTGGCCGCGCGCGGGCTCGGTTCCACCAGCCCCAATCCCGTCGTCGGATGTCTGATCCTCGATGCCGCGGGACGCCCTGCCGGCGAGGGATTCCACCGGCGCGCGGGCGGACCGCACGCCGAGATCCACGCCCTGCGCGCGGCCGGCGAACGGGCCCGTGGCGGCACGGCGTACGTCACGCTCGAACCCTGCGATCACACCGGCCGTACCGGTCCCTGCTCGCGGGCGCTCATCGAGGCCGGTGTCGCCCGGGTCAGTTACGCGGTCGCCGATCCGAATCCGCAGGCCACCGGCGGCGCGCGGACGCTGCGCGCGGCCGGGATCGCGGTCGAACAAGGACTGCTCGCCGAAGAGGCCGAGGCGGGCAATATCGCCTGGCTCACCTCCGTACGGCGCGGCCGGCCCCATGTCCTGTGGAAGTACGCGGCCACACTCGACGGCCGGATCGCCGCCGCCGACTCCACCAGCCGCTGGATCACCTCCGCCGAGGCCCGCGCCGATGTCCACCGGCTGCGCGCCGAGGCCGACGCGGTCGTGGTCGGCTCGGGCACCGCGCGTACCGACGATCCGCATCTCGCGGTACGGGATGTCGAAGGCGCCGTACAGCCGCTGCGCGTGGTGGTCGACACGGAGGCCACCGCCGTACGGCCCGGCGCCCGGATTCTGGACGGTGCCGCGCCCACGCTGATCGCCGTCGCCGAGGACGCCGATCTCACGGACTCCGGCCATCTTCCCGATGTCGTACGGCTGCCGCGTGGCGTACGCGGTCTGCACATCGCCGCCCTGCTGGCGGCCCTGCACGAGCGCGGCGTCCGCTCCGTACTGCTCGAAGGCGGTCCGGCCCTGGCCGGCTCCTTCGTCGCCGCCGGAGCGGTCGACAAGGTCGTCGGCTATCTCGCTCCGGTCCTCCTCGGCGCAGGTCCCGCCGCCCTTGGCGACGCCGGAATCACCACCATCGCCGAGGCGTTGCGACTCCGGATGACGGAGACCGTACGGATCGGCCCCGATCTGCGGATCACCGCGATCCCGGAACCGGCGACGGCAGCCGCGTCCGCCGAGGCCGAGCCCGTACCCGCAGGCGCACCAGGTCCTGTCCCGGGCACCACCACCACGAAGGAGCGTTGAGTGTTCACCGGAATCGTCGAAGAACTGGGTGAGGTCACTGCCGTCGAGAACCTCGGCGACTCCTCACGCTTCCGCCTCCGCGGGCCCGTCGTCACCGAGAACGCCAAGCACGGCGACTCGATCGCCGTCAACGGAGTCTGTCTCACGGTCGTGGACTTCGGCGACGGCGAGTTCACCGCGGATGTGATGGCCGAGACGCTGAACCGGTCCAGCCTCGGAGCCCTGGAGACCGGCTCCCGGGTCAATCTGGAGCGTCCCATGGCGGTCGGCGGCCGGCTCGGCGGCCATATCGTCCAAGGGCATGTGGACGGCACCGGCACCATCGTGGAGCGCAAGCCGTCCGAGCACTGGGAGATCGTCAAGGTCTCGCTGCCCGCCGCGCTGACGCGCTATGTGGTCGAGAAGGGCTCGATCACCGTCGACGGAGTCAGCCTCACGGTCGTGGACGCCGGGCCCGACTACTTCACCATCAGCCTCATCCCGACCACGCTCGCGCTGACCACGCTCGGTATCAAGGTGCCCGGCGACCCGGTCAACCTCGAAGTCGACGTCATCGCGAAGTACGTCGAGCGGCTGCTCGGCGCGGGAGCGGTAGCGAGCGCGGACGCTGGAGCCGGAGCCGAGGAGTCCGCCCTGTGAGCGCGCTGTCCTGGCTGAACGGCGAGGCCTTCACGGCCTTCGGCCAGCACATCCTGTGGTCCGACATGATCGGCAACACCATCGGACTGGCCGCCCTCGCGCTCGGCTGGCGGCGCTCGATCTGGACCTGGCCCGCGCAATTGCTCTCCGGAATCATCCTCGTCGGCGCCTATGCCTCGGCAGAGCTGGGCGGTGGCGTCGGCAAGCAGCTACTGGTCATCGGAGTCGCGCTGTGGGGCTGGCGCCAGTGGCAGCACGGTACGCGGCAGGCCCAGGACGGCTCCATCGCCGTCCGGTTCGCGAGCTGGCCCGAGCGCGGTGTGCTCCTCGGCGGTACGGCGGCGGGCACGCTCGCCGTCGGCGGCCTCTTCGTCGCCGTCCCCGAACTGTCCTGGAATCCCTGGCCCGACGCGTACATCTTCGTCGGCACGCTCGCCGCGATGGTCGCCCAGGCGCGCGGGCTCGTCGAGTTCTGGTTCGCCTGGCTGCTCGTCGACATCGTCGGCGTACCGCTCGCCTTCAGCAGCGGACTCGCCTTCTCCGGCTTCGTCTATGTGATCTACCTCGTCCTCGTCCTGTGGGGAATGCGTGACTGGTGGCTGCGCTCCCGCGCCGGCGCCCCGTCCCTGGAAGGAGCAGCAGCATGACATCCCGCCCGTCGGCCACATCCCGTCCGGCAGCAGTCACCGCCCTCAACGAGGTACCGCACGCCGCCACTCCACCTGTCTGGTACTCCACGGACAATGTCGAGGACCTCTCCCTCGACCCGGTCGAGCAGGCCATCCGTGACATCGCGGCCGGCCGGCCGGTCGTGGTCGTGGACGACGAGGACCGCGAGAACGAGGGCGACCTCGTCATCGCCGCCGAGAAGGCCACGCCCGAGATCGTCGCCTTCATGATGAGCGAGTGCCGCGGACTGATCTGCGCCCCGATGGAGGGCCCGGAGCTGGACCGGCTCGAACTCCCGCAGATGGTCGGCCACAACACGGAGTCGATGCGCACCGCCTTCACGGTCTCCGTGGACGCGGCGCCCGCCCATGGCGTCACCACCGGGATCTCCGCCGCCGACCGGGCCACCACGCTCCGGCTGCTCGCCGCGGGCGACACCGAGCCTGCCGACTTCGTCAGGCCGGGCCATGTCTTCCCGCTGCGCGCCAAGCCCGGCGGTGTGCTCGTACGGAACGGTCACACCGAGGCGGCCGTCGATCTGGCCCGGCTCGCCGGGCTGCGTCCGGCCGGCGCGATCGTGGAGATCGCCGGTGAGGACGGAGTGATGCTGCGGCTGCCCGAACTGATCCCGTTCGCGCGCAAGCACGGTCTGACGATCATCTCGATCGAGGATCTGATCGCCTACCGCCGCACCACCGAGCCGACCGTCCACCGCGCCGCCGAGGTCCGGCTGCCCACGGCCTTCGGCGAGTTCACGGCGTACGGCTACCGCTCCACCGTCGACGGCGTCGAGCATGTCGCCCTCGTCCACGGGGACATCGGCGACGGCGAGGACATGCTCGTACGCGTCCACTCCGAGTGCCTCACCGGCGATATCTTCGCCTCGCTGCGCTGCGACTGCGGCCCTCAGCTCCAGGCATCGATGGAGCGCATCACCGAGGCCGGGCGCGGCATCGTCGTCTATCTCCGCGGTCATGAGGGCCGGGGCATCGGGCTGCTCTCCAAGCTGCGCGCGTACGAACTCCAGGAGCGCGGCCGGGACACCCTCGACGCCAATCTGGAGCTCGGCCTGCCCGCCGACGCCCGTGACTACGCGGCGGGCGCGCGGATCCTCGACGATCTCGGTGTGCACAGCCTGCGGCTGATGACCAACAACCCGGACAAGACCGCCGCGCTGGTCCGTCACGGGCTCCGGGTCACCGGACGCGAGCCGATGCCCGTCCAGGCGGGCGAGCACAACCTCCGCTATCTGCGCACCAAGCGCGACCGGATGGGACACGATCTGCCCTGGCTCGACGCCGCCGTCGGCGCGTCCGCCTGCGGCAACCAGTAGGAGCCGGCGCGGCTCCCGCACCAGCACATATCCATATCCACATCCAACGACAGACCAGCACGCACAGCTTCAAGGAGAGACGTGAGCGGCAAGGGCGCACCCGAACTGAGTGTGAAGAACTGCGGAGACCTCCGGGTCGCCGTGATCGCGGCACTGTGGCACGAGAAGATCATGGACGGCCTTGTCGACGGCGCCCTGCGCGCCCTGGGGGAGCTCGGCATCGACGAGCCGACGCTGCTCCGGGTCCCGGGCAGCTTCGAACTGCCCGTCGTCGCCAAGGTGCTCGCAGGACGCGGCTACGACGCGGTCGTCGCCCTCGGTGTCGTCATCCGGGGCGGTACTCCCCACTTCGAGTACGTGTGCCAGGGCGTCACCCAGGGCCTCACCCAGGTCTCCGTCGACACCGGAGTGCCGATCGGCTTCGGCGTACTGACCTGCGACACCGAGGAGCAGGCTCTCGACAGGGCCGGGCTGGAGGGCTCGCACGAGGACAAGGGCCATGAGGCGGTCACCGCCGCCGTCGCCACCGCGGCCACCCTGCGCACCATCGCCGAGCCCTGGCGCTGACGGTCTCCACGGGCCGCGTAAAGTGACTCCCACCATGTCCAAGAAGACGTTCGAGGAGCTCTTCGCCGAGCTTCAGCAGAAGGCCGCCAACGGCGACCCCGCGACCTCCCGTACCGCCGAGCTGGTGGACAAGGGCGTCCATGCCATCGGCAAGAAGGTCGTAGAAGAGGCGGCCGAGGTGTGGATGGCCGCCGAGTACGAGGGCAAGGAAGCCGCCGCGGAGGAGATCTCGCAGCTCCTTTACCACGTCCAGGTGATGATGGTCGCGCGCGGAATCTCCCTCGACGACGTCTACGCCCATCTCTGACCGGCTCCGGGCCGGCGACCGGCTCCGAGCCGGCGCCAGCTCTGAGCCGGCGCCTTCGGGCACCGGCCCGGGGCGGCTCCGTACGCGCACGATCCCCGTACAACCATCCCTTCGCACAAAGGAATCCGCCGTCATGCTGCGCATCGCCATTCCCAACAAAGGTTCACTGTCCGGACCTGCGTCGGCGATGCTCCATGAGGCCGGATACCAGCAGCGCAAGGAGTCCAAGGAACTCGTCCTGGTCGACCCGGACAACGAGGTGGAGTTCTTCTACCTCCGGCCCCGGGACATCGCGATCTATGTGAGCTCCGGCCGGCTCGACATCGGCATCACCGGCCGTGATCTGCTGCTGGACTCCGGCGCCAACGCGGAGGAGATCCTTCCGCTCGGCTTCGCGCGCTCCACCTTCCGGTACGCCACCAAGCCGGGCACGGCGGCCGGTGTCGAGGAGTTCGGCGGGATGACCGTCGCCACCTCCTACGAGGGCATCGTCGCCAAGCACCTCGCGGACAACGGTGTCGACGCCTCCGTCGTGCACCTCGACGGCGCGGTCGAGACCGCCATCGAACTGGGTGTCGCCCAGGTCATCGCCGATGTGGTGGAGACCGGCACCTCGCTGCGGAACGCGGGCCTCGAAGTGGTCGGCGAGCCGATCATGACATCGGAGGCCGTGGTCATCCGGCGTACCGGCGCGGGCGCGAACGAGCCCAAGGTCCAGCAGTTCCTGCGCAGGCTCCAGGGCGTCCTCGTGGCCCGTTCGTACGTGATGATGGACTACGACTGCCGCGCCGAGCACCTGGAGCGGGCTGTCGCCCTCACGCCGGGCCTGGAGTCGCCGACCGTCTCCCCGCTGCACAATGAGGGCTGGGTCGCCGTCCGTGCGATGGTCCCGGCCAAGGAGGCGCAGCGGATCATGGACGATCTGTACGAACTGGGCGCCCGTGCCATTCTGACCACGGCGATCCACGCCTGCCGCCTCTGACGTCAACGCCTCTGACGTCACGGCCTCCGACGCACTCCGATGCCACCACGGGAAGACCAGGAACCGATGTCCGCTCCCGCGCCCCAGCCAGGTCCGTCCGATCCATCCGGTCCATCCGGTCCATCGGACTCCTTCGATACCGATACGCCGGAATCGCATCGCCCGCAGCCCGGCGGTCCGTCCGGGGCCGCGGAGCCCGTCCTCCCGGTCACCTTCCGGCCGACCAGGACCCGGATCGTCCTGCTGACCGTGGGCGTGGTCATGTTCACCGTCATCACGGTCGTCGCCCTGCTGCTGGAGAAGCTGGGCCCGGGCGAGCGGGCGAGCTTCATCCTCACGGCCCTGATCTTCCTCGGTGTACTGGCGATGCTCAGCCGTCCCAAGGTCGTGGCGGACGCCGGCGGAGTGACCGTGGTCAATCTCACCCGTACGCGCCGACTGGAGTGGGCCGAGATCCTCCGGGTCAATCTGCGTCCCGGCGATCCCTGGGTCTTCCTCGATCTGAGCGACGGCAGCAGCCTGCCCGTACTGGGCATTCAGCCCGGTATCGCCAAGGCGCACGCCATCCGTGACGCACGCGCCCTGCGTGCGCTGACGGAGTCGCACGGTACCGGTACGGAGAAGAATTGACCGCGCGGAGCCGGTCCGGCTCCGCACGACGGGTCCGCCACAGCGCCGTACACCACTGCCCCCGCACGCCCTGTCTTGATTACTCTGGTGGCGGAGGCGCCGAGTGCGCCCCCGCCCCGCATATGACGGCCGTGTCGGCCCGTGGGGCACCTGCGACCCGAGGAGTGACTCCCTCCAGCAATGGACGGATCGTCCGGTAGTACCTGCGCCGCCCCCTTCGAAGAGGCGGCGGCATGACCATCCCCCTTCTGCTGCTCGCCGCAGCGTTCCTTCTGATCCTCGCCAACGGCTTCTTCGTGGCCGCCGAGTTCGGCCTGGTCACGGTGGACCGCCCGGATGCCGAGCGCGCCGCCGCCGGCGGTGACCGCCGCGCCCGCGCCGTCGTCAGATCCCTGCGGGAGCTGTCCTTCCAGCTCTCCGGCACCCAGCTCGGAATCACCATCACCTCGCTCGTGGTCGGCATGCTCGCCGAGCCCGCGCTCGCCGGGCTGCTCGACGGGCCGCTCCTGGCGACCGGACTGCCCGAAGGCGCCGTCTCCGGTATCGCCGTGGTGATCGGGATGCTGCTCGCCTCCGCCGTCCAGATGGTGATCGGCGAACTCGTACCGAAGAACTGGGCGGTCTCCCGGCCGCTCCAGGTCGCCCGGTTCGTGGCGGGCCCGCAGTATCTCTTCGCCACCGTGTTCCGGCCGGTGATCTCCCTGCTCAACACCGTCGCCAACCGGCTGGTCCGGGTGCTCGGCGTGGAGCCGACCGAGGAACTCGCCTCGGCCCGCACGCCCGGCGAACTCGTCTCCCTGGCCCGCCACTCCGCCCGCGCGGGCACCCTCGAACAGGACACCGCGGATCTGTTCGTACGGACGCTCTCGCTCGGGCGGCTCACCGCGCAGCACGTCATGACGCCCCGGGTGAAGGTGAGCGCCCTCCAGAGCGACGCCACCGCGGCGGACGTCCTCAACCTCACGCGTGCCACCGGTCTCTCCCGGTTTCCCGTCTACCGGGAGCGCATCGACGAGATCGTCGGCATGGTGCATCTCAAGGACGCGCTCGCCGTGCCCGTGGCGGACCGGCTGCGCACGCCGGCCGGAGAGATCGCCGTACCGGCGCTGCTGGTGCCCGAGACCCTGCCCGTGCAGCAGCTCCTCGAACGGCTGCGCAGCGAGCAGCCGATAGCCGTCGTGGTGGACGAGTACGGCGGTACGGCCGGCGTCGTCACGCTGGAGGACATCATCGAGGAGCTGGTCGGCGAGGTGCGTGACGAGCACGACGCCGAGGGCGACGGACGGCCGGAACTGGCTCCCGTCGCAGCCGAGGACGGCCGCCCGGCCTGGGACGCGGACGGCAGCGCCCGCGTCCCCACGCTGCGGCGGATCGGGCTGGACGTACCGGACGGGCCGTACGAGACACTGGCCGGCCTGGTCGCCGATCTGCTGGGACGTATCCCGGCTCCCGGCGACAAGGCGGAGCTGCCCGGCTGGCGGCTGTCCGTGCGCCAGGTGGACCGCTACCGGGCCGAACGGGTCCGGCTGGTACGTACGGCCGACGCGCCGCCCGGCACCACGGCGTGGGCGCCGCCCGCGCCCCCGGCGGACGCCCTGCCCACGCCTGCGCCCGTGGTCACGGCCGACGCGCCGTCCGTGACCACGGCCGATATACCGGCCGGCGCTCCCGCGATGGCGGAGGGCGCCCGATGAGCGCCCTGCAACTCGTCTTCGCCCTGGTGCTGGTCCTGGCGAACGGCTTCTTCGTCGGCGCGGAGTTCGCCCTCGTCTCCGTACGCCGCAGCCAGATCGAACCGCACGCCGCACGCGGCTCCGCGCGCGCCAGACAGGTGCTGCACGGCCTGGAGAATCTGCCGCAGATGATGGCCGCCGCCCAGTTCGGCATCACCGTCTGCTCCCTGACGCTCGGCGCGGTCGCGGAACCGACCGTGGCCCAACTGCTGGAACCCGTCTTCCACACGGCCCATGTGCCCGAGGGCCTGATCCATCCGCTGGGCTATGTGATCGCCCTGGCGCTGGTCGTCTCGCTGCATCTGGTCATCGGCGAGATGGTGCCGAAGAACCTCGCGATGGCAGCCCCTGAAAAGGCCGCGCTCTGGTTCAGCCCGGGTCTGGTCGGCTTCGCCCGGCTCTGCCGCCCGGTCACCGCAGGGCTCGGCGCCTGTGCCCGGCTCGTACTGCGGGCCTTCCATGTCGAGCCCAAGGACGAGGTGGAGGCCGTCTTCACCAGCGAGCAGCTCAACCGGCTGGTCGAGGACTCGGGCCAGGCGGGACTGCTGGAACCCGAGGCGCAGGAGCGGCTGGAGGACGCGCTGGAACTGGGCAGCCGCCCGGTCACCGACGTACTGCTCCCGCACGCCTCACTGGTGACGGTGACGCCCGCGGTCACTCCGCGCCAGATCGAGGAGCTGACCGTACGCACCGGCTACTCGCGCTTCCCGGTCTGCGCGGAGAGCGGCGGCGTCTTCATGGGCTATCTGCATGTGAAGGACGTCCTCGACCTGGAGGCGGGCGAACGGGCCGTACCGCAGCACGTGTGGCGCCCGATGGCGACGCTGCGGGCGGAACTCCCGCTGGACGACGCGCTCACCGTCATGCGCCGCGCGGCCACCCACCTCGCCCAGGTCGCGGACGCGTCCGGACGGGTGCTCGGCCTGGTGGCGCTGGAGGACGTCCTGGAGAAACTGGTGGGCGAGGTACGGGACCCGTCCCACCGCGAACGCGCCCAGAAGAGCCCAACGGTAGGAGGCCAACGCACGGACGCGCCACAGGTTCTGACCCACTGAGCGCCTCCCGGCGGGGGCCGCCGTGCCGGCGGGGGCTTTACGCGCCTGGCGGCGCGGGGTGCGGTGTGTGGGTGGTGCGGGTGTCGGGGCCTCCGGAGGTACATGTCCGGACGGCATGATTTACGCCGCGTGCGGGTTTCGTTGTTGGGTGCGGGCCGGTGTGCGGCACAAATCACGCTTTAGTGTCCGGACACGCACCTCCTACGACCCCGACCCCCTCCCGCCCGTCGCCCTCCGCGGCTCGTGCCGGGCCCGCCTATCCAGCCCGTCCGGCGTTTGAGGACGGAACCGCCCACCCCGGCATCGGGCTTCCGGACAGTGCGGGTGCGCCCGGCCGGGCCGATCCGTGACGGGCCCCGTCCACGGCCCCCTAGGCGGGCGGCGGCGCCGTGCCTCGGCCCGAGAGCACCTCTCCGTACGCCTGCATCAGGTCCGGTAGGCGTAGCGTCGCCAGGTCGTCGCGGGTAGGGGTGCCGGTGTAGCCCGAGAGGCGTAGATCCCGGTACGCGCAGCTTTTCTCGTACAGCGTGCGGACAAAGCGGCCGTTGCCCAGCTCGTCGATCCAGCCCTGGTCCACGACGTGCCCGCTGATCGACAGCAGCTCGTCCACGGACTCCTCGTCCCAGAGGTCGCCGTTCTCCGAGGCCAGTACACGGCCGATGGCGGTCAGTTCCAGCGGACGGTAGCTGGGGAAGTCGACTCGGCTGGTGAAACGGGACGAGAGGCCCGGATTGGTGGCGAGCAGCCGGTCCATGCCCTCCGGATAGCCGGCGAGGATGACCACGAGATGGTCCCGGTTGTCCTCGGCGCGCTTCAGCAGCACCTGGAGGGCCTCGTCGCCGTACGCGTCGCCCTTGGTGTATCCGGAGTTGGAGAGGCTGTACGCCTCGTCGACGAAGAGCACACCGCCGATCGCGGAGTCGATCAGCTCGTTCGCCTTGACCGCGGTCTGTCCCAGGAACTCGCCCACCAGATCCGCCCGCTGGGCCTCGACCAGATGGTCGCCGCCGAGCAGCCCGAGGGCGTAGAAGATCCGGCCGAGGATGCGCGCGACGGTGGTCTTGCCGGTGCCGGAGGGGCCGGAGAAGACAAAGTGACGTTTCGGCGGCTGGACGGGCAGGCCCTCGCCGGCCCGTAGCCGGGCCATGTTGAGCTGCGCGGAGATCGCCTTGACCTGGCGTTTCACCGGCTCCAGACCGACCATCCGCTCCAGCTCGGCCAGCGCCTCGGCGAGCAGCGCCGGATCGGTCGGGCCCTCCGGGAACCTGGGCTGGGCCGGCTGTGTGGGCGGCGGCACCTTCTCCCGTACGTCGTCGCGCGCCGGTGCCGGGACCGGGCCGCCCATCACGGGCGGGCTCTCGCGGCCGAGCAGTACGTCCGAGCCGGCCGGCTCCTCGCTCTCGCCCTGCGCGTCCGCCGCGTCCTGGCCGAAGCCCGCCAGCGCCACCGAGGCCAGTCCCACCGGGTCGTCCGGCCCTTCGTAGCCGTCGAAGTCGGTGATCGCGGCCAGCCGGGCCGCCGTGTCCATGAACGCCGGATCGAGCCGGTGCACGGCCCGGTAGAGAGGTAAGGCGGCGGCGCTGCGCCCGGTGCCCTCATGGGCGCGGGCCAGCCAGTACCGCAGCTCCTTGCGCTGGGGCTGCTCGCTGCGGCAGCGCATCAGTGCGGTGGACAGCAGCGGCAGGGCCTGCCCGTACATCTCCAGCCGGACCCGGGCCATCCCGCCGAAGAGGCCCGCCTCGATGCCCAGCAGCGGATCGTTGACGAGCGGCTCGGTGTGGCGTACGAGCTGGTCCCAGTCCTTGACCAGATAGGCGCGGCAGGCGTGCAGGAACCGCACCTGCGGATCGGCGTCCACGGGCGGCAGTCCCGCCAGCGCCCGGTCCAGCTCCGGTACATGCCGGCCGTCCAGCCAGTGCGAGGCATGGGCGAGCAGCAGATCGCGCCCGTTCTCCAGTACGGGCTGGACCCACCAGCCCAGCCAGTACCAGGAGTTGAGAGTACGGCGATGGCGGGCGCGCTGCTCACCGAAGCGGTCGCGGTGGCGGTACATGTGCAGCAGCGCGGTGGTGGTGTCGATGCGCAGCGCGTGCAGCCCGAGCCAGCCGTCGGCCATCCCGGGATCGAGCCGTACGGCGGTCCTGAACTCCTCCTCGGCCTGGGGATAGGCCCCCATCGTGTACGCGTCCACACCGCGCGCCCACGCGAGGTCGGCGGGAGCGGCGGCGCCGCCCTGTGTGCCGATGCCGCTGCCGCTCTCCATCAGCCTTCCCCCACAACAAACCGTGCCCCCGGATTGTCCCGCCGGGCGGGCGCCCGTCGGCAGCGTGCTGAACCACCTTCTGGCGGACGGGAATTGACCGTACCGAAAGGCATCGTACCTGCGCAGAGGGTGTGCGACTAAGGGCACCACTCAGAGGCCACAGCAGTGACCGAGGGTGAGCGGGCGAGGATACGCGCGAGCCGGAAACCGGCGAAGAGGGCAGAACGAAGCCCCCGATCACGGGGGAACAACCGGGGGCTTCGCGTCTGCGGCGACTCCGAAAAGCCGCACATTGAGAACGTAAGACCTGTCCGGCCCCTCGGTCAAGCGGAGTTGGACACTCGTCCGGGGTCGATTTCCGACTGCTCAGTATGGCGGCCGAAACTGATCACCGTGGGTGATGGTCCGGTCCTGCATCGCGGTCGAAACGGGCCCCGGGAGCATCATGTATCCCTCTCGCACCTCCCGCACCAGCGCATTCGCGAAGGGCCGGGACGGGTCCGCCAAGAAATGGCGAGTCTCCGCCGTTGTCCAGCCGTCCCAGAAAACGGACAGCCCGGGACCGTCGCGCCGCCGTCCCCGCTCCCAGGACTCCTCGGCGGCCCGTTCCATCCAGAGCAGCCGGGCGAGATACGGCCGCAGCGCCCGGCGCCCGGCTCCCACGCCCTCGATCAGTACGACAGGATCCGCGGGCAGCTCACGCGGCTCGATGAAGCGCCGCAGTGTCCAGTCGTACGCCTCGTAGCGCGCCGTCGCGCCCCGCCGGAGCGGCTCGATGATCCGCTCCGTCAGCCGCTCCGTCCACGCGAACAGCTCCTCGTGCGAGGCCAGATCGTCCAGACGCAGTACGGGCGCGCCGCCGAGTGCCGTCGCGAGACGCCCGGTGAAGGTGCTCTTGCCTGAGCCCGCGTGACCGTCGACCGCGATCAGCCGGACGGGCCCGCAGGAGGGCGGCAGGGCGCGCAGGGCAGCGGCGGCCTCGGTCAGGTCGGTCATCCGCCCAGCCTACGAGGTCCCAGGTCACGCCAGTGGTGGAGACCAATATTGATAGGGCGACGCGAGGCGGATCGCTGGCAGAAGCCCGTCACGAACCGAGATAGTGGCGACTGCCGGGCAGTCGCCGGCTCTTCCCGATCCTTCATATCTCCCGGCCCTTCGTATCTCTCCGCTCTCTCCGTTCTCCGCTCTCCCCGCCTTCGACCGGAGGTCCCGTGACCAGATCCACCTCGCGCCGATCCGTGCTCGCCGCCGCTCTCGCCGCCGCCGGTGCCGGAGCGGTCTCCGCCGTCCCGGCGGCAGCGGCAGCAGCCGGCTCCTCGGCCCCGACCGCTCCCGACCGCGCCAGGCCTCTCGTGGACAACGCCTTCTGGACCTCGTACACCGACTGGCGCTCCGGCGGGCACGAGGGCACCCGGGCCGTGTCCGGCAGCCGGCCCGCACTGGTGATCGGCGCTCCGGCCGGCCGTACGGACTATTCCGATCCGCACACCGGGCAGATCACCACCTGGGAGTACGCGACCTGGACCTCGCCCGTACGCCGCTCGAAGGTCCCGGCCACCGAGGTGATCGCCTCCTGGAACGCCACGACTCCCGTCGGCACCTGGCTCCAGATCGAACTGCGCGGCCGGTACTCCGACGGCACCGACACACCTTGGTACGTCATGGGCCGCTGGACCGCGGGCGACGCCGCGGACGACATCCGGCGCACCTCCGTCGACGGCCAGAGCGACGGGCGCAGCACCATCTGGACCGACACCTTCTCGGTGGACGAGCCGGCGAGCGGACTGCGTCTGGACTCCTACCGGCTGCGGCTCACGCTCTACCGCACGCCCGGCAGCCGGTTCACTCCGGTCGTCCGCCGGGCCGGAGCGATGGCCTCGGACATCCCGGACCGGTTCACCGTCCCGGCCTCCGTGCCCGGGCTCGCCCGTGAGCTGACCGTGCCGCGCTACTCGCAGAACATCCACGCCGGGCAGTATCCCGAGTACGACAACGGCGGCGAGGCCTGGTGCAGTCCCACCTCCTCGCAGATGATCATCGAGTACTGGCGGCGCGGGCCCAGCGCCGAGGATCTCGCCTGGGTCAATCCCGAGTACGCCGATCCACAGGTCTGCCACGCGGCCCGGTTCACCTACGACTACCAGTACGGGGGCTGCGGCAACTGGCCCTTCAACGCCGCCTACGCGGCCACGTACCGGGACATGAGCGCGGCCGTCACCCGGCTCGGCTCGCTCACCGACGTGGAGACCCTGATCCGCGCGGGCATTCCCGTCATCACCTCGCAGTCCTTCCTCAAGGAGGAGCTGACGGGAGCCGGTTACGGCACCTCGGGCCATCTCATGACCGTGATCGGCTTCACGGCCGACGGCGATGTGATCGCCAACGATCCCGCCTCGCCCGACAATCCCGCCGTACGCCGGATCTACCGCCGTGCGGAGTGGGAGACGATCTGGCTCCGTACCAAGCGGTACAACGCCTCCGGCAATGTGGCGTCCGGCACCGGCGGTGTCTGTTACGTCTACTGGCCCGCCGCGCCGTCCACGGTCCAGCGGCGCGCCCTGCGGGCGGTGGGCCTGCTCTGACCGGCCAGGCCCTGTCCGGATGGACGGCCGGGCCCGGCGGCGGAGACGTTCCGCTTCGCCTCCGGGCCACCGGCGCCGGGCCGCCGTGGTCACTCCGTGAGACGGTCTGCTCTCTCTGCAATACTGCGGGAAATCTTGCGGGAATCCCGTGGCAGCCGGAGACCAGGACGCGAATGTGAACCGTAGTCAACAGCGTGGCACCTCCGCGCGATCGCAGGCGCGGCGCTCCGAACTCATCGCGACCGGCCGGAAGTTGTTCGCCAACACCTCGTACGACGCGCTGTCGATGGACGACATCGCCCAGCACGCCGGTGTCGCCAAGGGCCTGATCTACTACTACTTCAAGAACAAGCGCGGCTACTACCTCGCCATCGTCGAGGACTCGGTCGCCGAACTGGTCACGCTCGCCGCCGCGGGCAGTGCCGAACTGCCGCGTACGGAACGGATCCAGCGCACGGTCGAGGCCTACCTCCGCTTCGCCCAGCAGAACGAGGCCGCGTACCGCACCATCATCACCGGCGGCGTCGGCTTCGACACCCAGGTGCAGGCCATCCGGGACGCCGTACGCACCGGTCTGGTCATCACGCTCGCCGAAGCCGCCTACGGCAGGAGCGACATCCCGGCGATCGCCCGGCTCGCGCTGCTCGGCTGGCTCAGCAGTGTCGAGTGGCTCACGCTGGAGTGGCTGGGCCACCAGGAGCTGACGCTGGAGATCCCGCGCGATCTGCTGGTCCGTATGCTGCGCCACACCCTCAACACGATCGAGGAGTTCGCGCCGGAGTGCCCGGCGCCGCCGCCGGACCTCGCCTGGCGCCCGTTCACCGGACGGGAGGAGCAGCCGGAACAGCCGGAACCGCCGCGGATATGACGCCGGGGACGGGGGCCGAGCAGCCACCCCGCCCCCGGCGAGCCATGAGAGTCCCTGCTGAACAGGGACTACAGGAACTAGTCGATGGACTTGATCAGTTCACCGTCGGTGGTGTCGCCGCTCAGCTCCCAGAAGAACGTGCCGCCCAGGCCCTGCTGGTTCTTGTACGCCATCTTCCCGGCGATGGTCGCGGGCGTGTCGTAGCTCCACCACTGGTTTCCGCAGAAGGCGTACGCCGTGCCCGCGACCGTTCCATTGGCCGGGCAGGAGTTCTTGAGGACCTTGTAGTCCTCGATACCGGCCTCGTAGGTGCCCGGCGCCGCGCCCGTCGCCGTACCGCCCGGCTCCTTCTGTGTCACACCGGACCAGCCGCGCCCGTAGAAGCCGATACCGAGCAGCAGCTTCTCCGACGGGATACCGAGTCCCTTGAGCTTGCTGACCGCCGCGTCCGAGGTGAAGCCCTCGGTCGGGATACCCGGGTAGGAGGTCAGCGGCGAGTGCGGGGCCGTGGGGCCCTGGGCCGCGAAGGCACCGAAGAAGTCGTAGGTCATCGGGTTGTACCAGTCGAGGTACTGCGCGGCGCCCGCGTAGTCGGCGGCGTCGATCTTTCCACCGTCGGAGCCGTCGGCCGTGATGGCCGCCGTCACCAGAGCGCCGGACCCGAACTCGGTGCGCAGCGCGGACGCGAGGTTCCTGAAGGCGTCACGGCCGCTGGTGTCGCAGGTCAGACCGCAGGCGTTGGGGTACTCCCAGTCGATGTCGATACCGTCGAAGACATCGGCCCAGCGCGGGTCCTCGACCAGATCGCGGCAGGACTGCGCGAAGGCGGCCGGATTCTGTGCCGCCTGGCCGAAGCCGCCGGACCAGGACCAGCCACCGAACGACCAGATGACCTTGAGACCGGGATGGAGCGCCTTGAGCTTGCGGAGCTGGTTGAAGTTGCCGCGCAGCGGCTGGTCCCAGGTGTCGGCGACGCCGTCGACGCTCTGCTCCGCGGTGTACGCCTTCTCGTAGTCGGCGTACGAGTCGCCGATGGCGCACTTTCCGCCGGTCACATTGCCGAAGGCGTAGTTGATGTGGGTGAGCTTGCCGGCCGAGCCGGAGGTCTCGATGTTCTTGACGTGGTAATTGCGGTCGTAGACACCCCAGTTGGTGAAGTAACCGACGACCTTGTCGCCTGCCGCTGTGGGGGCGGCGGAGACGGTGGTCTCATCGGCCGAGGCGCTGCCGGCCAGCAGCGTCACGCCGAGTACGGCGGTGCACGCGGCGGCGATCAGCGCCCGGAACCGGGCACGGGAGCGGTGGAGCCTGAGCATGGAATCTCCTCGTGGGGGAGGAAGAAACGAGTGGGGGGAGAGTGACATGAACGCGTTGGGAGGGAACGTTAGAAGGACTAGACCAGTGGGTCAATGGTTCGGACCAGGTTCGGCCCTGCGGTGAGCTTCCGTCGGCCCGTGACGGAACGCCGCTGATCGGGCATACTCGACGCGCCACAACCGCTGGTCAGCCGCTTCCGCGATCCGGGAGGGCAGCATCGGTTCGGCAGAACTGCCGTCCGGGGGCACCCCCGGACTCCAGCCGGCGCCGCCGCCCACACCCTGCGCGTGCGACCGCCGTAGTGCCCGACAGGGAGGAGAGCGCCGCCATGCCCGACCGCGCCCCGCGACCGGTGGACAGGCAACTGCCCACCGAGGAGTCCAAGGACCTCGTCGCCCTCGTACGCGACATCATCGAGCGGGAGATCGCTCCCTGGGCGGCCGAGGAGGAGGAAGCGGGACACTTCCCGCGCGAACTCTTCACCCTGCTCTCCGAGTCCGGCCTGCTCGGCCTTCCCTACGACTCCGCCCACGGCGGCGGTGACCAGCCGTACGAGGTCTACCTCCAGGTACTCGAAGAACTGGCCGCGGCCCGGCTCACCGTCGGCCTCGGCGTCAGCGTGCACTCCCTGGCCTGCCACGCCCTCGCCGGCTACGGCACCAAGGAGCAGCAGGCCCAATACCTTCCCGCCATGCTGAGCGGCGGCCTGCTGGGCGCCTACTGCCTCTCCGAGCCCGCCTCCGGCTCGGACGCCGCCTCGCTGCGTACGAAGGCCGTACGGGACGGCGACGAGTGGGTGATCACCGGCACCAAGGCCTGGATCACCCATGGCGGGATCGCGGACTTCTACACCGTGCTGGCCCGCACCGGCGAGGAAGGCGCCCGGGGCATCACGGCGTTCCTCGTACCGGGCGACGCGCCCGGCCTGAACGCGGCGGCTCCCGAGAAGAAGATGGGCATGAAGGGCTCGCCCACCGCCCAACTCCACTTCGACGGCGTACGGGTGGCCGACGGCCGCCGTATCGGCGAAGAGGGACAGGGCTTCGCGATCGCCCTGTCGGCGCTCGACTCGGGCCGTCTCGGGATCGCCGCCTGCGCCATCGGCCTTGCCCAGGCCGCCCTGGACGAATCCGTCGAATACGCCACCGGGCGACGGCAGTTCGGCAGACCCATCGCCGACTTCCAGGGACTGCGCTTCCTGCTCGCCGACATGGCCACGCGGATCGAGGCGGGACGCGCGCTCTATCTCGCCGCCGCCCGGCTCCGCGACGCGGGTCGGCCATTCTCCCAACAGGCCGCCATGGCCAAGCTGTTCTGCACGGACACCGCGATGCAGGTCACCGTCGATGCCGTACAGGTCCTCGGCGGCTACGGCTACACCGTGGACTTCCCGGTGGAGCGCTTCATGCGCGAGGCGAAGGTGCTCCAGATCGTCGAGGGCACCAACCAGATCCAGCGCATGGTGATCGCCCGTCATCTCGCGGGCCCGGAAACACGCTGATCCGGCTCCCCGGCACGCTCTCCGACGAACGGTCAGCGTGCGCGCCGGGGAGACCTCAGGCGGCGTGCCGCTGGACGCTCGGCACCTTGAACGGGCGCGAGCCCGGTCCGCCGACGTGCGAGAACGGCTGCGTCCGCCAGTTGAGCCCCTGAGGGAGCGTCAGAAGCAGCGCGGTGTCCTGCTCCTGGGCCTCGGACGTCTCGTCGGCGGGACGGGCGTCCGACGCCGAACGGCCCGTACCGGCACAGACGGAGAGTACGAACGGGTTCCACGGAGTGGGGCACAGAGCGTGCTCCGGCAGGACGTCCTCGTCCGCCAGCAGCGCGATCGGCTGCGCACAGTCCGGGCAGACGACCCGGTACATCTCGAAGGTGTCGTAGAAGTCGATGTCGTCGGCGTCGACGAGATCAACAGGCTCCGGTTCGGTACGTCCGGCGCGCTTCAGGCTCTGCATGGAGACATTCCCCCTCGGGTGGGCCGACCAGGCACTTGTGGTCTCGACCACAGCAAGCAATTCCCGTCGCACGAGCCAGGTAACCGTAAGGTCTCGAAGGACCGCGCCAGAGACCTGTGGTCTTCGTCACATGCCGCCCGCAGGTGCGCTTCGGCTGATTCACCGACTGTGCCTGAAGTGACCTGGGGCAATAGGTTGATCCGTATGGAGGAGCTGGATCGTCAGATCGTGGAGTTGCTCGTCAACGACGGCCGGATGAGCTACACAGACCTGGGCAAGGCCACCGGCCTGTCCACCTCGGCCGTGCATCAGCGCGTACGCAGGCTGGAGCAGCGCGGAGTCATCCGCGGCTACGCGGCGGTCGTCGACCCGGAGGCGGTCGGCCTGCCGCTCACCGCGTTCATCTCGGTGAAACCGTTCGACCCGAGCGCGCCGGACGACATCGCGGAACGGCTCGCGGGGATCCCGGAGATCGAGGCGTGCCACAGTGTGGCCGGGGACGAGAACTACATCCTGAAGGTCCGGGTCCCGACGCCACTGGAACTGGAACACCTCCTCACCCGCATCCGCTCCTTGGCGGGAGTCTCAACCCGCACGACGGTGGTCCTGTCGACCCCTTACGAGTCGCGCCCGCCCTCTTTTTGAGGGCTCGGTTCGCCTCCGGAGCGCCTTATGTCGGTGCCGACGGTCGACCGTGCTCGACCCTTCGTTCCTCAGGGCCTCCGCGCGCTCTCTCTTTCGGCACCGACGCGCCCCTTCGGCTCACTCGCCGGCGGCCGTGCGCAGCCAGAACGTCTCCGTAGCCCGGTCCCGTCGGGCTGGCCGGTTCGTCCTCAATCGCCGGACGGGCTGGTTTTTCCGGCCTGCGGCCGGAGTACGGCGAGGGGCTGGCCTCTACCGAGCGGGCACCCGGCGCCGGGGTCGGCGGTTCCGTCCTCAAACGCCGGACGGGCTGGATATGCGGGCCCGGACCGGGCGGAAAGCCAGGGGCCGGCGGGAGGGGGTCGGGGTCGGAGGAGGTGCGTGTCCGGACACTAAAGCGTGATTTGTGCCGCACACGAAACCCGCACCAGACAACCGACCCGCACGCGGCGTAAATCATGCCGTCCGGACATGTACCTCCGGAGGCCCCGACACCCGCACCCACCACCGCACCGGCCCCCCGCCGGGAGGCGCACCGCGCCGCAGGCGCGTAACGCACCCCGCGCCGGGCCCCGCGCCGCCCCGCGCGACACTGGTCCCATGACCACGCGCACCCTCCTCCTCCGCGGTGGAGAAGTTCACAGCCCCGCCGACCCCTTCGCCACCGCCATGGTCGTAGAACGCGGCCATGTCGCCTGGGTCGGCTCCGAAGGCGCCGCCGACGCCTTCGCCACCGGTGTGGACGAGGTCCTCGACCTCGAAGGCGCGCTCGTCACACCCGCGTTCACCGACGCGCACGTCCACGCCACCGCGACCGGCCTCGCTCTCACCGGGCTCGATCTGTCGACCGCCCGTACGCTCGGCGAGGCGCTCACGCTCGTACGGGCCCACCACACCGCCCACCCGGACAGCCGCATCCTGCTCGGCCACGGCTGGGACTCCGCGCGCTGGCCCGAGCAGCGCCCTCCGTCGCGCGCCGAACTGGACGAGGCCGCCGGCGGCCGGCCGCTCTATCTGCCGCGTATCGATGTGCACTCGGCCGTCGTGACCACCGCGCTGCTCGACCTCGTCCCCGGCGTCACCGACCTGCCCGGCTACCACCCGGACGCGCCGCTGACAGCCGCCGCGCACCACGCCGTACGCGCCGCGGCGCACGGGGCCGTCAGCGTGCGCCAGCGCGCGGAGGCGCAGCGCGCGGCGCGTCGGCGCGCCGCCTCGCTCGGTATCGGCACCCTGCACGAGTGCGCGGGCCCCGACATCTCCGACGAGGAGGACTTCGTCGCACTGCTGAGGCTGGCGGACGAGGAGCCCGGCCCCCGGGTCCACGGCTACTGGGCCGAGCCGGTCACCGACGAGAAGGGCGCCCGGCGCATCCGTGAACTCGGCGCGGCGGGCGCCGCAGGTGATCTCTTCGTCGACGGCTCCCTCGGCTCGCACACCGCCGCCCTCCGCCACCCGTACGACGACGCCGCGCACACCGGTACCGCCCATCTCGACGCCGCCACGGTCGCCGCCCATGTCACCGCCTGCACCGAGGCCGGGCTCCAGGCCGGTTTCCACGCCATCGGCGACGCCGCGATCAGCACAGTGGTCGACGGCGTACGGGCCGCCGCCGAGCGGCTGGGCCTCGCCCGGGTACGGGCCGCCCGGCACCGCGTCGAACACGCCGAGATGCTGACTCCCGGGACCATCGCCGCCTTCGCCGAGGTGGGCCTCACCGCCTCCGTCCAGCCCGCCTTCGACGAGGCCTGGGGCGGCGACGGCGGTATGTACGCACGGCGCCTGGGCGTCGAGCGCGCCCGTACGCTCAATCCGTACGCCGCGCTGCTGCGCGCCGGTGTCCCGCTGGCCTTCGGCTCCGACAGCCCGGTCACACCGCTGGATCCCTGGGGCACCGTGAGGGCCGCCGCCTTCCACCGGACGCCCGAGCACCGCATCTCGGTACGGGCCGGATTCACCGCCCACACCCGAGGCGGCTGGCGGGCCGTCGGCCGCGACGACGCGGGTACGCTCGTGCCCGGCGCCCCGGCCGACTACGCCGTCTGGCGCACCGAGGAACTGGTGGTCCAGGCCCCCGACGACCGCGTCGCCCGCTGGTCCACCGACCCGCGTTCGGGCACACCGGGCCTGCCGGATCTGACGCCGGGCCGCCCGCTGCCCGTATGTCTGCGGACCGTTGTCGCCGGACAAACGGTGTTTGTGCGACCGAACGAGTGACATGGGGACATTTCGTACGGCCGACCAGTGCTTCCCGGTCTTGGTCGCGACCTGCGGATCTTCCCCACTGACCTGGTGATTCGGGCCAACATCGCAGGTCAAACGGCTGTTGACAGTAAGCGGCCACCGGCGGGTAGGTTCGGCCGAGTCCACCACAGGACGTCCGTCCGGCAATCTCCACGCGGTCGTCGAACGCCGCTGGGTCATGGGGCGGTGTGCCGCACCGGCGCACCGCCACTGGGAGCCAGGTCCAGCACCCGCGTCTCGGGGGCGAGGGAAGGTTTCAGCCGGCCGGCGGGTGCGACCCGGGTGGGGCCCCGGCGTTCAGTAGACAACGGCTTTCGGTCGACCCGCAGCCAGCGGGTTCCAGGTCGGCCCGAAGGACGCCGGGGCACACCTTCTATTTTGAGGCTCGGTTCGCCTCCGGGCGCTTTATGCCACTGTCGACGGTCGACCGTGCTCGGGTCCCTCGTACCTCGGGACCCTCCGCGCGCTCTCCCTTTCGACAGCGGCGCGCCCTTCGGCTCACTCGCCGGCGGCCGTGCACGGCCGGGACGTGTCCGTACCCCAGGGCGGCCGAGGTGACCGGGACCCAGGTGAGGCCCACCACGGCAGCCTGGGCTACGAAGGCGCCCGGAGGCGAACCGAGCCCTCAAAAAAGAAGGGCGTGATCTGGGTCCCTGCCGCGCTCGCTATGGTGGTGCCCCTGCGTACGGCAATTAAGGGGCAGTAGTGAACGACGGCGGTCAGAGGCGGTACGGCCCGCTCGGCACGGCCTTGGTGATCATCCCGACCTTCAACGAGGCGGAGAACATCAGGTCGATCGTCTCCCGGGTCCGCGCCGCGGTGCCGGAGGCCGACATCCTCGTCGCCGACGACAACAGCCCCGACGGCACCGGCAAGATCGCCGACGATCTGGCCGCCGAGGACGGCAAGGTCAAGGTCCTGCACCGCAGAGGCAAGGAAGGCCTCGGTGCCGCCTATCTGGCGGGCTTTCGCTGGGGCATCGAGCGCGGTTACGGCGTCCTCGTGGAGATGGACGCCGACGGCTCCCACCAGCCCGAGGAGTTGCCCAGGCTGCTGACCGCGCTGAAGGGCGCCGATCTCGTCCTCGGCTCGCGCTGGGTGCCGGGCGGACGGGTCGTCAACTGGCCCACGACACGGAAGGTGCTTTCGCGCGGCGGCAGTACCTACTCACGGGTTCTGCTGGGTGTGCCGATCCGCGATGTCACCGGTGGCTACCGGGCGTTCCGCCGGGAGACCCTGGACCGGATCGGCCTCGACGCCGTCGCCTCGCAGGGCTACTGCTTCCAGGTCGATCTGGCCCGGCGCGCGGTCGAGGCGGGCTGTCATGTGGTGGAGGTGCCCATCACCTTCGTCGAGCGTGAGCTGGGCGACTCCAAGATGAGCCGCGACATCGTGATCGAGGCGCTCTGGCGGGTCACGGCCTGGGGCGTCGGCGCGCGCGCCAGCCGGCTGCTCGGCCGTGGTTCCGACGCACAGAACCGGCCGTCCTGATCACCCCCGTACGCCGTCCCGGGCCGCGCCCAGGCACACTGGGAGTATGACGACCGCGCACTCGCCCCGGACCGTTCCCAAGCGCTCCCGAGCCCGCACTTTCCTGCCGCTGGGCATCGCCGCCTGGCTGGTGCTGGAGATCTGGCTGCTGATCGTCGTGGCCGACGCGGCGGGCGGGCTGACCGTGCTGTTGCTGCTGCTGGGCGCGCTCGTGCTCGGCGCCGTGGTCATCAAGCGCGCCGGCCGCCGTGCCTTCCGCAATCTCACCGAGACCGTGCAGCGGGCGCAGAAGCAGCAGGCCGAGCACCCGGGCGAGCCCGTGGTGCCGGAGCCCGCCAACGGCACTGGCGGCAACGGGTTTCTGATGCTGGGCGGCCTGCTGATCATGCTGCCGGGCCTGATCACCGATGTGGCGGGACTGCTGCTTCTCGTACCGCCGGTACGGACGAGGCTCAGCCGGTACGCGGAGCGGTCGCTGGAGCGGCGCATGGCCGCGGCGGCTCCGCCCGGCAGTCTTGGTGACGCCTTCCAGCAGGCCCGTATCCGCAGGCCGGACGGCAAGGTCGTACAGGGCGAGGTCATCAAGCACGACGAGGAGAGCCCGCGCCCGGACGACGACGGCGGAAAGGGCCCGCGCCCGCCGCTGACGCCCTGACTTCGCAGGGAAGACATCGCATGGAAAAGCCGCGGGCCGCGGCACACATGGTGTGACGCCGCCCCCGGGGCGGTGGTGTTTTGTAGCGTGTGGGTATCGATACGGTTACCCGTGAGGCGGACGAACAGCATGACCCCGGGGGGACAACCATGTTAGATGGC
>NZ_JBHWGS010000004.1:0-48384 GCF_042732975.1 Streptomyces sp. NPDC059743 | reverse complement strand
CCGCGGCACACATGGTGTGACGCGGCCCGCGGCTCTGTGCTGTTGTCTCGCTTGTCGTATGCGATCGGTTACGCGGTCAGGCGGACTTCCGGCTGTCCCGCGGGTGCACAGCGATGTTCATGGCGCCGGAGCGCAGGACGGCCAGCCTCTCGGCCAGCACCTCCTCCAGCTCCTCGCGGGTGCGCCGCTCCATGAGCATGTCCCAGTGCGTACGCGCAGGCTTGCCCTTCTTCTCTTCGGGACCATCCCCGTCCACCAGGAGTGCCTGGGCGCCGCACGCCTTGCACTCCCACTCCGGCGGAATTTCCGCCTCTACCGAGAACGGCATCTCAAATCGATGGCCGTTCTGGCATGCGTACTCCACCGCCTGGCGCGGGGCCAGATCGATGCCGCGGTCCGTCTCGTAGCTGGTAACCACGAGTCGCGTGCCGCGGAGAGCTCGCTCACTCATGAATCGTGCCTCCCGGGCTTGTCGCCCACAGGACAGGTGTCGCTGTCGTCGTCATCCGGTCAACGTCCGGTCGGCGGTAAAGATTCCCGTTCCGAGTCATGCGTCGCCCGTCGTGCCGCCCTTGTTGTACCCACCAGCGCCCGGTTTGTCACATCTAACAGGAGATGTCACCCAGCGATTCCGATTCCCGCATACGCAGTAACGGTCCGCCTGGCAGGCCAAACGCGTACACTACCGCCCTTTCACTTCAACGTCTAAATCCGCTCCGGTACGGGATTTCCCGCGGCCATGATCGCCCGGCCGACCGGGACCCTCGCCAGCAGGCCGAACCCGAGCACGAAGAAGACCACCAGCGAGATGATCGCATCCCGGTAGCTGCCCGTGAGCTGATACGCCAGCCCGAACACCAGTGGTCCCAGCCAGCTCAGCCCGCGGTCGCTCATCTCGTACGCGGAGAAGTACTCGGCCTCCTTGCCGTGCGGTACGAGATGGGAGAAGAGCGAACGGGACAGCGCCTGGCTGCCGCCCAGCACCAGACCGATCGCCGAGGCCAGCAGATAGAACGCCACCGGTGCGTCGGCGGGCAGGAAGTAGCCGGCCGCGAGGATCAGCGTCCAGACGGCCAGTGAGGCCAGGATCGTGCGCTTGGCGCCGTACACCCTGGCCATCCGGCCCATGCCGAGCGCACCGCCGACCGCCAGGATCTGCACCAGCAGCACGGCGGTGATCAGCGTCGTCTGGTCCAGGCCCAGTTCCTCGGAGCCGTAGATCGAGGCCTGTGAGATCACCGTCTGGATACCGTCGTTGTAGACGAGATAGGCGAGCAGGAACGAGAGCGTCAGCGGATGGCGCCGCATGTCCCGCAGCGTGGCCATCAGTTGACGCCAGCCCGCTCCCACCGCGCCCTCGCCCGCGGAACCGCCGCCCTCCCGCGCGATCTTCCGGTCCCGCAGCCGGCGCAGCGGCACGATCGTGAAGGCGCCCCACCAGACTCCGGCGGAGGCCAGACAGATCCGTACCGCTGTCGACTCGGAGAGACCGAAGGACTCATGGCCGGTGTAGAGCACCAGATTGAGGACCAGGACCAGCGCGCCAGAGGTGTAGCCGAACGCCCAGCCGCGCGAGGAGACCGCGTCGCGCTCCTCGGGCCCGGCGATCTGCGGCAGATACGCGTTGTAGAGCACCATCGACACCGAGATCGAGGCGTTCGCCACGATCAGCAGCAGCGCGCCCAGCAGATAGCGGTCGCCGTCCAGGAAGAACATGCACGCCGTGGCGGTCGCGCCCAGATACGCGGCGGCGGCCAGCAGCGGCTTCTTGCGTCCCGTACGGTCGGCCACCGCGCCCACCAGCGGCATCACCAGCACCGCCACCACCACCGAGACGGAGACCGCGTACGCGAAGACCGAGCCCGCGCGCACCGGTATGCCCAGCGGCCGGACGAAGCCGTCGGCGTCGGCCGCGGCCTTCGCCACCGAGGTGAGATAAGGGCCGAGGAAGACCGTCAGCACACTCGTCGAGTAGACGGAGCACGCGAAGTCGTAGAAGTACCAGCCGCGTTGCTCGCGTCTGCGGTCCGCCGTCCCGTCGGTCCGGTCCACGGCGGTCTCAGCGGTCACCCCGGGTGTCCTCATTTCTTGCGTGCCTTGCGTGCCTTGCGTGCCGACGCCACGCCCGGTCAGTGCCAGGCTCCTCGCGCGGTCAACACCGTGCGCAGCGCTTCCAGTTGATCCGTCATGATGCCATCCACGCCGAGATCGAGCAGCGCCTCCATCCGATCCGGTTCATTGACCGTCCAGACATGGACCTGAAGGCCGCGCGCGTGTGCCATACGGACGAAGCGCTCGTCCACCACCCGGATACCGCTCTGTGTCTCGGGAACCTGTGCGCACACGGCGCCGGGACGGACCGGGGCCGGGATTCCGTACGAGCGCAGCCGCAGGCCCAGCACACCGCGTACGCCGTACGAGGTGGCCAGCCGCGGGCCCGCGAGCCGGGCCGCGCGGGTCACTCTGGCCTCGGAGAACGAGCCGACGCACACCCGGTCCCAGCTCCCGGTCCTGCGGATCAGCTCGACCAGCGGGACCAATGCGGGAGCGGCCTTGATGTCCACGTTCCAGCGCGCCTCGGGAAACTCTTCGAGCAGCTCCTCGAAGAGCGGCAGCGGCTCGCTGCCCGCCACCCGTGCCCGGCGCACCTCCGTCCAGGGCAGATCCACGATCCGGCCGCGGCTGTCGGTCACACGGTCCAGAGTCGCGTCGTGGAAGGCGACGAGCCGGCCGTCCGCCGTGGAGTGCACATCGGTCTCGAAGTGGCGGTAGCCGAGTCCGGCGGCGCGCCGGAAGGCCGCCGCGGTGTTCTCCAGACCGTCCGCCGCGCCGCCGCGATGGGCGAACGGGATCGGAGTCGGCCGGTCGAGATAGGGGTGGGGTACGCGAGTCACCGCCGCAGTATGGCCCGCGCCGGTGTCCCGGCGGCGACGGCCGTACTGCCGGTGCCCGCCGTCGGGATGGCGAAGACGCGCAGGAAGAGCTGGGCGAGCGGTCCGATGGCCAGGGCGTAGGCGATCGTGCCGATGCCCACCGAGCCGCCGAGCACGAAGCCGGTGGCGACGACGGCGACCTCGATCGCCGTACGGACCAGCCGCACCGAGCGGCCGGTCAGCCGGTGCAGGCCCGTCATCAGACCGTCGCGCGGCCCGGGACCGAACCGGGCCGCTATGTAGAGCCCGGTGGCCACTCCGTTGAGGACGATGCCGGTGATCAGCAGCGGTATACGGGTGGTCAGGCCATGGCCGTCGGGAACGAGCGCGAGCGTGGCGTCCATCGCTATACCGACCGCGAAGACATTGGCGACCGTGCCCGGTCCCGGGCGCTGCCGGATCGGGATCCAGAGCAGCAGCACGACCGCGCCCACGATGATCGAGACGACGCCCATGGTCAGTCCGGTCAGCTCGGAGAGCCCTTGGTGCAGCACACCCCAGGGCTCCAGCCCGAGCCCGCCGCGCACCAGCAGCGCCGCGCTCGCTCCGTACAGCGCGAGACCGACGGAGAGCTGCGTCACCCTGCGGGTGAGACGCCGGGCGGGACGCCGGGCAGGGCGAGGGAGATTGGACACGACGCGGCCCCTTGATGCGATGGTGGACTGGTACGCGTCACTCTGTGGCTGGCCGATCGATGCCATCCATGGCCAATTCAAGGAAGGTGGACTGATTTTCATGGCGCAGTGGACCTCGGCCGTCGGCGCGGCTCAGCTCGCGCGGCAGCTCACCACCCAGCAGCCCACGCCCGCGGGCCCCGGCACCCGCAGACCGCCGGCCTACCGGGCCCTCGCCGACGGCATCCGGCTGCTGGTCCTCGAAGGGCGCGTTCCCGTCGCCGCGCGGCTGCCCGCGGAGCGCGAACTCGCCCTCTCCCTCTCGGTGAGCCGTACGACCGTGGCCGCCGCGTACGAGGCGCTGCGCGCCGAAGGCTTTCTGGAGTCCCGCAGAGGTGCCGGGAGCTGGACCGCCGTACCGGCCGGCAATCCACTGCCCGCGCGCGGACTCGAACCGCTGCCGCCGGAGTCACTGGGCTCGATGATCGATCTCGGCACCGCCGCCCTGCCCGCTCCCGAGCCCTGGCTGACCCGGGCCGTACAGGGCGCGCTGGAGGAGCTGCCGCCGTACGCGCACACCCATGGCGACTATCCGGCCGGGCTGCCCGCGTTGCGGCAGATGCTCGCCGACCGGTACACCGAGCGCGGCATCCCGACCATGCCCGAACAGATCATGGTCACCACGGGCGCGATGGGCGCGATCGACGCGATCTGCCATCTCTTCGCGGGCCGCGGCGAGCGGATCGCGGTGGAGTCGCCCTCGTACGCCAATATCCTCCAGCTGATGCGGGAGGCGGGCGCCCGGCTGGTGCCGGTCGCCATGGCGGAAGGGCTGACCGGCTGGGATCTGCCGCGCTGGCGCCAGGTGCTGCGGGAGGCCGCGCCTCGGCTCGCCTATGTGGTGGCCGACTTCCACAATCCGACGGGCGCGCTGGCCGACGAGCACCAGCGGCGGCAGCTTGTCGACGCGGCACGCTCGGCGGGCACGGTACTGGTCGTGGACGAGACCATGTCGGAGCTGTATCTCGACGCGGATGTCGATATGCCGAGGCCGGTCTGTGCCTTCGATCCGGCGGGCAGCACGGTTCTCACGGTCGGCTCGGCCAGCAAGGCGTTCTGGGCGGGGATGCGGATCGGCTGGGTGCGTGCGGCGCCGGATGTGATCCGGTCGCTGGTCGCGGCACGCGCGTACGCCGATCTCGGCACTCCGGTGCTGGAGCAACTCGCCATCAACTGGCTGATGCGGACCGGAGGCTGGGAGAACGCGGTCGCCCTGCGCCGGGTCCAGGCGCGCGAGAACCGGGACGCGCTGGTGGCGGCGGTACGCGAGCAGCTGCCCGGCTGGGAGTTCGAGGTGCCGCGCGGCGGGCTGACCTTGTGGGTGCGTACGGGCGGACTCTCCGGCTCGCGGCTGGCCGAGGTGGGCGAACGCGTCGGTGTACGGGTGCCGTCGGGGCCGCGCTTCGGGGTCGACGGCGCGTTCGAGGGATACGTACGGCTTCCGTTCACCGTGGGCGGCCCGGTCGCCGTCGAGGCGGCGGCCCGGCTGGCGGCGGCGGCGCGGCTGGTGGAGACGGGCGCGAGCACGGGAACGGACGCGCCGCGCACCTTTGTCGCGTAACGGAACGGAGAGGAGACGAAGGGCCCTCAGCCCTCGCCCTCAGCCCTCGGCCGGCACCTGACGGCCGATCGGCCCTGACGCCTGCGGTGACTCGACCGTACGGTGCGGCATCTGCTCCTGCTCGGGCACCCGCTCCCGCGCGAGAGGCTCCGGCAGGAGTTCCAGGACGGCACGGCGGTGGGCGTCGCTCGTGCCGTCGTCGTACGGGTCCGGCGTCGCCGGGACCTGGAGCCTGAGCACCGGGCCCGCACCGAGCCGCGCATAGCCTCTGCCGGGTGGGACGTCCGGCGTGGGCGTGGTGTGCGGCGGCGCCTCGAGTACCGCTTCCACCTGCGGCGCCGCGACCGGCCCGAGGATCACCCGGGCGCGCGTGTGGCTCCGTACGGTCTCGTCGAGCGCGTCCAGACCGTCGAGCTGATCGGCCACCACCACGGTGATATGGACGGTCCTGCCGTGCCGCAGCGGTACATGGAGCAGCTCCTGCGGATCGCGCCGTCCGTCGGCCGCCGCGAGATGCCCGAAGACGCTCGGCCGGTCCACCAGGATCCACAGTGGCCTTCTGGCGTCCTCGGGCACGGGTCGGCCCGACTGGCGGGCGTTGTTGGCGGCGATCAGCCGCCGCTCCGTCTCGTTCGCCGCCCATTCGAGGCTGGAGAGCGCGCCGGCCAGTCCGCACTCCACGGCGAGCACACCGGTGCGTCCGGTCAGAGCGCCGAACTCGCCGGTGCCGCTGCCCTCCACGATCAGTACGTCCCCGTGCGCGAGGGCCTGGAGGGCGATGGAGCGCAGCAGAGTCGTGGCGCCGCTGCCCGGTGTCCCCGCGACCAGCAGATGGGGCTCCGTCGAGCGCGGTCCGGTCCGCCAGAGCACCGGAGGCGCGTCCCGCCTTCCGTCGCGCGCGAGGACCGGCACGGTGCGCGGCACCGCTCCGTCGTCGGTGAAGCCGAGGACGGTCTCGCCGGGAGCGGTGATGAAACGCTGGGCGGCGATGGCGGTGGAGAGAGCGGGCAGGACGGTCATCACCAGCTGGTTGGCCTCTTCCTGCCAGTCGAAGTGATACTCCCGGCCGCGCCCGGACTTGGCGTACAGCAACTGCTCGATCCGGGCCCGCGCGTCGGGCTCGCCGTCGGTGAAGTACGGAGGATAGGCGAGCTGGAGCCGGATGATCCGTCCCTCGCCGTCGAACGCGTGCTCGACGAACGCCGTGCTCCAGTCGCCGCCATGGGCGAAGAGCGGACTCGGGTCCTCGGGAACGGAGAGATACGGCACCAGTGCCTCGTAGAGGGACTGGAGTCGTTTCGCCTCCGCTTCGTCGGGCCCGGTCCGCGCCGGCGGCGTTCGGTCGCGTCCCTTCCAGGCGGCCACGGCCATCACCGTGATCAGGGCCAGCATCGGCCCGTACGGGATGAGCGCGGTCACCAGGACACAGGCCGCGACCAGGAACAGCGCGGGACCGCGCCGGTCCTTGGGCGTACCGGCCCACTTCTGGCGCCCTGCGGCGGCCAGCAACCGCAGACCACGGGTGATCGTGATCAGCGGATGGAGCACGTCGGTGGCGCCGTCGGCGGCTGTACGGGCCATCTCGCGCCCGCGCGCGATCCGGTCGCTGCCGCTGCTCAGAATGCGGGGGAGTGGTCGCCGGGCCACGTCTGTCTCCTGTTGGATGCGGAAAGAGGATGGGCGGGAGTCAGAATTTGATCCCGCCCAGAAGGCCGGCGAGGCTGGCGCCGCCGGCGGTGATGCTCGGGGCGATGGCGGTGCCCGCGAGATAGAAGCCGAACAGTGAGCAGACCATCGCGTGCGAGGCCTTGAGTCCGTCCTTCCGGAAGAAAAGGAAGACGATGATTCCGAGCAGCACGACGCCCGACATGGAAAGAATCATGAGGGTTCTCCTGGGAGAGGGGACAGTCACCATGAGTTCTTCCAGAATCACCGCAAGTATCTATGCGACAAAAGGTGCAAATGAGTGAAATGTCAGGTATTTCACTGCACTGGTCCATGAGGTGCCGCCGCCCGGCCGGGACGCCGTACGTCCCGTCTGCGGCGGGCGCCGGGGGCCAGTACCCTGTCGGTTCACTCGTATGGCGTCAACGAGCTGTACGTACCAGGTCAACGACGTGAAAGGTGGTCCACCGATGAGCGAAACCCCGGATCCCGAGGTGGTGGAGCTGGCCACGAGGATCTTCGACCTGGCCCGGCGCGGCGAGGCCGAGGCGCTCGCCGCGTATGTCGACGCCGGTGTGCCCGCGAATCTCACCAACGACCGAGGCGACTCCCTGCTGATGCTCGCCGCCTACCACGGCCACGCGCCGGCGGTGGCGGCCCTGCTGGAGCGCGGCGCCGACGCGAGCCGGCCCAACGACCGCGGCCAGACGCCGCTCGCGGGCGCGGTCTTCAAGGGCGAGGACGAGGTCATCAGGACGCTGCTCGCGGGCGGCGCGGATCCGAGGGAAGGGAGCCCGTCCGCCGTGGATACCGCGCGAATGTTTGGGAAGACGGACCTTCTGGAGCTGTTCGGCGCCAGGTGAGAGACGTCGTAAATGTGGTCGCGGTGGCGAAATGGCTGGGTCATCATGACGTCGGGCCCGCAGTGGGCCACCGACGAGAGGCAGGAAAGATGGTCTGCGTTGAGCGGGAGACGACGGGCGGCCGAACATGTTGTCGCACGGCCTAGGCCGTGTTTCAGAAGTAACGTCGTCCGCCCCCAGGGCGGGCCCCGCGGCGTCCGGTGCGTGCGATCGCAAGGCGGAGGATCGCTCGCGTACTGGACGTACTCGGGCGACTCCGACAACGCGGCGAGCGTGCGTGCCGGGCGTCGCGGGGCAGACGGGACTTCTGAAACACGGCCTAGGCCCAGAGGGTCGGCGCCGGTTGCGGCGCCGCATCACACCCCGGTTGCGTCAACAGCTTGATGTGAGGCTTTTCCCATGTTCGATCCAGTCATAGCGCCGAGCGGCACTCTGCTCGGCCTGTTGCAGAGGGGCCGCGGCGACGGCACGCTGCACGCGCTCGCGGCGCCCCGCGCGGAGGCGCTCGCCGCCCTCAACCACTGCGTACTGAACGACCCCCGGCACGACTGGCAGGTCGAGAACCGGTCGCTGTACTACGCGCGCCTGTATCTGGATCTCCACGGCGGTCTCGACGCCATCGAGCACCATCTCTTCCTGGCCGAGGACCACTTCGACACCGAGGAGTCACGGACCGGGCTCGCGCTCGCCGTGCTCGGCCATCTCGCCTCGTACGGCAGGCGCGACGCCCTGGAACTGCTCCGGCGCTACGCGGCGACCGGCTCGAACTGGGCCTGGGCCCTGGACGAGCTGGCCCTGCGCGACGACGACACCGGTCTGCGCTCGCTGGCGCTGCCGGTCCTCGCCAGATTCCCGGCCACTCCCGAGGGCGACACCGAACTGGCGACCGCCGTACGCGACGCCTTCGAGCCCCGGCCGTGGCGGCTCTGGGCCGACGATCCGCGGCGGGAGATCGGCGCCCGCATCAGGGCCGCCGGTGAACAGGGCTCCTTCGACCGCTGGCAGCGCCAGCTCCGGCCGAGCGGCCCACGGCCCGGCTGGAGCGTACAGGCCGTCTTCGACTGGGCCCAGCAGGCCCTGGAGCGCGGCTCGGTGCTCCATGTGCCCGCCGCACGCTGTCTGAGCGCGGTCGCCGGGCCCGAGGACCGCCCGATGATCATCGAGGCCGCCCGTGGCGGACCCGACGGCGCCCGATGCGCGGCGCTCCACTATCTCGCCGAGGCGGCCGATCCCGTCGTCCTCGATCTGATCGAAGCGGCGGTCGGCGCGGACCGTACCGTCGCCGACGCCGCGGTCTCCGCCTTCGAGCGGATGTGCGGCGAGGAGGCCGTCGACCGGGCCCGCGGCTGGGTGCACCGGCCCGACGCCCTCGGCGCGTCCGCCGCCGGTGTGCTCGCCGGGCGCGGCGGCACGCGCGACACCCAACTGGTGCTGGGCGCGCTGCGCGAGACCGTACGGGCCGACGGGCCCGACGCACCAGGACTGTGGACACTCGTCGACGGCACCGGCCGCCTCGGCATTGTCTGCGCGGCTCCCGTACTGCGCCATGTCTACCGCGAGACCACCTCCTCACACCTGCGCGGCCGAACGGCACGCGCGCTCGCCGCGACCGATCCCTCCTACGCGACCGGTTTCGCCGTCGAATGCCTCTGGGACTGCGAGGAGACCACCCGAGAGGTCGCCGCGCTGCACGCGGAGACCGGGGACGTACGGGTGGCGGAACGGCTACGGAGGCTGGCGGCGGACCCGGCGGAGGAGGCGGAAGTCCAAACGGCGGTCCGCAGCCGACTGGCCTTTTGATTGAGGGCTCGGTTCGCCTCCGGGCGCTTTCTGCCACTGTCGACGGTCGACCGTGCTCGACCCCTCGTACCTCGGGGCCTCCGCGCGCTCTCCCTTTCGACAGCGGCGCGCCCTTCGGCTCACTCGCCGGCGGCCGTGTGCAGCCAGAACGTCTCTGCAACCCGGACCCGTCCGGGCTGGCCGTTCCGTCCTCAATCGCCGGACGGGCTTGGTGGGTGCCCGGACCGGACGGGAAGCCGGGGTCCGGGCGGGAGGGGGTCGGGGTCGGAGGAGGTGCGTGTCCGGACACTAAAGCGTGATTTGTGCCGCACACGAAACCCGCACCAGACAACCGGTCCGCACGCGGCGTAAATCATGCCGTCCGGACATGTACCTCCGGAGGCCCCGGCACCCGCACCCACCACGCACCCGGCCCCGCGCCGCAGGCGCGTAAAAGCCCCCGCCGCACGGCGGCCCCCGCTGGGGGGCGCACCCCGCACCCACCACCGCACCGGCCCCCCGCCGGGAGGCGGCACCGCGCCGCAGGCGCGCACCGCACCGCCCACCGGGACGCGGGTACCGATCCGTGAGCGCGCGCACACCCTCCGTGCATCACGCCCGCCCGCCGCAGGCGACCCGCGTCCAATGCTCACGGGACGTTCCCCACGCGGAAAGATCCACGTTGGCAGGGACACGCTCGGTAGGACGACAACACGAATATGCGTGTCGTCATAGTTACCGAGTCCTTCCCACCGGATGTCAACGGCGTAGCCCACTGCGCCCTCCAGACCGCCCGGCACCTCGCCGTGCGCGGCCATGACCCGCTCGTCATCGCTCCGGCAGTCGCCGGTGATGCCGAGATCGACGCACCGTGCCCCGTGGTACGCGTGCCCTCCGTACCGCTGCCCGGCTATCCCCAGGTACGGGTGGCGCTGCCCAGCCGGCGCGTCGCGGCGACCATCGCCGCGCACCGCGCCGAGCTGGTCCATCTGGCGGGACCGTTCGTGCTCGGCGTGCGCGGCATGACGGCCGCCTCACGGCTCGGAGTCCCCGCCGTCGCCGTGTACCAGACCGATCTCGCCGGCTACGCCCGTACCTATGTGGGCGCGGGCGAGGCGGCGGCCTGGCGCCGGATCCGTACCGTCCACACCGCGGCCGACCGCACCCTGGCACCGTCCAGCGCGGCCGTACGCGACCTCGCCGAGCACAACATTCCGCGGGTACGGCTCTGGCCGCGCGGCGTGGACACCGTACGGTTCCGGCCCGAGTTGCGTGACGAGGAACTGCGCCGTCGGCTCGCGCCCAACGGCGAGCTGATCGTCGGATATGTCGGCCGGCTGGCGCCCGAGAAGCATGTCGAACTCCTCGCGGGCGTCTGCGAGCTGCCGGGCGTGCGGGTGGTGATCGTCGGCGACGGTCCCAGCGAGACCACGCTCCGGAGCGCGCTGCCCGGCGCGGTCTTCCTGGGCCGTACGACCGGCGACGCGCTCGCGCGTACGTTCGCCTCGTTCGACGTGTTCGCGCACACCGGACCGTACGAGACCTTCTGTCAGACCGTGCAGGAGGCCATGGCCAGCGGCGTACCGGTGATCGCGCCCGCCGCGGGCGGACCGCTCGACCTCGTCGCCCACGGATACACCGGCACGCTGGTGAAGCCGCACGACGCCGACGCCGTCACCGAGGCCGTACGGGACCTCGCCCATGCTCCCGCGCTCCGTGAGGCGTACGGGCAGGCGGCGCGCACCACCGTGGAGGGCAGGACCTGGGCCGTCGTCGGCGACCAGCTTCTGGGCCACTACGACGAGGTGCTCGGCGCGCGCACGGCGGTGGTCGCGTGAGCGGCTTGCGCATCGTACGGCTGGCGAACTTCGTGACCCCGGCCTCGGGCGGGCTGCGTACCGCGCTCCAGGAGCTCGGCAGCGGCTATCTCGCGGCCGGGCACGAGCCAGTGCTCATCGTGCCGGGCGAGCGGGAGTCCGACGAGGACACCGTGCAGGGACGGGTGATCACCCTGCCGGGTCCCGTCATCCCCGGCACCGGCGGCTACCGGGTGCTGACCGCCCGGAAGCGGCTGCGGCAGGTGCTCGAATCGCTCGGGCCCGACCGGCTCGAAGTCTCCGACCGGACCACGCTGCGGTGGACGGGCGAGTGGGCGCGGCGCCATCGCGTTCCCTCGGTGATGGTCTCCCACGAGACGGCGGACGGAGTGCTGCGCACCTGGGGCGTACCCGGCGTCGCGGCCGGACGGACCGCGGACCGGCTCAACACGCGCAGCGCGTGGGCGTACTCGCGGATCGTGTGCACCACCGAGTGGGCGGAGCGCGAGTTCCTGCGTATCGGCGCCCGCAATGTGGTGCGCGCGCCGCTCGGCGTCGATCTGACCCGGTGCAGGCCGGAGCGGCGCAGCGAGGCCCTGCGCGCCCGCTACGCGCGCGGCGCGGATGTGCTGCTGGTGCTCGGCTCCCGGCTCTCGGTGGAGAAGCGGCCGGGCGCCGCGCTGGACGCGCTCGCCGAGCTGCGGGACCGAGGCGTACGGGCCGTGCTGGTCGTCGCGGGCGAGGGCCCGCTGCGGGCCGGACTGGTCCGCAGGGCCCGGGCCCAGCGGCTGCCCGCGCTCTTCCTCGGCCATGTGGCCAACCGCGAGGAGATGGCCGATCTCCAGGCAGCCGCGGACATCTGTCTGGCGCCGGGACCGGCCGAGACCTTCGGACTGTCGGCCCTGGAGGCGCTCGCCTGCGGCACACCGGTCGTCCCGAGCGCGTCGTCGGCGCTGCCCGAGGTGATCGGGGACGCGGGAGTGGCCGCCGTGGACAGCGCCGTGTCCTTCGCCGACGCGATCCAGGAGCTGCTGACGCGCCCGGAGGAGGACCGCCGCGCCGCGGCCCGCGCCCGCGCGGAGCTCTTCAGCTGGGACAACGCGGTGGCCGGATTCCTGGCCGCGCACGATGCCCCGCTGCTGAACAAGGTGCCCTCGCAGATCCGCCGGCCGGACGGAGCGCAGAGATGACCACGGGCGCGGACATCGCGGAGTCGCTGCCGGGCGGAGAACGCACCGGCGAGGACTCGGACACGGTGCCGCGCATCGTCGTACGAGGAGGAGAACAGCCCATGGCCCCGGCGGAGGCGGCCACGCAGACGTCCGTCGGTGAGACGCCGACGAAGCCCGGTGCCGTCGCGTCGACGGCACCGGCCCGGCCGCTCCCGACCGCCGCGCAGACCCTCGGCCCTGTCGGCGCCGTCGGCACGGGTCCGGTGCTCGCCGACGAGACGCTCGCAGGACCGGTGCTCCCCGGGCAATCCCCGGTGGAGCCCGGCCCTGCCGGTGCCGCGGTCCTCGCCACGAAGGACGGCTCGCCGGGGGCCCGCGGCGGCGGTGCTGTTGACGGTGCCTCGGCGGTCCAGGCGGCACCGTCGGAAACGCGGGAGGCTCCCGGCGTCGGGACACCGGCCGTGGCCACGCCCGGGCCCGAAGCGCACGGCGGCGTCGGCCTCCGTAAGGAGGGCGTCGTCGCGTCCGTGCGGGCGTTGCGGTTCGCCGCGCTCGGGGACTCGCTGACCGCCGGGATCGGTGATCCCGTGGACGGCGGATGGCGGGGCTGGGCCGCGCTGCTCGGCGGGGCCCTCGGGCCCGCCCGGCCCGCCGGTGCCGAGGGCGAGAGCGGCGTACGGTTCCACAACTTCGCCGTCAGCGGCGCGCTGACCCGCGATGTCGACGAGCAGCAGGTCCCGGCCGTCCTCGACTTCGGGCCCGACATCGCGTCCGTCGTCGTCGGCGTCAACGACACGCTCCGCTGCGCCTTCGACATCCAGGACATCGCCCAGCGTCTCGACCGCGTCTGCGCCGCCCTCGCCGCGCGCGGGGCCGTCCTGCTGACCACCTGTCTGCCGGATCCGGGGACCATGCTCGGGCTGCCTCTGCCGCTCGCCCGGCCGCTCGCCCGGCGGCAGCGCGCGCTCAACGCCGTCGTACACGCCCTGGCCGCGCGGTACGACACCGTCCATCTGCACATGGCCGACGCCGCCTGGGTCAACGACCGGTCCCTGTGGAGTGCCGACCGGCTGCATCCCGGCGAGCGCGGCCACCGAATGATCGCCGCGCGTTTCCACGCGCCGCTCGCCGCCCGGGGGCTGGCCATCGGCCCGCCGCCCTCCCTGACGGCCGATCAGCCCTCGCCCAGCCGCGCCGCCGTGATGCGGTGGCTGGCGACCAAGGGAGCGGCCTGGGTGGCGCGCCGCTGCCAGGACCTCCTGCCCGAGCTGCTGCGACTCGCGGGGGACGAGCTACGGCACTGGGCCCGCGGCACCAGCGCCCGTCTCGACGTCCATGCCGAACAGGCGCTCTCCCGCGCGCTCGCCACCCTCTCCCCGGGCGCTCCCCGCGCGAGAATGGGGGAATGACCGGGCGCTGGGAATTCTGGATCGACCGGGGCGGCACCTTCACCGATGTGGTGGGCAGGCGCCCCGACGGAGAGCTGGTCACCAGGAAGCTGCTCTCGCACCATCCCGAGCGGTACCGGGACGCGGCGGTCGCCGGTGTCCGGCTGCTGCTCGGGCTCGGTCCGTACGATCCGGTCCCGGCCGACCGGATCGCCGTCGTGAAGATGGGGACGACCGTCGCCACGAACGCGCTCCTTGAGAGACGTGGTGAGCCGACCGTCCTCCTCATCACCGAGGGCTTCCGCGACGCCCTGCGGATCGCGTACCAGAACCGGCCACGGCTCTTCGACCGCAGGATCGTGCTGCCCGAAGCGGTGTACGAGCGTGTCATCGAGGTTCCGGAGCGGATCGACGCGCACGGCGTGACCGTACGGCCGCTCGAACTGGACACCGTCACCGAGCGGCTGCGCGCGGCCCACCGGGACGGCTTCCGCAGCGCCGCCGTCGTCCTGATGCACGGCTACCGCCACTCCGCGCACGAGAGTGCCGTCGCCGAGGCCGCCCGCGCGGCCGGATTCACCCAGGTGAGCTGTTCGCACGAGGTCAGTCCGCTGATCAAGCTGGTGCCGCGCGGCGACACCACCGTCGTGGACGCCTATCTCTCGCCGATCCTGCGCCGCTATGTCGACGAGGTCGCCCAGGAACTGCGCGGTGTCCGGCTGATGTTCATGCAGTCCAACGGCGGGCTGCGGGAGGCGGCCCACTTCCGCGGCAAGGACGCCGTGCTCTCGGGACCGGCCGGCGGAGTCGTCGGTATGGCCCGTACGGCGCGGCAGGCCGGCTTCGACCGGGTCATCGGCTTCGACATGGGCGGCACCTCCACCGATGTCTCGCACTACGCGGGCGAGTTCGAGCGGGAGCTCGGCACCCAGGTGGCCGGTGTCCGGATGCGCGCTCCGATGATGAACATCCACACCGTCGCGGCGGGCGGCGGCTCCGTCCTCCACTTCGACGGTCAGCGCTATCGCGTCGGCCCCGACTCGGCGGGCGCCGTGCCGGGCCCGGCCTGCTACCGGCGCGGCGGCCCGCTCACGGTGACCGACGCCAATGTGATGCTCGGCCGCGTCCAGCCCGCCCACTTCCCGGCGGTGTTCGGCCCGGACGGCGACCGGCCGCTGGACGCCGAGGTGGTACGGCGGCGCTTCGAGGAACGCGCCGAGGAGGTACGGAAGGCCACCGGCGTCAGCCGCACTCCCGAGGAGGTCGCGGCCGGCTATCTGGAGATCGCCGTGCTCAATATGGCGAACGCCGTCAAGAAGATCTCCGTACAGCGCGGACACGACATCACCCGCTACGCGCTCACCAGCTTCGGCGGCGCCGGCGGACAGCACGCGTGCGCGGTCGCCGACGCCCTTGGAGTCGACACGGTGATCGTGCCGCCGCTCGCCGGAGTCCTCTCCGCGTACGGCATCGGGCTCGCCGACGCCACCGCCATGCGCGAGCAGTCCGTCGAGGCCGAGCTGACCGAGCGGGCCCTGCGCCGGGTGCGTGAGCTGTGCGACTCCCTGGCCGGGCGCACCCGCGCCGAGCTGCGCGCCGACTCCGTACCGGACTCCGCGATCAGCACGCGCGCACGTGTGCTGCTGCGGTACGCCGGTACGGACGCCAGTCTGCCGGTCGCCCTGGACAGCGTCCCGGCCATGACGGCGGCCTTCGAGGGCGAGCACCGTGCGCGCTACGCCTTCACCATGGACAAGCCGCTGGTGGTGGAGGCGGTCTCGGTCGAGGCCGTGGGCACCTCGGGCGCGCATCTTTCGTACGCGCCCCGGCCCTCGGAGAGCCGGTCCGGCGAGGCGGAACCGTACGCCTCCGTAAGGATGTTCAGCGAAGGCCGTCTCCACGACACTCCGCTGTACCGCCGCGAGGAGCTGCGTTCCGCCGACACCGTGACCGGGCCCGCCGTGATCGCCGAGTCCGACGCCACGACCGTGGTCGAACCGGGCTGGCAGGCGCGCGCGGGCGAACTGGGCCATCTGCTGCTCACGCGCGTACGGCCGCGTCCCTCGCGCGTCGCGGTCGGTACGGACGTCGATCCGGTGCTGCTTGAGGTGTTCAACAACCTCTTCATGGCGATCGCCGAGCAGATGGGCGTACGGCTGGAGAACACGGCCCACTCCGTCAACATCAAGGAGCGGCTCGACTTCTCCTGCGCGCTCTTCGACGCCGAGGGCAATCTGATCGCCAACGCGCCGCACATCCCGGTCCATCTGGGATCCATGGGCGAGTCCATCAAGGAGGTGCTGCGGCGCAACGAGGGCACGCTGCGGCCCGGCGATGTGTACGCCATCAACGATCCGTACCACGGCGGCACGCATCTGCCCGATGTGACGGTCGTGACTCCGGTCTTCGACGAGGTCGGCGCGCAGGTGCGGTTCCTGGTGGCCTCGCGCGGCCACCACGCCGAGATCGGCGGTATCACTCCGGGCTCCATGCCCGCCTTCAGCAGGACCGTGCACGAAGAGGGCGTGCTCTTCGACAACTGGCTGCTCGTCAGGGACGGCTGCTTCCGTGAGGCGGAGACCAGGCGGCTGCTCACCACCGCGCGCCATCCCTCCCGCGATCCCGACACCAATCTCGCCGATCTGCGCGCCCAGATCGCGGCGAACGAGAAGGGCATCGCCGAACTCGCCCGTATGGTCGACCAGTTCTCGATCGAGGTCGTACAGGCCTATATGGGACACGTACGGCGCAACGCGGAGGAGTCCGTACGCCGGATCGTCGCCGGGCTGCACGACGGCTCGTACCGCTACACGACCGACGGCGGCGCGGTGATCGAGGTGGCGCTGAAGGTCGACCGGGCGGCGCGCGGCGCGGTGCTGGACTTCACCGGCAGCTCGGCGCAGCTCCCGGGCAACTTCAACGCACCGAAGTCGGTGGTGATGGCCGCCGTGCTCTATGTCTTCAGGACGCTCGTGGCCGACGACATCCCGCTCAACAGCGGCTGTCTGGAACCGCTGGAGGTCCGCGTACCGGAAGGCTCGATGCTGGCGCCCGTCTATCCGGCGGCGACCGTCGCGGGCAATGTGGAGACCTCGCAGGCGGTCACCGGCGCGCTCTACGCGGCGCTCCAGGTCCAGGCCGAGGGCTCGGGCACCATGAACAACCTCACCTTCGGCAATGACCGGGTGCAGTACTACGAGACGGTGGCCAGCGGCTCCGGCGCGGGTGACGGCTTCGACGGCGCCGATGCCGTCCAGACCCATATGACCAACTCCCGGCTCACCGATCCCGAGGTGCTGGAGTGGCGCTTTCCGGTCCGCGTCGACGCCTTCGCCGTACGGGACGGCAGCGGCGGCGCCGGGCGGTGGCACGGCGGCGACGGTGTGGTGCGGCGCATCCGCTTCCTGGAGCCGATGACGGTGACGCTGCTGACCGGGCACCGTAAGGTCCCGCCGTACGGCATGGCGGGCGGGCGGCCGGGAGCGCTCGGCCGCAACGCGGTGGAGCGCGCGGACGGTACGGTCACACCGCTGCGAGGCGTCGACTCGGCGGAGCTGGGCCCGGGCGATGTGCTGGTCATGCGCACGCCGGGCGGCGGTGGTTACGGCACGGCGCCCTGACCGCGTCCACCGCTGGTTTGCCCATGGCGTGTGAGGACGGCGGAGAACTGTCCTGGCCGCGCGGCGCGCGGAGCGCTCGGCACGAACCGTACGGGTGTGCCTGGCGCCGCCTGGGCCGCCGCCGGGAGATCCCGTTCCATGACCACCGCGGCCACCGGATAACCGCCGGTGGTCGGATGGTCGGACAGGAACACCACGGGACGGCCGTCCGGAGGCACCTGCACCGCTCCCGTCACCACGCCCTCGCTGGGCAGTTCGTCCCGTACGGCACGCTCCAGCGGCGGGCCCTCCGTGCGCAGCCCGATGCGGTTGCTCGCGGACGAGACGTGGTAGACACGGGTGACCAGAGTGCGCAGCGCCGCCGCGGTGAACCAGCCGTCGCGCGGGCCGAGCCGTATCCGCAGCACCAGTTCGGCAGGCGGAGCGGGCACCGGCGTCCAGTCCACCGCCCCGGGCCGGCCCGTCGAAGGGCCCAGCGGAATGACCTCGCCGTCGCGCAGCGGCGCCGGGCCGAGGCCCGACAGCAGATCCGTGGAGCGGCTGCCGAGCACCGGCTCCACCGCGATCCCGCCGCCGAAGGCCACATAGGCGCGGACACCGCGGACCGCGGGACCGATGTCGAGGACCGCGCCCGCCGGGACCCGTACGGCCGCGCCCCAGGCCACGGGCCGTCCGTCGACGGACACGGCGCACGGCGCGCCCGTCACCGCCACGACCACCGGACAGCGCGGCCGTACCGCACAGCCGTCGAGCGTCGTCTCCAGCGCCGCCGCGCCCGCAGGATTGCCCACCAGCCGGTTGACCAGCCGCAGCGCGGGCAGATCGAGGGCGCCGGAGCGCGGCACGCCCAGATGGGCATGTCCGTACCGTCCGGAGTCCTGCACCGTGGTCAGCGCGCCAGCACGGACGACCGCGAAGGCCCGGTCCGTCATCGGGCCGCGCCTTCGTTGTCTTCGTCGCCTACGTTGCCTACGTCTTCGTTGTGCTCGTCCACCGGCGTGAACCGTACCCGTGCGCCGGGCGTGAGCAGCGCGGCGGGCGCGCGCGCCGGATCCCACAGGACGGCATCCGTCGTTCCGATGAGCTGCCAGCCTCCCGGGGAGGCGCGCGGATACACACCGGTGTACGGGCCCGCGAGCGCGACAGAGCCTGCGGGCACCGCCGTACGCGGAGTGGCTCTGCGCGGTACGGCATACCGCTCGCCGAGCCCGGTCAGATAGCCGAAGCCGGGCGCGAACCCGCAGAAGGCGACACGGAATTCGGCCGTCGAGTGGATCCGTACGACCTCCTCCTCACGCACTCCCCACAGCGCCGCGACCTCGGCCAGATCGGGACCGTCGTAACGGACGGGCAGTTCGACGGTGTCCGTCACACCGGCGCGCGCCGGCGCGATCTCCCAGCCGGCCAGGCCCGCGGCGAAACCGGCCGGATCGTCAAGACCGTCCAGCAGTACGGTCCGCGCGGCGGGCACGATCTCCCCGACCGGCGGCAGAGTGCCCTCGGCGCGGCGGCGCAGCAGCTCGGCGTGGAGCGCGGCGGTCTCCTCGCCGTCGGCCAGCTCGACCAGCAGCGCCCGGTCGCCGACCGGCAGCGTCCTCATACGAAGGCCTCCACCCGCACGCCCGCGGCCTCCAGTTGACCGCGGACGCGACGGGCGAGATCGACGGCGCCCGGTGTGTCGCCGTGCACACAGAGCGAGCGGGCACGGACGGCGACGGACTGCCCGCACCGGGAGGTCAGCACACCGAACCGTGCCATGGAGACGGACCGTTCCACCACGGCCGCCGGATCCGTGATCACCGCGCCGTCCTCACCGCGCGGCACCAGCGTGCCCTCCGGCGTGTACGCGCGGTCGGCGAACGCCTCGGTGACGACGGGCAGTCCGGCCTTCTCCGCGTGCTGATGCAGCCGGGAGCCCGGCAGTCCGAGCAGCGGCAGCCGCTCGCCGGTCAGCAGGACGCCCTCCACGACGGCCTCGGCCTGCTCCTCGTCGCGCACCACCCGGTTGTAGAGCGCGCCATGCGGTTTGACATAGGCGACCCGGGCGCCCGCCGCCCTCGCGAACACCTCCAGCGCGCCGATCTGATAGGCGATCTCGGCGGCCAGCTCGTCCGGCGGCACATCCATGGACCGCCGGCCGAAGCCGGCCAGATCGCGGTACGAGACCTGGGCGCCGATCCGTACTCCGCGCTCGGCGGCCCAGTCGCAGACCCGCCGCATGGTGACCGCGTCCCCGGCGTGGAAGCCGCAGGCCACATTGGCGCTGGTGACGACGGACAGCAGTTGCTCGTCCTCCGTCAGCCGCCAGCGGCCGAAGCCTTCGCCGAGGTCGGCGTTGAGATCGATGGACGCCCAGGTCATGGAGTCACCTTCCGATCGGATCGGGTCAGAGCAGTTCGCGGCCACGTGTCTCGGGCAGCCCGAGCAGCGCGAGTACCGCGAGACCGTAACCGACGGCGCCGAAGACCAGCGCGCCGCCGACTCCCCAGCTCGTGGCCAGAAAGCCCACCAGCGTGGGGAAGACCGCGCCGACGGCACGGCCGGTGTTGTACGTGAATCCCTGGCCCGTACCGCGTACCGCCGTCGGATACAGCTCACTGAGGAACGAGCCGAAGCCGCTGAAAATGGCCGACATGCAGAAGCCGAGCGGGAATCCGAGAAGGAGCAGCAGCCAGTCGGCCGTGTCCGGGATATTGACATAGGTGAGGATCGCGAGAGCGGAGAGCACCGCGAAGATCGCGACATTCTTCTTCCTGCCGAGCCGGTCGGTGAGATAGCCACCGGTCAGATAGCCGGTGAAGGCCCCGGTGATCAGGAAGGTGAGATAGCCGCCGGTACCGATGACGGTCAGGCCCCGGTCCGACTTGAGATAGGTCGGGACCCAGGTGGCGAGCGTGTAGTAACCGCCCTGGACGCCCGTGGACAGCAGCGTCGCGAAGAACGTCGTACGGAGCAGGTCGCCGCGGAAGATGGCGGTGAACGAGCCCTTCTCCGTGCTGGTCCTGCGCTGTTCGGCCGCCGTCGGCGCGTCGCTGACGTTCCGTCGTACGTACACGATCAGCAGGGCGGGCAGCGCGCCCGTCCAGAACATCACGCGCCAGGCGGTGTCCGCGTCGAGGAACTGGAACACCAGTGTGTAGACGATGACGGCGAGCGCCCAGCCGGCCGCCCAGGCGCTCTGGACGGCGCCGAGCGTACGGCCGCGGTGTCTGCCGGAGGCGTACTCCGCGACCAAGATCGCGCCGACGGCCCACTCGCCGCCGAAGCCGAGGCCCTGGAGGGCGCGGAAGACCAGCAGAGTCTCGTAGTTGGGCGCGAATCCGCAGAGCACCGTGAAGACCGCGTAGGTGATGACGGTGATCATCAGGGCCCGTACCCGGCCGATGCGGTCGGCGAGCACTCCGGCGATCGCTCCGCCCACGGCGGAGACGACCAGGGTGACGGTGGTGAGAAGTCCGGTCTGGCCGCTGTCGAGACTGAAGTAGGCGGCGATCGCCACCATGCTCAGCGGCAGGGTGAAGAAGTCGTAGGAGTCGAGGCCGTAGCCGCCGAACGCGCCCGCGAACGCGCGGCGCCCTTGCGGCCCCAGGGCCCGCAGCCAGGCTAAGGCGCCGGTGTTCTCGGGGAGTTCGTCCTTGGTCGGACGTGCTTGGGCCGTGCTCATCTGCACCTCGCAGGAGGGTGAGTGTGCTGGGACCGTGAGCTGATTTGACGGTAGAGGATCGTTCAACGATCCGACAAGAGTTTTGTTGTTTCGTTCTTGCTTCTACGATGAGTCCTGTACGCGAACGGACATCAGGGAGAGGCTGCTGTGGGGACGACGAGCGGGGCCGAACTCGGCGAACTGGCGGACGACCGACCGCTGCTGGGCCGTACCAGTACGGCGGAGCGGGTCGCGGACATCCTGCGCACCCGTATCGCGGAGGGATACTTCCAGCCGGGCGAGCGCCTTTCGGAGGAGACCATCGGCAAGGCGCTCGCCGTCTCGCGCAACACGCTGCGCGAGGCGTTCCGGCTGCTCACGCACGAGCGGCTGCTCGTCCATGAACTCAACCGCGGAGTCTTCGTACGGGTGCTCGCGGTCGAGGACGTCGAGGACATCTACCGCACCCGCCGGCTGATCGAATGCGCCGTCGTACGAGGGCTCGACGGGCCGCCGTTCCCGGTGGGCGGACTGGAGAAGGCGGTCTCCCAGGGCGAGCGGGCCGCCGAGGAAGGGATCTGGAAGGGCGTCTCGACGGCGAACATCCACTTCCACCGGGAGCTGGTCGCGCTGGCGGGCAGCGCGCGCACCGACGAACTGATGCGCGGAGTCCTGGCCGAACTGCGGCTCGCCTTCCATGTGGTGGACGATCCGCGCGGACTGCACGAGCCGTATCTCCTGCGGAACCGGCAGCTTCTGGAGTCGCTCAAGTCGGGCGACCAGGACGGGACGGAGCGGATGCTCGCGGAGTATCTGGACGACTCCCGCGAGCGGCTCGTGGAGGTGTACGCGGGAGCCGTGGCGGACGAAACGGCGCCTTAGCGGCGGCCTGGCGGCGCAGTAGCGGCGCTCCTGTGGCGCCTCTTGCGGCCGGTTGCGCGGCGGTCGCTTCCGCACTGTTTCGACCGATGTCAGTGCGAGGACCTAATCTGTGCACCGTGACTTCGCCTGCCTCGACGGACTCCGTTCCGGCCCAGCTCAGCGCGGGGCCGCGGCTCGCGCAGGGCCCGGCCGCCGACGAAGGGCTGGCGCGTCGGCTGCGCGCGCTCGCGTGCACCGCGCCGCTGCACGACCTGGACACCCGCAAGGCCAATCTCGCCGGGGAGTACGCCGTCTACGGAATGGCGGAGGTCGCCCTCGCCGCCATCGATCTCGTCACGCTGAACATGGACTTCGACACCGGCGCGGACCACGAGCAGATAGTGGGCCGGCTGCTGCCGCGCGTCGCCGCCCAGGCACCGGGCCGCCCGGCCGCCGAGCACGAGCGGGTCGCCCGCTGGGTGCTGGAGAATCTGATCAACGTCGGCAGCGTGGACCGCGGCTTCCGCGCGGTGTACGGCACCTTCGGCACCGACGGCGTCTACACCCGCAGGGATTACGACTTCAAGCTCATCGAGGAGGTCCCGGGACACGGCGGCAGCGTTTATCTCCGTACGACGGACGAAGCGGTCAATGTCCTGGTCGGCGCGCTCGACACGGATGTCACCAGCGCGCAGATCGCCGCCGAGGTCAAGCTGGAGGTGCTGATCAACCGCGGTCGGCTCGCCGACGCCCAGCTCGCCGCCGAGCAGGCGCGCTACCGCACCGTGCAGTACGCGGAGACGCTGCGCAGGACGCTGGAGGCGACGCGCCGCAATGTACGGGCCGTCGACTGGCTCAACTCCGTTCCCGACATGATCGACGAGGCGCTCGACCATGTCGCCGACCGCTACCGCCACGAGAACGCGATCCTGACCAATATCCGCAAAGCGCGCGACGAGGCCGAGACCGGCGCCGATCCCAGAACGGCGGAGCACAAGCGGCGCGCCGCCGAGCTGGTCGACATCGTCAAGGACTGCATCCGCCGGCACACCCAGCTCCAGTCCCGGCTGCTGGAGGCGGGCCCGCTGTTCCGCGCGGAGCAGGACAGACAGGCCTTCGCCCGGCCCACGGCCCATACCGGCCTGGACCTCTACGGACAGCTCGTCGCGCCGCTGCTGCCGCTGCCGGTCGAGCGGGCCACGCGCGTGACGGACGCGTTCTTCGCCCGTGGCACCGGGCTGCGGACGCCCACGGCCGTCCGGGTCGGAGATCTGATCGACCTGCTGCTGACGCCTCCGGTGGAACGCGAGCATCTGGGCGCGGAGATGCCCGAGCCCGATCTGATCGCGACGCCGGACGACAGCCGCTTCAGCGAGGAGCAGCTCGCGAGCGCGAAGGAGCTGCTCGACCTGGAACACGACGCGCCACGCCGCCTGTCCGGCCTCCTGGCGGAGGCCCGCCGCCGCGATCCGGAACTGCCGTATCTGGTCGCACTGCTGGCCATCCACGCCGCGAGCCCACCGGTCGGCACGGCACACCGCCAGGGCGAGGACCGCCTCCTCTTCGCCGTCGACGACGGCACGCCGCTGGAAGACCCGGAATTCGGCGGAGCGGACCTGATAGTGGGCGTAGCGCGGCTGGAGGCGGCGTAGTGGGCTGTCCTCAATCGCCGGACGGGCTGGGTTTTGCCGGGCGGCGCCGGGGTGCGCCTGCGGCGCGGGGCCGGTGGTGGGTGCGGGGGCCGGGGCCTCCGGAGGCACATGTCCGGACGGCATGATTTACGGCGCCCTGAGGCGTACGAAGCATCACGCGGCCTGGCGCCACAAATCACGCTTTAGTGTCCGGACACGCACCTCCTCCGACCCCGTCCCCCTCCCGCCGCATGTCCGGTGCCGGGCCGCATATCCAGCCCGTCCGGCGATTGAGGACGGAACCGGTGACCCCGGCGCCGGGCACCCCCTCGCTCGGGGTTCAGCCCGTGGACCACATCAAGCCCGTCCGGCGATTGAGGACGAATCGGCCACCGGACGAACCCGGTGATCCATGCACCCGCGCCCACCACATACCCGTACAGACCAGGAGCCCGCACCTCGTGAGCGAGCAGTACCCGCCGGAAAGCAGTAGCGGCGCCGAGACCGGCGCCATCCCCGCGCCCCTTACACCCGCAGACGCCGCCGACGCCGCCCGGCTTGTTTCCTTTGGGCTTCAGCCCAAGCTGCTGCCCGCCCGCGACATCGAGTACACCGAACTTCTGCGCCGCTACCGCGAGGACCCCGCCTTCGCGCGCGTCGCCGATGCCGTCGCCACCGGATTCGGCCTCGTCGTGCTGGAGGTCTCGGCTCGCGCGGGTATGGCTGTGACCGCCGGTGAGGACTCGGTCTTCGCGGTGCGTATGGGCGACTACGCCCGCCGCGCCTCCACCGACTCCGCCGACCGCTTTCTGCACGGCCTCGCCCATCTCGCCGTCGCGGCCATGGCGTTCCCCCGGCCCGAGGATCTCGCCGACGACGGTTACATCGGCCGGATCACGGTCAACGGCGTCGACGCGTTCGTACGGCAGGCCTGCCGCCGGCTGGAGGAGCGTGCCGAGGCGGAGGGGGAGAACACCGATCCGTCGACCGACGCGCCCGGCCTCGAAGCCGCCTGGCGGATCTACGCACGGCGCAGCGCCACCGGTGCCACCAAGGACGCCCGCAGGCTCGCCGGATCGACCACCGGCATCGTCGGCAAGGCGGTCGCGTTCCTCACCGACTCCGGTTTTCTCCAGCGCACCGGTGACGACGCCGGAGGCGCGTACCGCACCACGGCCCGCTATCAGCTCCAGGTGCGTGACATGGCGGGCCACGCGGCCATGGCCGAGCTGCTCGAACTGGGCGTCGTGCCCGTCAGCGACGGCTCGGCCACCCTGCTGCCGCCGCCCGAGGGCGACGATCTGGAGCTGGCCGCCGACGCGGGCCTGCCCTTCCACGCCTGACCGCACCCTCTGCCGCCCCCCCCAAGTCCCCACAACGAGAGTCCGCCGCCATGTACGAGCTGTCCCGGGTCCGCCTCTACTCCATCGGCCCTGCCGGTGCGCGCTACGCCGACACCGTGCTCGATCTGCGCGGAGTGGGCGCTCCCGTGCCGCATCCGGCGCCCACCCAGGCGGAGTTCTTCGAGGAGGAGCCGGTGGGGCCGCCGCGCCGCCCGGCCCCGGCGGGCGTGCTCTTCCTGGAGAACGGCGGCGGCAAGTCCGTACTGCTCAAGCTGATCTTCTCGGTGATGCTGCCGGGACACCGCAACACTCTCGGCGGCGCCAGCTCCGGCGTACTGCGCAAGTTCCTGCTGGCCGACGACTGCGGCCATGTCGCCCTGGAGTGGCAGCACACGCTCACCGGCGAACTCGTCGTGGTCGGCAAGGCCAGTGAGTGGCGCGGTCGGCAAGTGTCCAGCGATCCCAGGAAGTTCACCGAGGGCTGGTACTCCTTCCGGCCCGGACCGGGGCTGAGCCTGGACTCCCTGCCGGTCGCCGAGTCCACCGCCGTACGGCCGCCCGTCGAGGGCGCCTCGGGCGCGCGCGGCAGGCGCCGCACGATGAAGGGCTTCCGGGACGCCCTCACCGAGGCGGGCAAGTTCTATCCGCATCTCGACATCCACTGGGAGGAGATCCACGACCGCTGGAACGAACACCTCGGCGAACTGGGTCTCGATCCCGAACTCTTCCGCTACCAGCGCGAGATGAACGCCGACGAGGGCGAGGCGGCCGGCCTCTTCGCGGTCAAGAAGGACTCCGACTTCACCGATCTGCTGCTGCGCGCCGTCACCGACACTCGGGACACCGACGGACTGGCCGATCTCGTCGGCGGGTTCGGGAACAAGCTGGGCCGCCGCGCCGAACTCACCGCCGAGCGCGACTTCACCGCGGGCTCGGTCGATCTGCTCGGCCGGATCGTCGAGGCCGCCGAGAGCCGCGCACGGGCCCGGGACATCCACGCGGGCGCCGAGCGCCGCGCCCGTACGCTCGTACGGCGGCTCCAGGCGCGCGCCGCCGAGGAGCGCGGGCGCGCCGCCGAACTCGCCCAGCGGGTCACCGCCGCCGCGCACACCGTGACCACGGCCGAGCAGGCGCGCGGGCGCGGTGCGCTGATCGCCGCCGAACTGGCCTACCGGCACGCGTCCCTGGCCCTCGCCGCCGCCGAGAAGCGCGCCGCCGCCCAGCGCCGTGAGCTGACCGACGCCCGTACGCTGCACTCCGCCTGGCAGGCGGCCGAGGCGGTGCTGCGCCATCGCGCCGCCGCCGACCGCTCCGCGCGCGTGGCCGTCGCTATCCGTGAGGCCGAGCGTGACGCCGCGCCCGCGCTGGCCGCGCGGGCGACCGCCGCGGCCGATCTCGTACGGGCCCTGCACGCGGCGGCCGAGGACGGTGAGCGGCTGGCGAACGAGGAGGAGGAGCGCTCGGCCGTCCTCCAGGAGACGGGCGAGGCCGCCCACCGCGACGCGACCTCCGCCGCCACCGAGGCACAGCGCGCCCGCAGCGAGGCCGGGCATCTGCGCCAGCGTCTCGCCGAGGTCGGACAGGAGACGGCCGAGGCGGTACGGGCGGGCTGGCTCGACGACACCGCGCCCGACGCGGACCCGGCCCGTGCCGCGCTCGCCGCGAGCGACGCCGAGAAGTCCGCCGTCGCGAGCTGGGACACGGCGCGCGAGGCCGCGCGTACGGCCGCCGACCGGGCCAGGGAGACGGCCGGCACGGAGTCCCGCGCCGAACTGGCCGCCGCCCGCGCCGCCGACGCGGCGCTGGCCGCCGAGCACGCGTACGACGCGGAGCGCCGCGCGGCGGAATCGATCGCCGCGGACGAGCGTCTCGCCGAGCTGCTGAGCCTGCCCGCGACGGCCACCGTCCGGGCCGCAGTTCCGGGCCCGCGCGGTGGCTCGGCCGATGACACGGAGAAGGGCGGTCCGTCCGGAGCGCGCGGATACGAGGATGCCTCCGGCGACCGGCGCCCGTCCGGCGGCCCCGACCAGGAGGGACCGGCGGACGGCGGGCGCGGTGTGCCCGTGGCCCGGCGTTCGCCGGCCGATGGCACCTCGGCGGACCGTGGCCCGGCTTTCGGCTCCGTCGCCGCCGGCCGTTCCGCGCTCGCCGGTCCGCGCCCTGCCGACGGGCCGCTGAGCGCCGAGGAGTTGGACGGATACGCCGACGAACTGCGTGAGCTGCTCGATCAGGGTGTCACCGCCGCCGAGCGGCAGCTCTTCGATCTGCGTACGGTCGCCGCCGACGACTCCCGCATCCTGGGCGCACTCGGTGACGGCGGGCTGCTGCCGCCCGGCCCCGATGTCCTCGCCACCGTCGAGTATCTGGGCGAGCACGGTATTCCCGCCCTGCCCGGCTGGCGCTATCTCGCCCAGGCCGTCGATCCGGCCGACCACGCGGCGGTACTGGCCGCACGGCCCGAGCTGGTCGACGGTGTCGTGATCACCGATCCGGCCTCGCACGCCCGCGCCCGGGAGACTCTCGCGGGCGCCGCCCTGCTGCCGAGGTCCACTGTCGCCGTGGGCACCGCCGCCGCGCTGCTGGCGCCCGTCCCGCGTCCCGGCGCGGAGGGCACGGGCGACAGCGAGGTCTTTCTCGTACCGCCGAACCCGGCCATGCACGACGAGCACGCCGCCGACGAGGAGCGGCAGGCGCTGCGCAGCCGCGCGTCCGCCCGTGACGAGGAGATCCGGTCGCTCGCCGCGCGGCTCGCCGGTGACCGCGCGCTCGCCGCCCGGCTCGGCTCCTGGCGCGCGGACTGCCCGCCGGGCATGCTCGCGGAGCTCGCCGAGGCGGCCGGGACGGCCAGGGCCGCGGCGGAGACGGCCGCGGCGGCCCTCACCGAGGCCCGTACGGTACGGGCCGAGGCGGACGAGGCCGCCGCCGACACCGCGCATGTCCGTGACGAACGGCAGGAGGCCGCCCAGCGCGCCCGCCGGGCCGCCGACGCCCTGGCCGGGCTCGCGTTCCGGCTCCGTGAGCGGTCCGGCTGGCAGGCGAAACTGCGCGAACTGGCCGACGAGGCCGCCGAGTCCGAGGCACGGGCGGCCGTGTGTCTGGAGCGGGCCCGCGCCGCCGACGAGGACCGCAGGGCCGCCCAGCGCGCCGCCGACGACGCCCGCCGTACCGCCCGCGCCCTGCGCGCCGAACGCGCCGAGATCGCCGGCGCGCCCGAGAACCTTCCTGAGCAAGGGCCCGACACACCTCGTACCGCGCTGCCCGCCCTCCGCGAGGCCTATCGCGCCGCCTCCCAGCTCTACGAGAAGGTGGGCGTCGGCGCCGATCTGCGGGCCGAACAGGCCCGTGCCGAGAGCGACGAGAGCGCCGCGCTCGCCGAGCTGGACCGGCTCACCAACAAGGTGCGCAACCGGGCCGCGCAGCTCCTCGAATCGACGGACGGCGCCGACGGCCCGTCCCGCCAGGCGGCGGCGGCCCGCGCCGAATCGCTCGTCCAGATGCTGGAGTCGCGCGCCTCGGCCGCCAGCGAGCAGCTCGGCCGCTTCCGCGGCGAGGCCGAGCGGCTCGCGCCGGCCGACGGCGACGCGCACACCGAGCTGCCCGAGGAGCTGGTGCCTGCCGACGCCGAGAAGGCGCAGAGCCTTCTCCGTACCGCCACCACCGAACTCGCCGTCAGGACCGACGCGCTGGAGACCGCGCGCGACGCCCACGGCGAACTGCTCCATGCCCACCGCGCCGCCGAGGACGCGGCGGGCGGCTTCGACGAGACGGCCGCCCTCCTGCGCGATCTGCTCCGGGGCGCCGCGGCCGAGGACGGCGGGGACGAGGAGACGCCTCAGCCGCCCGAGCCCTATCCCGGCGGTCTGCCGGAGGCGCGGCTCGCCACGGCCGAGGCCCGCCGCTCACTGCGCGCCTGTGCCGCCGACCTCTCCGCCTCCGAGACCGGTGTACGGGAAGCCTGTGATGTGCTCGTACGGCACGCCAACGCGACCCGCTACGAGCAGGTGCGCACGCCCGCGCGCCAGCAGATCCGTGAACTGCCCGCGTCCGCGCTGCCCGAGCACGCCGCGTCCTGGGCCCAGGCCTTCGCACCCAGGCTGCGCGTGTTGACGGACGAACTGGCGCAGCTCGAACGCAACCGCGACTCGATTGTCGACCGGCTGCGCGGTCTGGTCGAGTCCGCGCTGACGACGCTCCGCTCGGCACAGCGTCTCTCCCGGCTGCCCGAAGGGCTCGGGGAGTGGTCGGGCCAGGAGTTCCTGCGGATCCGCTTCGAGGAGCCGGACCGGACGGCGCTCATCGAGCGGCTCGGCGAGGTCGTGGACGAGGCCACCCGCGCCGCCCTCAAGAAGAACTCCGATCTGCGCAGGGACGGAATGTCCCTGCTGCTGCGCGGTGTTCAGGCGGCGCTCCAGCCCAAGGGAGTCGCGGTCGAGATCCTCAAGCCCGACGCCGTACTGCGCGCCGAGCGGGTCCCGGTCGGACAGATGGGCGATGTCTTCTCCGGTGGTCAGCTGCTGACCGCCGCGATCGCGCTGTACTGCACGATGGCCGCCCTGCGCAGCAATGACCGGGGCCGCGACAAGCACCGTCACGCGGGCACGCTCTTCCTCGACAATCCGATCGGCCGCGCCAACGCCACCTATCTGCTGGAGCTCCAGCGCGCGGTCTCGGACGCCCTGGGCGTACAACTCCTCTACACCACCGGTCTCTTCGACACGACGGCGCTCGCGGAATTCCCGCTGGTCATCCGGCTGCGCAATGACGCGGATCTGCGCGCGGGGCTCAAATACATCAGCGTCGAGGAGCATCTGCGCCCAGGACTGCCGCAGCCGGACCCGGACGGCGAGCCCGTGCACGGCGAGATCACCGCGACACGCATGTTCAAACGGACGCCGGAGCCCATCACCGAGTGACGGCCCATCGCTGAGCGACGAGAGCCTGTCATCGAGCAACGAGAGCCTGTCATGGAGCGCCGCTACGGCGGCGCGCTCAGGCCTCGCTCAGTCTGTTCTGATGCCGTCGGCCCCGCCGCCGTATCCGCGCGGCCTCACGCGCCGCGCTTCTCGCCGCGCGCCTGGCCCTGCGCCGCTCCCTGCGGAGCTGCCGGGCCGTGCTGCTCGGCGCCGAGATCACACCATGGCGCTGGTTCCACACCTGGCGTGTGACCCACACGTCCAGCACGCCCCAGGTCGCCACCACCGTGGAGGCCACACTGCTCAGCACCATCGGAAACGCCAGCCAGGAGCCCGCGAGCGTGCTGAGAAAGGCAACCATGGCCTGAATCAGTGTCACCGCCGCTATGATCACCGCCCGCACGGCCGCCGTTCTGACCGGATCCGGCATGCGATACCGCGCCGCGGGCTCCTCGATCCAGAGCCCCCGGGACACCTCCGCGATCCCACCCGCCGACGCCGCGTCACGCCGCTCATCCGTCTCCATGGACGTCACTCCCCAACCTGTCCACTGTCCGACTCAAGGGTGATTGCCCGTCTCGTCGCGCTTCACGCCGGCCATGGAACCGAATGTGATACGCGAACCGCCTGCGGCGCTCTCCGCTTCCCCTGATCCCCGTCAGATTCCGTCTGATCCCCGCACACAAGGACGAATGGCGGCGCCTGAAGATTCCCGGAGAAGCACCGACCGAATGATTCAAGCCAACTGACTCGGCCGGTAGCCGTCGTTGAGACTGGCTCTCGAACTTCTCGTGACGGACGTCATCTCACCGAAAACCAGGACAACTCATGATCAAGGCGCCATGCGGCGGTCGAAAATCATCCGGACGTGTCTTCGAGTTGCCGGTGTGACAGTAGTAGGCTCGCGCCGTTTGCTGACGGAGTATCTCCCGCACCGGGCGGGGATCGAGCTGGGGGAGGCCATGCGCTTTCGCGGGAAATCCATCCGCCGGAAGATCGTGGCGCTGCTGCTCGTGCCGCTCGTCGCGCTCACCGTCATGTGGGCCTTCATCTCCGTCCTCACCGGCAGCCAGGCCAACCAACTCCTCGACGTCGGCCATGTCATCAAAAAGGTCGGCCACCCTGTCGAGGACGCCATCCTCGTCCTCCAGAGCGAGCGCCGGCAGACACTCATCTATCTCTCCGACCCGCGCGCCGCGGATTCGCTGACCGAACTCCGCAGCCGCCGGGCCGACACCGACGCGGCCCTGGCCCTCGTCAAGAGGAACGCCACCCTCACGGTCCGCGACCGGATGGATCCCACCACGTCCGAGCGGTTCACCATCCTCACGGGCGCCCTGGACGGGCTCGACCTGATGCGCCGCTCCGTGGACGAGAGCACCGTCACCCGTGAGCGGGCGCTGGACTTCTACAACCAGCTCGTCGATCCCGGCCACACCTTCCTGGCGTCCCTGTACGGCCACGAGGACGTGGACGGCGACAACTGGGGCCGCGCGCTGGTCGGTCTCGGCCGCGCCAAGGAGATGCTCTCCCGCGAGGACGCGGTGGTCGCCTCCGCGCTGACCGCGCGCAGGCTCACCGCCACGGACATCCGCTCGCTCTCCGATCTGGTCGCCGGCCGCACCGTCCTCTACCAGACGAACCTCTCCGACCTGCCGCTCACGGACCGTGTGACGCTCGAACAGTACTGGCGCACTCCGGCCACGCTCGCGCTGCGCCAGACCGAGGACGACCTCGTCGAGGCCGGGCCCTCCGACGATCCCAAAGCCGTCGACATGGCGCACTGGCAGAAGATGACCGCGCCGGTCCTGGAGGACCTCACCAGCGAGAGCGCCAAGGCCGACGCCCTCTACCGGGCCCATATCGACCCGGTGCGCCAGGAGGTCTTCATCCGGCTCATCCTGGCCGGCACCGTGGGCTTCGTCGCGCTCCTCGTCTCCGTGATCGTGTCCGTACGCGTCGGCCGCGACCTGGTCCGCGACCTGACCCAGCTCCGCAAGGAGGCCCACGAGGTCTCCGGCGTCAGACTGCCCAGCGTCATGCGCAGGCTCGCCGCGGGCGAGCAGGTCGACGTGGAGACCGAGGCGCCGCGGCTCGACTACGAACGGGACGAGGTCGGCCAGGTCGGCCAGGCGCTCAACACGCTCCAGCGCGCCGCCGTCGAAGCCGCCGTCAAGCAGGCCGACCTCCGGCGCGGCGTCTCCGAGGTGTTCGTCAACCTCGCCCGCCGCAACCAGGTCCTCCTGCACCGTCAGCTCACGCTCCTGGACACCATGGAGCGCCGTACGGAGGACACCGAGGAGCTCGCCGACCTCTTCCGGCTCGACCATCTCACCACCCGTATGCGCCGGCACGCCGAAGGCCTGGTGATCCTCTCCGGAGCCGCGCCCTCGCGGCAGTGGCGCAAGCCCGTCCAGCTCATGGACGTGGTACGGGCCGCCGTGGCCGAGGTCGAGGACTACGAGCGCATCGAGGTCCGCAGGCTGCCCAGGATCGGCGTCGGCGGCCCGGCGGTCGCCGACCTCACGCATCTCATCGCCGAACTCCTGGAGAACGCCACGGTGTTCTCACCGCCGCACACCGCGGTCCAGGTGCACGGCGAGCGGGTCGCCAACGGCTTCACCCTGGAGATCCACGACCGCGGTCTCGGAATGGCGCCCGAAGTGCTGCTCGACGCGAATCTGCGGCTCGCGGAGACTCCCGAGTTCGAACTGTCCGACACCGACCGGCTGGGCCTCTTCGTGGTCAGCCGGCTCGCCCAGCGGCAGAACGTACGCGTCTCGCTCCAGCCCTCTCCGTACGGCGGCACCACCGCGATCGTCTTCCTGCCCGTCGCACTGCTGACCGACGCGCCCGAGACCGAGGGCACCGGCTTCCGACTCGACCGCAAGAGGACCGCGGGCGGCGGACGCCATCGCGCCGACGGCGGCACCGGCCGGCGCACCGCGCTGGCGCAGGTTCCCACCGGGCGCGGCAGCGGCCCGTCCGTGCTCGACGGCCCGGTCGAACTGGAAGCGCCGGTCGGCACGCTGGGCATCGAGAGCGGCCCTGTGCTCGGCGGCGACGGCATTCTCGGCGGAGGTGACGGCATCGCCGATCTCGACGACACCGAGAGCGAGCGCGGCGGGCTGTTCCGCGCCCGTGAGCATCTCCGTGACTCCGCCGGTGACCCGAGGGACATGCGGGACGCCCGGGACATACGCGAGACACGTGAGGTACGGGACGTGCGCGATGTACGTGATGCGCGCGACGGCGGCCGTGACTTCCGCGACCGGCGTGACGGCCGCGCGGCCCAGGAGCCGCGCGGACTCCACGAACAGCACCAGCAGACCGCCGATCCCGGGCCTCAGCACTCCGGGGATCCGGTGGGCCTGCCTCGCCGCAAGCCTCCGACGCTGGTCGTGGACCGCGGTCGGCGCCTGGACGAGCCGGGCCGTGCGTCTTCCGCACGGGACGCCCAGGAGGCGCGGGACTCCCGGGAACAGACCGCCGGCGGCACGGGCCGCACCTGGTCCGGCGTACCGGCACAGCCGTTCGTTTCCGGCGCCTCGCGACCTGCCGGTTCGGGTGCTTCGCGAACCACCGAAGAGGCCCTGCCTCTGCTTGACGGTCTGCCTCGCCGTATCCGGCAGGCCAGCCTCGCTCCCCAGTTGCGGGACATCACGCCGGACCGCTCCTCTGATCAGGCGTCGGCCGCGTCCCATGACACCGAACGGGACGCGGACGAAGTACGCAGCCGTATGGCTTCGCTCCAACGGGGCTGGCAGCGCGGTCGTCGGCAGAACGATGCCGAGGACTCCACCGGCCCCGGCGATACACAAGGAACCACATCGGAGGGGGACGGTCGATGACCGCACCGAACGCCGCAGTACGCAACTCCACCGACCCCAACGGCTCGGGAGAGCTGAACTGGCTCCTCGACGAACTCGTCGAGCGGGTCGCCAGCATCCGCAAGGCCGTGGTCCTCTCCGGCGACGGCCTCGCCACCGGCACGTCCAAGGACCTCACCCGTGAGGACGGCGAGCATCTCGCGGCCGTCGCCTCCGGATTCCACAGTCTCGCCAAGGGCGTGGGCCGGCACTTCGAGGCGGGCAGTGTCCGGCAGACCGTCGTGGAACTGGACGACGCGTTCCTCTTCGTCACCGCGGCGGGCGACGGAAGCTGTCTGGCCGTGCTCTCCGACGCGGACTCGGACGTCGGTCAGGTCGCCTATGAGATGACGCTGATGGTCAAGCGCGTCGGTGTCCATCTCGGCACGGCGCCCCGGACCGGTCTGCCCGCCGGAGGGTGAGTGGGCTGGGATGAGTGACGCAGGTCAGGATCCGCAGCACTGGTTCGACGGCGAGGCCGGACCGGTAGTACGCCCGTACGCGATGACGCGTGGCCGCACCAGCAGCGCGACGCGCCACCGGCTCGACCTGATCGCGATCGTCGTCCCCGAGCCCGCGGCCGACGATCCCGCCCGGGACCAGACGCTCTCTCCCGAACATGTGGAGATCGTGGAACGCTGCCTCGCCAGCCCCCAGTCGATCGCCGAACTGGCGGCGAGCCTCGACCTCCCCGTCGGGGTGGTCAGGGTACTGGTCGGCGATCTCGTCGAGAGCGAGATCGTGCATGTAACCCGTCCCGTTCCGCCGGCCGAGCTGCCGGACGTGAACATTCTGCGCGAGGTGATCAATGGTCTACGGGCGCTCTAGCCAGCGGCAGCGTCCGGTCGAGCCGGTGACGCTGAAGATTCTGGTCGCGGGCGGCTTCGGCGTGGGCAAGACCACCATGGTGGGCGCGGTCAGCGAGATCAGACCGCTCCGTACCGAGGAGATGCTGAGCGAGGCCGGCCGGCCCGTCGACGATGTCGACGGCGTCGAGGGCAAGACGACCACCACGGTCGCCATGGACTTCGGCCGGATCACCCTGCGCGAGGATCTGGTGCTGTACGTCTTCGGCACACCGGGCCAGGACCGCTTCTGGTTCCTCTGGGACGAACTGGCCCAGGGCGCGCTGGGCGCGGTCGTACTGGCCGACACCCGGCGTCTGGCGGACTCGTTCGCGGCGGTCGACTACTTCGAGCGGCGCGCGATCCCGTTCACCGTCGCCGTCAACTGTTTCGAGGGCGCGGGCCTGTTCCCGGCCGAGACCGTACGGGCGGCGCTCGACCTGGATCCCGAGGTCCCGCTGGTGATGTGCGACGCGCGCGAGCGCGAGTCCGTCAAGGAAGTCCTGGTGACGGTCGTCGAGCACGCCATGACGCGCGCGGCGCTGCAACGCGCACACGCCGCCACCACCTGAGCGGACGGAGCGGTACGGGCCGAGGCCGTCTCGTACCGCTGCGGCCGTACGCTCCAGCTGCGGCCGTACGCCCCGCCCGCAGGCCGGTACGGTACGTCCCGCCCGCGGCCGTACGGTCTGCCGCGGGCGGGCGCGACGGTCTACCGGGCCGCCTCCTCGTGCCAGCCGAAGCTGCGCTCCACCGCCTTGCGCCAGTTGCCGTACTCGCGCTCGCGCACCTCCGCCGCCATCCGCGGCGACCACTCGGCATCACGCTGCCAGTGCGCCTTCAGCTCGTCCAGATCCGACCAGACACCGGTCGCGAGCCCTGCCGCGTACGCCGCGCCCAGACAGGTCGTCTCCGAGACCTTCGGCCGGATCACCGGTACGCCCAGCACATCCGCCTGATGCTGCATCAGCAGATTGTTGGCGGTCATCCCGCCGTCCACCTTCAGCGTGGTGATCCGTACGCCCGAGTCCTGGTACATCGCGTCGACCACCTCACGCGTCTGCCAGCTTGTCGCCTCCAGCACAGCGCGGGCCAGATGCGCCTTGGTGACATAGCCCGTCAGACCGGTGATCACTCCGCGCGCGTCGGAGCGCCAGTACGGTGCGAACAGCCCGGAGAAGGCCGGTACGACATAAGCGCCGCCGTTGTCGTCCACACTCGCCGCGAGCGGTTCGATCTCGTCGGCGCTGCGGATGAGACCGAGCTGGTCACGGAACCACTGCACCAGGGCTCCGGTGATCGCGATCGATCCCTCCAGGCAGTAGACGGGCGCCGCCGAGCCGATCTTGTAGCCGAGTGTCGTGATGAGCCCGCTCTTGGACGGCACGGGCCGCTCACCGGTGTTGAGCAGCAGAAAACTGCCCGTCCCATAGGTGTTCTTCGCGGTGCCCGTGTCGTAGCAGGCCTGGCCGAAGACCGCCGCCTGCTGGTCGCCGAGCGCGGACGCCACCGGCACTCCGGCGAGCCGGCCGACGGCCGTCCCGTACACCTCGGCCGAGGACCTGATCTCCGGCAGAACGGCCTCGGGCACACGCATTGCCGCGAGGATCGACGGATCCCACTGGAGAGTCTCCAGATTCATCAGCATGGTGCGGGACGCGTTGGTCACATCCGTGACATGTACGCCGCCGTCCGTGCCGCCCGTCAGATTCCAGATCAGCCAGGAGTCGATCGTTCTGAAGGCGATCTCACCGCGCTCGGCGCGCAGCCGCAGACCCGGCACCTCGTCCAGCAGCCAGGCCGCCTTGGGACCGGAGAAGTAGCTGGCCAGCGGAAGTCCGGTGGTGTCACGGAACCGGTCCTGGCCGTCCTCGCCGCCGAGTTCATGGCAGAGCGCGGAGGTACGGGTGTCCTGCCAGACGATCGCGTTGTGCACGGGTTTGCCGGTCGCGCGGTCCCACAGGACGGTGGTCTCGCGCTGGTTGGTGATGCCCAGCGCGCTGAGCTGATCGGCCCGCAGTCCCGCCCTGTCCAGGGCTCCGGCGACCACGGCCTGGACCTTGGACCAGATCTCGGTGGCGTCGTGCTCCACCCAGCCGGGCCTGGGAAAGATCTGGCGGTGCTCGCGCTGGTCGACGGCGACGATCGCGCCGTCGTGGCCGAAGATGATGCAGCGGCTCGAAGTGGTGCCCTGATCGATGGCGGCGACGAACTTCTCCGTCATGACGTCCCCTTGATCGGTCGGTCGGAAAACGGCGTGCGTGAAGCGGCGTATGTAAGGTGGCGTACGGCAGTGGTGCCGATCGGGACCGCCCTCAGAACGCCACGTTGAAGACGACTCCGGCGAGAAGCCCGCCGATGAGCGGCCCGGCCACCGGGACCCATGCGTAACCCCAGTCCGAACTGCCCTTGTTGGGGATCGGCAGCAGCGCGTGCGCGATACGCGGGCCCAGATCGCGGGCCGGATTGATGGCATAGCCGGTGGGCCCGCCCAGCGACAGACCGATGCCCACGACCAGCAGCGAGACCAGCAGGACGGAGATCCCGGAGCCGTACACGCCGGCGCTTCCTGGGAGTTCGCCGATCCCGATGCCCGCGTTCCTGCCGAAGGCGAGAATCGGCAGGACCAGCGCGGTCGTGGCGATCACCTCGGTGACAACGTTGGCCACCGGGCTGCGGACCTCCGGCGCCGTCGCGAAGATACCGAGCGTCGGCTGCGCGAGCGTGGCGTCGGCGTTGGCCCGGAACTGCGCGTAGTACGTCAGCCAGCACAGCACCGCGCCGAGGATCGCGCCCGTCATCTGCCCGAGAATATAGAGCGGTACCTTGTCCCACTCGCCCGTGTCGACCGCGATACCGACGGTCACGGCCGGATTGAGATGGCCGCCCGACAGCGGCGCGGAGGTGTACGCGCCCGCCAGTACGCCGAAGCCCCAGCCGAAGGCGATCGCCACCCAGCCGGCGGCCTTCGCCTTGGAATGGTGCAGTGTGACGGCGGCGCAGACTCCCGCGCCGAAGAGGATAAGTATGGCTGTTCCGATGAACTCACCGACGAATATGTCCCCATTGCTCAAAGCGGCTCCTAGACCTGGCCCGGGGCCGTCCGCCCCGGATCTCCTCGACGAGCGTGCTGAGCGCGCCGACCTGTGGCGCTGACGGCGAAGAGGAAGTGTTCACCGGCTCGTGAGGGAGCGTCAAGGTCATTGACAGCAAGCGCTGTTCAGCGATGCTCTGCGAGCCACTTCTCGGCGATCTCGGCCAGCTCATGGTCACGGCCCGCCAGCATCATCCGGATCATCTGCACATCGCCGCGCAGCGACCAGGCCGGATGCCCGAAGGAGGCGGGATTGTTCTTCTCGATGAAGAAGTGCGCGGGCCAGGCCGTCCCGTAACCGATCAGCGGCAGGGCCGCCGCATACCGCTTCCGCCCGCGCGCCAGGCCATAGGCGCTGATCGCGAGTCCGGTGAGCGTGCCGGTCAGATGGACCCAGCGGGTCGCCGCCTTGGAGTGCATGGCGACGTAGTAGGGCCAGAACTCCTCGTACGAATCAAACTCCTGCTGCGCCATAAAGGCACCGTAACCGCTTATGGGAGAACCGGATACGGGTACTCCCGCGTCCATCTCGGAGACGGGCGGCCGGAGCCCACGGGGGTGGTCCCGGCCGTCCGTCGCCGCTCATTCCGTCGCCCTGCCCTTCGCCGCTGCGTTCATTCCTGACGTCAGTTCCGTACGACCGAGCGCCAGGCCACCGGGAAGTCGAAGTAGGTGTCCGGGAACGTCTCCGGCTTATGGGTGAAGTGCCACCACTCCTCGGGCAGATTGGTGAATCCGGCCTCGGCCAGCGCCGCCTTCAGAAGCTGCCGGTTCGCCCGCTGCTCGCCCTCGACCCGGGGATCGTCGGTGTGGCTGAGCGTGTCGAAACAGTCGAAGCCGGTGCCCATGTCCACCGAGTTGTCGGGGAACCGTTCGGCCTTCGGGCCGTAGCAGGGAGCCAGCGTCTCGCCCGGCAGGTACGGCCGGGTCGGCAGCGCCGGCAGCTTCACGAGCGTGAGATCCACCGTGCTGCCTCTGCTGTGTCCCGACTTCTCCGCGATGTAACCGTCCTCGAACAGCCGCGACTTGTCGACGCGCGGATAGAACTCCGCCTTCATCCGCTCGTCCTGGAGGTCCTTCGCCCATCGCACGAAGTGATCGACGGCCCGCTGCGGCCGGTAACAGTCGTACACCTTCAGCGAGTAGCCCTGCCTGAGCAGACGGAACTGCGCCCGGCGCAGCGCCTCGGCAGTGGAGCGCGTGACGATACAGACCGGCTGCCGGTAGCCGTCCACGGGCTCGCCCAGGAAGTTGTGCGGAGTGAGATAGCGCATCTCCTGGATGATCGTCGGCGCGACCGAGCGCAGGGCCACGAACTCCTTCGGCGCGGAGGGCTCCGGTACGGACAGCTCGGGTACGGCCTGGGCGGCGGGCGCGGGCGCGATGACGGTGAACAGCGCGGCGGCGGCCGAGGCGGCCAGGACACGGAGCACGGACTGAAGTCTTGTCATGGGCACCTTCGTCTATCAGCTCCAGGGACCAAGGGAAAGAGTGATCGGATACAGTCCGCGCGTGTCCGAGCCCCAGCACGTATCAGACAAGCACGTATCAGAACCGAGGAAGAGGCCCGTGCCTTACTCCCACTGCGGAAGCTGTGGCACGCCCTATCCGTCGACGGCCGGCTGGCCTCGTGTCTGCGCGGCCTGCGGCGCCACCGCCTACCGCAATCCGCTGCCCGTCGCCATCGCCCTGGTACCGGTGACGGACGACAGCGGCGGCGGACTGGTCGTCATCACCCGCACCATCGAGCCCGAGTACGGCGGGATCGCCCTGCCCGGTGGATTTATCGACCACGGCGAGGACTGGCGGCACGCGGTCGTACGGGAGTTGCGCGAGGAGACCGGGATCGAGGCGGACAGCGCGGACGTACGGCTGGCCGACGCGCTCAGCTCGCCCGGCGGCCATCTGCTGCTCTTCGGTCTGCTCCCGGAGCGACGGGCCGGTCAGTTGCCGCCCTCCCGGCCCACGGAGGAGACATCGGGCTGGCACCTTCTGCGCGCGCCGACGCAGCTGGCGTTCCCACTGCACACCGAGGCCGTACGGTCCTGGTTTGGGGGTCGCTACGACACCGCCGGAGGCGCCTGACATGAGGGACCTCCGGTGGCGAGGGACCCTGGTGCCCAGCACCGTCCTTCCCGCCCTCACCTCACCGTCATCTCACCGTCCCTTGACCCGTACCGGCCACTCCGGCTCCACCGGCCCGTTCTCCGTCACCCGTGATACCCGGACCTCACCGTTCACCATCCGCGAGGTGTACCGCTCCACCTCCGCCTTCCGCCAGCCGTCGCCCGGATCCCGCACCACCAGACCGCCGCCTGCGCGCCCCGCCGCCGGAGCCCATGCCTCCAGCTCCGGGCCGCCGTCCGCGCCCTGTACGGGGATCACCGCACCGGCCCGCGCCAGTACCGGGATACGGGAGCGCGGCGCGTCCAGCAGCACCTGACCGGGCCCGTCGTACGCCCGCTCCGTGGCCGTGTCGTACCACCGCCCGCGCGGCAGACGCACCGCCCGCCGGTCCGCACCGCGCTCCAGCACCGGTGCGACCAGCAGCGCGTCCCCGAGCAGGAACGCGTCCTCGCAGTCACGCAGCGCCCGGTCCTCCGGAGCGCCCCACCACAGCGGACGCGCGTACGGCGCGCCGGTGAGCCGGGCGAGCTGGGCGAGAGTCACGAAGTACGGCCGCAGCCGCTCCCGTTCGACAAGCGCGGCCCGCGCGTGTGCCAGCACCTCAGGACCGAACTCCCACGGCTCCCTGCGTCCCGCGTCGATCGCCGCGTGCGTACGGAACAGCGGCAGATACGCACCGAGCTGGAACCAGCGCAGATACAGCTCGGGCGACGGGCTGCCGTCGAAACCGCCCACATCGGGGCCCGAGTACGGCACTCCGCAGAGCCCGAGGCCCAGCACCAGCGAGAGCGAGGCCCGCAGTCCCGGCCAGCCCGTCGACACATCGCCGGACCAGGTGCCTCCGTACCGCTGCATACCGGCCCAGCCGGAACGCGAGAAGAGGAACGGACGCTCGTCCGGCCGCAGCCGTCGCAGGCCCTCGAAACCAGCCCGCGCCATGGTGAGTCCATACACATTGTGGGCCTCACGGTGGTCTCCGCCTCTACCTTCCAGCCGATGCCTGGCCGAACGCGGCAGCGTTGTGTCACCGAACGGGGCGAAGGACACCGGCTCGTTCATGTCGTGCCACACGCCGGCGAAGCCCTGCGCCAGCCGCTCCTCGTACAGACCGCCCCACCACTCGCGCACCTCCGGATCCGTGAAGTCCGGATAGACGCACTCGCCCGGCCATACGACGCCCTGGACATCCCGTTCCCGCGCGTCCCGTACGAACGCTCCGGCCGCGGCACCGCTGTCGTACACCGCGTTGCCGGGCTCCGCCTTCACGGCGGGATCGACGATCGACACCAGCCGTACGCCGTCCGCGCGCAGCTCCCGCGCCAGTCCCGGCAGATCCGGGAACTGCTCACGGTCGACGGTGAAGACCTGATGCGCGTCATAGTGATCGATGTCGAGATGGACCGCGGAGAGCGGCAGCCCACGCTCCCGGTAGCCGGCGACGATCCGCCGCACCTCCCGCTCACTGCCGAAGCCCCAGCGCGCGTGCTGCGGACCGAGCGCCCAGGACGGCGGGGGAGTGGGCGCGCCGGTCAGCGCCGTCCAACTGTGCAGCACCCGCGCGGGCGTACCGGTCATCACCCAGCAGCGCAGCGGCCCGCCGTCCATCCGCAGCTCGCTCGTGCCGGGCCGGTCGTGTCCCGAGCCGGCGCCCTCCTCGCCCTCCCGCAGAGTGACCCGGCCGTCCCAGGAGTTGTCGTGGAACGCGAGATGCGTCCCGCCGTCGGCCACCACGAGCTGGACCGGCATCGTCACATACAGCGGATCGTCCTCCGGACCGAAGCCACCGCCGGGATCGGTGTTCCACAACCGGTACGTACCGTCCCGCAGCCGTGGCCCGGACGCCCGCCCGCCCAGACCGAAGAACCGCGCGTCCGCCGCCACCTCGCTGCGCTGCACCCAGCGCGCCGGACCGCCGCCGACCGGCTCCCACCAGCGCGGCGGCAGCTCCCGGCGCAGCACCACACCGCCCGGTGTACGGACCTCCACCCCGCCGTGGCGTGAAACCGCCACCGTCACCCGCTCCGACACCACCCGCCAGCCGCCGTCGGTGTCCGGCTCCAGCCCGGCCCGGGTGTCCGGCTCGGGCGGTGCGTCGGCGAGCGCGTACGAGGGCAGGGGCTCGGCGCCGTCCCAGCCCCAGAACACGGCGCCGCCCACCGTCACACACACATGCAGCTCCGCGCGCGCGAACCGTACGGTGCCGCCGCCCGGCAGCGGCTCAGCGCCGCTGACCGGTCCCGGCACCCGGGCCCGCTCCGCGCCGCGCGGTGCCAGCTCTCTGGCATCCGTACGCCGCCCGCGCCACGCCGACCGTATGGCGCGCAGCCCCTGCACCGAACCGACCACTTTCATCGAACGCACCAGTTCACGACCGTCCATGCTGCTCAGCCTGCCATCCGGGTTAGGTGCGTGGGGCATCGTTCAACTCCCGTTCACCCGTGGTCGGAGCACATATCCGCCCTGCCGACCATGGGTGACGAGACCTGGTGCGAGGGACGATCACATGGCATCGTCCGTGTCAGTCGCGTCACGCGCACACCCCGCACGTGCGCGCGACCGGCGCACACCAGCGTCGAGCACGAAGCGACGAGTACACCAGCGCCGTACATCGGTGCCGAGCCCGCCGGGAGCCGACCCATGACCGCAGCAGCAGCAAGCCCTGCCCCTCTCTGGCAGCCGGATCCCGGCCGTATCGCCGCAGCGCGTGTCACCCGCTTCCAGGCCTGGGCGGCCGAGCGGTACGGAGCTCCGGCCGAAGGCGGCTACGCGGCGCTGCACCGCTGGTCCGTCGAGGAGCTCGACACCTTCTGGAAAGCCGTTGCCGACTGGTTCGACGTACGTTTCACCACTCCGTACAGCCGTGTCCTGGGCGATCGCACCATGCCGGGCGCCGAGTGGTTTCCCGGCGCCACCCTCAACTACGCCGAACACGCCTTGCGTACGGCCGAGGATCCGGCCCGCGCCCATGAGCCGGCCATCCTGTACGTGGACGAGACACACGAACAGATCGCGTTGAGCTGGTCCGAACTACGGCGCCAGGTGATCTCCCTCGCCCGGGAACTGCGCGCCCTCGGTGTGCGGCCGGGCGACCGGGTCAGCGGCTATCTCCCCAACATTCCGCAGGCGGCCGTCGCGCTGCTCGCCACCGCCGCCGTCGGCGGAGTCTGGACCTCCTGCGCGCCCGACTTCGGCGCGCGCAGTGTTCTGGACCGCTTCCAGCAGGTCGAACCCGTCGTGCTGATCACCGTCGACGGCTACCGCTACGGCGGCAAGGAACACGACCGTACGGGCACGGTTGCCGAGCTCCGCCGGGAGCTGCCCACTCTGCGCGCCGTCGTCCATGTCCCGCTCCTGGGCACGCCGGCCCCGGAGGGAGCCCTCGAATGGTCGGCCCTCACTGCAGGCACTGCGCCCGCCGACAGTGCCGGGGCCGAGGACAGTGACGGGGACGGGGGCGGGGACAGGGGAGACAGGGACGTCTTCGAGCAGGTTCCCTTCGACCATCCGCTGTGGGTCCTCTACTCCTCCGGCACCACCGGACTGCCCAAGGCGATCGTCCAGTCCCAGGGCGGCATCCTCCTGGAGCACTTCAAACAGATCGGCCTCCACTTCGACCTCGGTCCCGAGGACCGCTTCTTCTGGTACACCTCCACCGGCTGGATGATGTGGAACTTCCTCGTCTCCGGTCTGCTCACCGGCACCACGATCGTGCTGTACGACGGCAGCCCGGGCTATCCCGCCGTCGACGCCCAGTGGGGCGTGGCTGAACGGACCGGCACCACGGTCTTCGGCACCTCCGCCGCGTATGTCATGGCCTGCCGCAAGGCGGAGGCGCATCCCGGCCGCGACCATGACCTCTCCCGCGTCAAATGCGTCGCCACCACCGGCTCACCGCTGCCGCCCGACGGCTTCCGCTGGCTCCACGACGATGTGGCCGAGGATCTGTGGATCGCCTCCGTCAGCGGCGGTACCGACGTATGCAGTTGTTTCGCCGGAGCCGTCCCCACCCTTCCCGTCGAGATCGGTGAACTCCAGGCGCCCTGCCTGGGCACCGACCTCCAGGCCTGGGACCCACAGGGCAAACCGCTCATCGGCGAGGTCGGCGAACTGGTCGTCACCAATCCGCTGCCGTCCATGCCGGTGCGCTTCTGGAACGATCCCGACGGCAGCCGCTACCGCGACAGCTACTTCGAGATGTTCCCCGGCATCTGGCGCCACGGCGACTGGATCACCCTCACCGACCGCGGCTCGGTCGTCATCCACGGCCGCTCCGACTCCACCTTGAACCGCCAGGGAGTCCGGATGGGCTCCGCCGATATCTACGAAGCCGTCGAACGCCTCCCCGAGATCCGTGAATCCCTGGTCATCGGCCTGGAGGAGCCGGACGGCGGATACTGGATGCCGCTCTTCGTCCATCTCGCACCGGGCGCCGTCCTCGACGACACACTGCGCGCACGGGTCAAGGAGACAATCCGTGAGCGGCTCTCGCCACGCCATGTTCCCGACGAGATCATCGAAGTCCCGGGCATCCCGCACACCTTGACCGGCAAGCGCATCGAAGTCCCGGTCAAACGCCTCCTCCAGGGCACGGCACTGGACAAGGCCGTCAACGCGGGCTCCGTCGACAATCTCGAATTGCTGCGCTTCTACGAGGACCTCGCCCGCACCCGCCACTGACACCGACCGTTGCCCGGTCGCCGGGCCGCCGACCGATTCAGGATCACCATTGTCAGACCCTCCGGTTACGGTGAGTGAGCAGTGACCGACAGCACTCAGGGGGAGACATGGCGCACACCGAGCGGCACCAGCACCAGCAGACCGGACAGCGGCAGCGCACCGGTGGCACAGAGAGGCCTGGGCCCGCCGGGCCAGGACCACGGCGGACGGCCAGGACCACACGGCGCAGACTGCGCCGCGAAGTCCCCAGCACCGTCGGCCTGCTCGCCGACGAGCAGGACTTCACCGCGATGCGGCGCTACGCCACCTTCACCTTCGACGACCACGCCGCCTACCTGCGGCAGATCGACGGACTGCTCACATCCCTGGCGTCCCGGGGCGTGCACACCACCGTCGGTCTCTTCGATCCCGAGGAGTTCGCGGAGTACTGCGCGGAGAGAGGACTCGACCCGGACTCCGCGGCCAGCCGCAGCCGCTTCACGGCCACGCTCCCAGGGAGCGGAGCCGCCGTCGCCTACGCGGGCCAGCCCATCGACCATCTGGTGCCACTGCTGATCAGCACCGCCGTCCGCAGGGCGACCTGGGAGTACGCGACGACGGTCCTCGCCGACCTCGGGGAGTGCGCCGACTGCGGACAGGACATCGGACGCGCGGCCTTCGACCGTGCCTCCCACATCCTGCTGAGGCTTCTCGAAGCGGCGGGACCCGGCACACACCATCTCGTCTCCAGCGTTCCCGCCGCCGGCGAACAACTCCTCGCCGTCCTCCACATCGACAGTCCCGAAGGAGCGCCCGTGCTGCTCGGCTCCTCCGAAGGAGCCGAATTCGTCAGCGTGCTGGCCCTGGGCATCGCCCTGGAGAGCCCAGGCGGAGTCGTCCTGCGTACGACAGGACCCGGCACCGGCACGCCCGACCGGCTGCACGGCTGGCGACTGGACCGCGGCGAACTCGTCCCGCTCACCGAGGCCGAGGTCTTCAACGCCTACTGCACCGACGCGGACACCGGAGAGCCGCTCTCCCCGGAACCGGGCGTGGAGTACCGCGCGGGATTCGACCTCGGCCTCGACGACACCGGCACCCACCACTGAACGCGGAAGGGGCTTCCCGCCGCACACCACGACGCGAAGCCCCTTCCCCGGATCACTCGCCGGACAGCACCGCCTGCGCGGCCGTCCTGGCCTCGTCGGCGGTGTCCGCGGCCCGCGCGGCGGCAGCGGCACGCTCACACTGCGCCAGCGTGTGCTGCGCGAGCGCCGACCGCACATACGGAATCGACGCCGCGCCCATCGACAGCGAGGTCACACCGAGCCCGGTGAGCACACAGGCGAGCAGCGGATCGGAGGCCGCCTCACCGCACACACCACAGCTCTTGCCCTCGGCCCTGGCGCCCTCGGCCGACAGCGCCACCAGATCCAGCAGCGCGGGCTGCCACGGATCCTGCAACCGCGACACCGCGCCCACCTGCCGGTCGGCGGCGAAGGTGTACTGCGCCAGATCATTGGTTCCCAGCGAAAGGAACTCCACCTCTTGGAGAATGGAGCGCGACCGCAGAGCGGCCGACGGAATCTCCACCATGGCACCGAACTTCGCGCTCAGCCCGGCCTCACGGCAGGCGTCCGCGAACGCCTTCGCGTCCGTACGGTCCGCCACCATCGGCGCCATGACCTCCAGATGCACCGGAAGCCCCTGGACGGCCTTCGCCAGCGCAGTCAACTGTGTCCGCAGCACCTCGGGATGGTCCAGCAGACTCCGCAGACCACGCACTCCCAGCGCCGGGTTCGGCTCGTCGGCCGGAGTGAGGAAGGCCAGCGGCTTGTCCGCGCCCGCGTCCAGCACCCGCACGACCACCCGGCCCTCGGGAAACGCTTCGAGGACTGTGCGGTACGCCTCGATCTGCTTCTCCTCCGACGGCGCCCGCTCGCTGTCGTCCAGGAAGAGAAACTCGGTACGGAACAGCCCGACGCCCTCGGCACCCGCTTCGAGGGCGGCCGGCACATCCGCGGGACCACCGATGTTCGCCAGCAGCGGCACCGTATGACCGTCCGATGTCGCACCGGGCCCGATGGAGGCGGACAGCGCGGCCTTCCGCGCGATCGCGGCCTGCTCAAGCTCGGCCCGCTTCGCCGCGCTCGGCTCGACGAAGATGTCACCGGTACTGCCGTCGACCGCGATCACCGTGCCCTCGGCCAGCTCCTGCGCACCAGGCAGCGCGACCACGGCCGGCACGCCGAGCGCACGCGCCAGAATCGCACTGTGACTCGTCGGCCCGCCCTCCTCGGTCACAAAACCCAGCACCAGAGCCGGGTCGAGCAACGCCGTGTCCGCGGGGGCCAGATCGCGGGCGATCAGTACATACGGCTCGTCGCTGTCCGGCACACCCGGCATCGGAACGCCCAGCAGCCGGGCGACGATACGATTCCGCACATCGTCCAGATCCGCGACCCGCCCGGCCAGATACTCCCCGGCATTGGCGAGCAGCGCGCGGTACGAGGCGAACGCGTCGTACACACCGCGCTCGGCGGTGCTCCCGACCGCGATCCGCCGGTCCACATCGGCCATCAGCTCAGGGTCCTGCGCCATCATCGCCTGGGCCTCAAGAACGCCCTGGGCCTCTCCGCCGGCCAGATTGCCGCGAGCGATCAGATCGGCCGCCACCGCGTCGACAGCCTGACGGGCCCGCCCTTGCTCGCGCTCCGCCTCCTCCGGCGCAATCCGCTTGGCCGGCGGTTCGAGCACCGCGGTTCCCATATGCCTGACCTCGCCGATCGCCACACCATGGCTGACCCCGACGCCTCGCAGCGTTGTCTCCATCTCACCCGTCTCCGGTTATGCGGCGATCCGATCGCCGCGAGGGAAGTACGACAAGCGCTCCGCGCTCGTCCCTGACATACGGCATCGGCGTCACTGCCAGCCGAAGAGTGTGTCGCCGGTCTTCACTTCGCCGTCCTCCCGGACGTCGGAGAGCGAGTCGGCCGTGGCTTCGAGCGCCACGACGGGGCAGACCGGCGACTTGCCGGCCTCTTCGACGGCGACCGGATTCCAGCGCACGACTCCCTGCCCGCGCGTGACCGTGTCTCCCTTGCTGACGAGCAGCTCGAATCCCTCACCGTTCAGCTGGACGGTGTCGATCCCCAGATGCGTCAGTACTCCACGACCGTCCGGGTCGACGACGACAAAGGCGTGCGGATGCAGCGACACCACGACACCGTCGACCGGAGAGACAGCCTCGCCGGGCTCCCGGACCGGATCGATGGCCATCCCGGGTCCGACCATCGCGCCGGCGAAAACCGGATCGGGTACAGCGCCGAGCCCGATGGCACGGCCGGACAGTGGGGCGGTCACGGTGGTCATGGGGAGCCTCCCAGGAGGGCGGGGGATCGAGGCCGCCGTCACCGCCTGTGATGGGACGACGTGCTGTTCAGAAGGGTAAGTCATAGGAAGTGCCGGTTCCGCGGGAGACCAGCCGGTTGGCGGACCATGGAGGAGACCGGAAACGATTTGCCTGTGTCGGTGGACGGCATGTAGGGTCGTACTCCTGCCTGGCCCCGGTGCGACTTTGAGTCGGGGGCCGGTGGCATCTATCAATTCTTGATCGTTCTTCGGACACCGCATCCGCATGCCTGCGAATCGGTGGTCAGGGAGAGGGAAAAGGACTGATAGAGTCGGAGACGCAAGACAGCAACACCGAAGGGAAAAGCCCGGAGGAAAGCCCGAGAGGGTGAGTACGAAGGAAGCGTCCGTTCCTTGAGAACTCAACAGCGTGCCAAAAGTCAACGCCAGATATGTTGATACCCCGGGCCCGACCGGAATGTTTCGGTGGGTTTGGGTTCCTTTGAAGAAACACAGCGAGGACGCTGTGAACGGCCGGGATTATTCCTCCTGGCTGTTCCGCTCTCGTGGTGTCACCGG